>CALZIL010000020.1 GCA_945787495.1 uncultured Afifella sp. | reverse complement strand
TGGAGCAAACGCGTCATATGCGGCCGGAGATGCTAAAGCGGGGAAAACCGTATTCAAGAAATGTGCTGGCTGTCATGTATATGGAACCAAGGGAAAGCGGATCGGCGGCGACCTCAAGGGCATCATCGGCAAGTCGGCGGGCAAACGGCCCGGCGTAAAATATTCTGATGCAATGAAAAATTCCGGCGTGGTCTGGAGCGAGGGCAAGCTCAAGGCGTTTCTCGCCAAGCCGAAATCCGTTGTTCCGGGGACCACAATGAAATTCAGCGGCGTCAAAAGCAAAAAAGATCTCGAAAATCTGGTCGCATATCTAAAAAATGGCGCCTGACGCAGCTGTTTCGCGTCTTCGATACCGAGCTCTTTGCGGCCTGCTCGCTTGCGATGAAGGCCGGTTGATCGCCGGATACGGTGTTGAGGATTCTGCGATGGCGGTTTCAATCTCAGTTTCGATCTCACGTGCCACGAGCGGAACGGCCACGACGCGCGAGTCGCGGCCGTTTCGCTACAGCAGTCATTGCGTGTGGCGCAAGATCCAGGTCAAGGCTCATCTGGCCGGCTGACTTGAATACAGTGACGCAACACTTTCGATGATCGCCTCGCTGTAGGGCAGGCTCATACTGTGCATCATCGAATTGCCGCGCTTGCCGTCACGGTACGCCCTCATGGCGTTTATGAGATACGCCCGGTTTTGTCCGGCAATCTTCGGAACGGTCAAGGTGGGCTGCTCGACCCCCTCGCCATGACAACGATCACACTTGGCGACCAACTCCTCCACGGTGATCACCGCGCCTTCGGCGGCGGCCGATTCCTGAACCGTGTAGAAGGCGACGAGGTTCTCGATTTCCTCGTCGGTATTGTCGTCGAGCATGACGCTGTGCTGGCGAGTCTGATCCCTGTAAGCCTTGATGGCCTTGATCAGATAGTGAGGCTCCTGGCTGGCAAGGCTCGGCGTCGAGGTCTCGTGGCTGACGCCGTACGCACCATGGCAGCCGCCGCAGCGCGCGCTCAACGGTTCGCCGGCGGCGGGATCGCCGAAAGCGGGCGCCTCGCGTCGCGCCGGACTCTGAGAGGCGTAGTAGAGCGCCAGGCTTTCAAGATCGACATGGCTCAGCTCACGCAGCATCTCCTTTCCTTCGATGCTGCGGCGTCCGTCCAGATAGGCCCGCACGGCGGAGACGAAATAACGCGGTTGCTGGCCAGCCAGGGTGGGTATGCCGACAGTCGTGCTGTTGCCGTCTTCGCCGTGGCAGCGGGCGCAGACATCCGAGGCCGCTTCACCCTTTTCATAAGGCGACAGGACAGAAGGCATCCCCTGGTCCGCCGCGGCCTCAAGCGGTGGCAGACTGGCAAAGAAGCCAGCGACGTTTCGGACATCCGCATCCTTCATCTCGACGGTCAGGTCCTGAAGCGCGGCATGGGTCCGAGTGCCCTGCTTATAGGCGGTCAATGATGCGACCAGATAACGCGCCTCCTGGGCGGCCAGATCCGGGATGCCGGGTGCCACCCCGCGTCCGTCCGAACCGTGGCAGCCGGCGCACTGGGCCTCGACAACAGCCTTGCCAGCCGCGATGTCGGCCGGCCCAATGGCAGCTTCCTTAGTCTCCTCACAGCCGATCAGCACCAGTGGCAGCAGTACGACGAATGCAAGCGTTCGCGTCGACAACCTTGAGGTTGAGGACGGTTCGACAGGTGACGAGCGCATGGCGACGCGCTCCGCAGAAACGGTCCTGCATTCGCCATTGAGCATTCTTGCCATCGATAGGATCTCCCTATGGTGAAAGTGTCGTCCCTATCCCGACACCAAATGTCCTCCAAAGCCGATCAACACCAGCACCAAAAGCGTCAGTCCTCCAGCAGACGCCGATATTCCAGCGTGTGCTCGCGCTGGAATTCCTCCAGCGGCATGGCACCGGTGAACATCAGGATATCCATGGGGAACTTGTCCGGTCTGAAATGCACGTTGAAGAAGTGGACCGAGAACAGGAACACGGCGGCCAGGAACGCCTCTTCGCCGTGGATGAGGGTTGCGACGTTGAACACCCATCCGGGCAGGACCGAGGCCGTTGTCTCGGGGAACCACAGCATCAGACCGCTGAAGCCGATGATCACCATGCCCCAGAACGGCGCCCAGTAGTCGAACTTTTTCCAGTAGGTCCAGTGATCGAACATCGGCCGCGGCGCCATGCCGAAGAACCACTTGAACATGGCGATCAGGTCCCAGAGGTCCTGCAGGTTGGGCACTGTCGAGGTCGGTCCGAAAATCCGGAACGTCTTCCAGTTGCGGGTAAGATAGTATGTGACATAGATGAGGTGCCCGAAGAACACCGCCATGAACGTCGCTGCCGCGACCCGGTGCACGATCGCCGCCGCCTTGGGCCCGCCGAGCAGATTCATCACGCCCTGCGCCCAGGCGGATTCCCCATAGAGCACAGCGGTTCCGGTCAGCACCAGGGTCATGATTGCGACCGCGAAGATGAGGTGCACGAGGCGCCAGGCGGCGGGCCAGCGCTTGAAGTATCTTTTCTCTCCGGGCGGCAGCTTGTCCATTTTGACGTGCGGCTGGTTCCGGCCTTCCTTGCGGTCTTTGTATTCGCGGTAGAACCACAGCGCCGAATGGGTCCAGAAGAAGGCAAACACGCCGATGAGCAGCGCGCCCATGCCCTTGGCGGCAATCCACAGATAGGGATAGCGCTCAAAATCGCCGGTGTTGCCGTGCGGCTGGAATGTGGAAAATCCCGCGGTCGCGTCCTCGTGGCACTTCCGGCAGGTCTGAATGCGGTTGTTCTTGTGGACCAGGGAGGCCTCGTTTTCCACCCTCTGGATCTCGTGGCTTCCGTGGCAGTCGAAGCACTTTGCCGTATAGGCATAGCCCAGCGTGCTGACCTGGCCGTGATAGGTGCCCAGATAGCTTTCCAGTTCCTGGTCGTGGCAGTTTCCGCAATTCCTGGTAATCCCGACTCTGATCGAAGTGACCTCCGGAGACTCAATCTCGTGCGTGGTGTGACAGTCTGTGCAGACGGCCGCGTAGGGGTTGGAATCGGTCATGACCGACTGTCCATGCACCGATGTCTTATAGTCGGCCAATTGCTCCGTATGGCATCTACCGCAAATCTCCGGAATCTTTAGCCGCCCTTCCGCGCCGACCGAGCTGTCGATCTGGGTCACGTAGTGGGCGTTGTGGCAATCATAGCAGGTCGCATTGGTTTTCGACTGGTCCTCCAGGCTGGGCCTGGCGTGAACCGAGTGCATGTAGCTCTCGATCTTCTCCACGACCACGCCCAATCTCGCAAAATCCTCTATCCTGAAATAATTCTGTTGCCGCGCGGTGTCCCACATGCTGCGGTGGCACTGTACGCAGCCAATTTTTCTGTCGATACCCGGCCGGTGAGGGATCTCGACAACGTCCTTGTGACACTCGACGCAAAAGCGTTTTCCGTGCACGCTCTTTCCGTATTCATCCGACCGAATATGCAGGTTGCGTATTTCGCCGTCGGCGCCCGGAATCTCAAACCCTTCCGCGCCGTGGCAGCCTATGCACAGCTCGTTGTCGGGTTCTCCCAGACTGCTTTCGCCAGAAGCTTCTCCGTCCGTCGCCGTCTGGGCGGCGGCTTGGCTCACCCAGTTGTCCGGCCCTGCCGCCAGTAGAACGATGCAGGCAAACAGCCAAGCTGACAACCTCGCCATGCGCATTGTCTTCGTGCCTTCCAGCTTCCGCTTATCCAGGCTCACACCTATGTGGAAGCTCTCCTGTTGTAATTGAGTCAGATCAATTGGGTCAAAATTCCCTACCTGGAGCGCCAATCCATGCTCTGCAGGCCGGGCTGGAGGACCAATCGGGGTCGGCTCGAGCACGCCGAGATTGCCGGATTCGGCGGTCAGAACGGATGATAGACCACCAGCACGATGACGCCGATCATCACCAGGGTCGGTACCTCATTGAAGAAACGGTAATAGACGTGCGAGCGCACGTTCCCATCGCGGGCGAAGACCCGCACATAGTGGATCAGCATGGCATGATATAAGGTGAGCAGGATCACCAGCGCCAGCTTGGCCAGATACCAGTATTCCCCGATCAGTTCGCCGCCGGTCTCATCGGGTGCCCAGCCGGCGGGCAGCAACACGATCGCCCCGCCCAACACCCAGCTGGCGATCATCGCCGGCGTGGTGATCTGGTTGAGCAACCGCCGCTCCATCACCTTGAAGGTCTCCCATGCATCGCCGTTCGGCGTCGCCATGGCGTGATAGACGAACAGCCGCGGCAGATAGAACAGCCCCGCCATCCATGAAATGATCGCCATAAGGTGCCCCGCCTTGAGCGCCAGATACAACATGGTTCTTTCCTCTTTTTCGAGTGTCCTTAACAGGCCTAGCCTGACCGATGTTTTGTACCAGGATTCGTGAGGGGCTATCATGCAGGCCCATTCGACCGGGGCGCCAGCTATTTCTCGGCTCGCTAGCGCGCGTAATAGCCGCCGCTCAATCGCCCATTCCAGGTAGCTCTTCAAATACCGTCCGTCAGCTCCCAATGGGACCTGCATTCGCGGCGAGGGTGTGGGCAAATGTCGCAGCGTGGACCTTGATTTAGATCAAGTCTGCATTGGCTTGCGGTTAATAGCTTTTCGTAACACTTCGATCTCTAACCAAAAAGGAGTCGAAAGCACCGGAACAGCAAGTTCACCAGCGACCAGTTTCCCGGACACGGATTCGTGTATCGGGGAAAGCGCAGACAAGAACTGTTCTGCATAGACCGAAGAAATCTAAACCGGATTAACCCGAGAAGTCGGACGTAATGCCGCGACACATCTTTCGATTGGTTCTTCTTTTGGTGGCGTTCGCCGCCATGGGGTATGCGGCGATAGTATTTCTCACCGTCGATTCGTTTTTCCAATATGGTCACTATCGCGGCGACTCGGTTGCCGAGGTCGCCTCCGACAAGCCAAAATACCAGGGCACGGCCTATTGCCAATCGTGCCATGAGGCGCGATTTGTGGCTTGGTCCGACGGCGTTCACAACAGACCTGATGACGGAAAGATCGTAAGATGCGAGACCTGCCATGGCGCCGCCGGCGGGCGTGACGACAAGGCCGGGCTTACGCATGTGTCGACCGGTTCGGTTCATCCCGACAATCTGAAGCTGACGGTCCCCGCGGACACGCGCGCACTATGCACGCTTTGCCATGAAAAGATGGCGGCAAGGCCGGCGCAGCAGCCTCAGATCGTGGTCGCCGAGCACGCCGGAGAGCAGCAGTGCGCGGTCTGTCACGACCCACATTCGCCGTTGCTCAATCTGGTTGCCGCCGCACCGGCGGCGCAGCAGGGCAGCGCGGCTGCGGGCGAAGCCAAGGCCGCCGACTGCATCGGCTGTCACGGCGATGCGGGCGTGAGCGTCGACCTTCCCGGACCGACGCTGGCCGGCCAGAAGGCGGCCTATCTGGTCGAATCCTTCATGGCCTACAAAACCGGCGCGCGCAGCGAAGACATGATGAACGCCGCCGCTGAAGGCGCGAGCGATGAAGATGCCGCCGACCTTGCCGCCTATTATGCGAGCCTGACGTGCGAAAGCACGCTGAGCACCGAGAAACAGGCGGTCTCGTCAGGTCGTGCGGCGGCAGCGGCATGCATTGCCTGCCACGGCGCCGATGGCGTGAGCACCAATCCGGCTTGGCCGAATCTTGTCGGGTTTGCCAAGGAGCATCTCGTTGCCGCCCTCAGCGCATACAGAAGCGGCGCGCGCACGGATGTCGTGATGGGCGGCGCGGCGAAGAATTTGAGCGATGCCGATATCGAAAGTGCCGCCGACTATTACGCCGGCGCCAGCTGCAAGTGAGACGGCGCCGAACCGAAGCTTGGCCAAGGGGCAGTTAATGGACGAGAAGGACCAGCGCGAGAAGCACGAAAGTGACCGCCGCGAGTTTTTGACTTGTCTCGGAAGTGCCCTTGCGGGCGGCGCCGTGGCGGTTGCGGCCGGTTCCGTCGCACAGCACGCCGCCGCAACCACCCAGGGAGCAGCAGAAGCCACTCCACCGGCCATTCCGGGCTATGACTGGACTAAGCATCGCTGGGCGTTCGGTGTCGATGCCACAAAATGCATCGGCTGCCTGCGTTGTGTCGAGGCGTGCAAGATCGAAAACGACGTTCCGCGCAACGCCCACCAGTTCCGCACCTGGGTCGAGCGCTACGTCTATCTCGAGGGCGACGAGCACGCCCACATCGACAGTCAGCAGGATCCGGTCAACATCGCCGCCTCCGGCTCCGAAGAGCATTTCCGAGGCCTTTTTCGTCCCGAAACTGTGCAATCAGTGCACCCATCCGGCGTGCGTGCAGGTCTGTCCGGTCGGTGCCACCTACAAGGGCGAGGACGGCGTCGTTCTGATCGACCACGATTACTGCATCGGCTGTCGATATTGCGTGCAGGCCTGCCCTTACGGGGCGCGCTACTTCAACGAGGAGGAGGGCGTTTCGGACAAGTGCACTTGGTGCTATCACCGCATCACCAAGGGATTGCAGCCCGCCTGCGTCGAAGTGTGTCCGACCGGCGCACGCATTTTCGGCGATCTCGAGGTCAAGGAGAGTCCGGTCAGCCAGTTTATTCGCGAAAACCTTGTGCAGGTGCTCAGGCCTGAATCCGGCAATGCGCCGAATGTCTTCTATGTCGGCATCGACAAGGAGGTGAATTAGTGGAACCGCTTCCTAATCTTGCGCCCTACACCGGATGGGTTTATCCGAACGAAACGGTTTTCGAATGGTCCGTTCTGATTGCGGTCTATCCCTATCTCACGGGTCTCGTGGCTGGCGCCTTTACAGTATCGAGCCTGTATCAGGTGTTCGGCTTCAAGACGCTGAAGCCGGTGGCGCACCTGGCACTGTTGACCTCGCTGTGCTTCATGATCTTCGTGCCCACGCCCTTGCTGCTGCACCTCGGCCATCCGGAACGTGCGTTCAACGCTACGCTGACTCCGCATTGGTCCTCGGCGATGGCCATGTTCGGCTATTTCGCCACCGCATACGTCGTGCTGCTGATGATCGAGATGTGGTTTGCGTACCGGCCATTTATTGTCGGGGAGGCGCAACGCAGGCAGGACCTGCTGGGGCGTTTCTATCGCGCGCTGACGCTCGGCTCCTATGATCTGTCCGAGCATGCGATGACCTACGACAGGAAATGGCTGTTCGCGCTAGCGATCATAGGGATCCCCGGGGCGCACGGGCTGCACGGCTATGTCGGGTTTATGTACGGCTCGCTCAAGTCGCGCGAATGGTGGTCCTCCGACCTGATGCCGGTGATCTTCCTGTTCTCGGCGATCATCTCCGGCGTGGCGTTGCTGGTCGTGCTTTATGTGGCGTCGTGCAAGCTGCGCAAGATCCGGGTCGACGTGGCATGCGTGAAAGGCCTTGCCTATACCATCTGGGGCTTCATCATGATTGCCATCGCCCTGGAGGCCTTGGAATTCGCCAACATTGTCTACAAGGGCCGCGAGGGAATCGAAGTCATCTTGGAGTATGTGACCGGCCGCCTCCTTATCCCTTACTTCATTTTGCAATTTGCGATTGGCGCCATACTGCCCTTCCTCATCCTTTCCTACATGATTTGGCGCGGGACCACCGGACAGGCGCTCGTGGTCGGCGTCACGCTGAGCGCCTGCCTGGTGCTGTTTTCGGTGTTCATGATGCGCTGGAACGTGGTGATCGGCGGACAGGAGATCTCCAAGACCGGAAAAGGACTACTTTACTACCAGCCCACCTTCTTCGGAAAGGAAGGGCTTCTCGTCGGCGTACTGCTGACGATAGCGCCCATCATCCTTTTGCTCGGCCTCGCCCGGTTGTTCCCGCCTTTTGAAGACGGGGAGACCTCAGCCGCCTCTCCTGCCGGGGCGCAATAGGCAGATGCCAGCCGACGGCATTCACTGCGCGCGTTGACGCGCGTAATAGGCCGCCAGGTTCTGAACGTCCGATCCGGACATCTGGAAGGACATCGCGTACATCAGCTCGTTCGCCCGCTCGCCGCCGTGAAATGACTCCATGGCTTTCGCCAGATAGGTCTCGTCCTGCCCGGCAAGTACGGGAAACCGCTCATCGGTGCTATTGCCGTCTGGGCCATGGCAGCGGCTACATCGCTCCGTCCACTGGCTGATGGTGAGGGGTTTTCGGATCGGCAGTGCCTTCGGTTCCCTGCTGGCATAAAAGGCGGCAAGATCCTTCACGTCCTGTTCCCTGAGCTCCGCAACGGCGTCGCGCATGACGCTGTGGTCGCGGTCGCCGTCCTTATATGCATTGACCGCGACGATCAGATATTCGGCATCGAGACCGGCCAGCCGGGGCGTCTTGGGATCGCCGGTGTTGCCGTCGCGGCCATGGCACCCGACGCAGGGCGCAGTGACCGCGATCCCTGTCAGGGGATCGCCCTCCCCCGGGATCTCGGACCGGCGCGGCTCCATCGCGGCGTAGAAATACGCCATGTCCTCGATGTCGGCGCGGGTCAGCGGCTCGGCAAAATCCTGCATGGACTCCTCTTTGCGGGTTTTGTCGCGATACGCGCTCAGGGAAATCATCAGGTAGGAGAGGTGCTGTCCCGCCAGGCTCGGCATGCCGGGGATGTCCGTATTGCCATCCTCACCATGGCAGCCGCTGCATACCGCCGTCGTCTCCCTGACCGCGGCGAAGGGATCCGGTTCGACGGCCGCGGCGGCTTCGGTCCCGGACTCGCCGGGTCTTTCGTTGAACGGCTTCAGGCTGGCGTAATAGGCGGCAAGATTGATCATATCATCGTCGGCGAGCACCGCGACGACCTCGTTCATTCTCTCATCCTTGCCGTCGCCGGTCTTGTACCGCAACAGCCCGGCATGGATGTAGTTGGCATACTGGCCGCCAAGATGCGGAATTCCCGGCTCGCGGCCGATGCCGTCCCAGCCGTGGCAGTCCGCGCACAAGGCCCCGATGGCCTTTCCAGCCAGAACGTCGCCGGGTGGCTGCGCCTCCTGTGACCTCCCCTCGCCACCGGCTGCGGTCAGCAGGACAACGGTGAATGCAGTCAGCAAAGTCTTGCGTCTCATGGCATCCTCGAAGGGTTGAAGCATGGGCGAATTTCGCAACCGCATGAATCAGCGCCGGCGCCTGGCGGCAGCCGTGTCATTGCTCTCGGTCAAGTAGCCGGCGCCTCGTCCGAAGACTCTCGGGCAGTGAATTTATAGAACCAGATCTGATACATCGAAATGATCCATTGTATCGCGAAGCTCAGCCCCATCAGTCCGCCGCCTACCATGACCACCCAGGCAAAGGCAGGGAAGATCTTGGTCATGTACCAGGAGCCGACATCGAGGATCAGGGCGCAGAACGGCAGCGCGATCACCGCCGACTTGAACCATATTGGGCGCACATAGGCATGGCTGAAGATCATTCCCATGATGAAAAAGATGAAAGTCATGCCGAACATGTGGATGTGCGATACACGCACCAGAGTGTAGAGAGTCATGCCCGTGTCGATCTCGGCCAGCTCGGCGACGTGCTCAACGCCGTCGAGGTTGGCGATATGGGGATTGCTGCCATCGTGACAGGCAAGGCAACGGCTTTCGATGACGGACTTGATGCGCTCTTCGAATTCGGCCGGATCGGCACCGCGGCGCACCCAACCGATGATGTCACCGCGCTCGTTGATCGGCAGCATCCCCGACATCGGCCCCAGCAGCGCCGCCTCCAGCTTCGTGGCCTCGGGGTTGCCGCTATAGGCGACGGCAATGTCGGCGGCGGAAAGCCCCGGCTTGCCATCGCGTCCGGAATGGGCGGCGTAGATCTGGATCATGGCGAACAGATAGCCGATACCGAGCATGATCAGCGTGCCGGTGAACAGCGTTCGCCTGCTGAGCGGGAATTCGCTGTAGTGAAAGAACATTCGGTGCGGCTGGACCATGGTCGCCTTCCTCATTGAATTCCATCTCTCCCGGATAAGGACAAATCACGGCGTTGCCGCAATCGGCGCCATCTATCACGGCTCGGTACGTGTTCCGCAATCCCGCCCGTCGTGCCGCGTCCTTGAACAAAATCAATCCGTATATCGGAATCCAGAATATTAGCCAATTTGGATACACCTCTTTTCGGGTGAATGTTTGATATATATCAAGAACGCTGGCCAATCTCGCGACTACAGTCGGTCGAACCGATGCGATGCGGTTTTTGCGCTCGATGGCCCGGAGAATTGAGCGTGTACCTTCGCAATTGGTCTCGATGTCTGCGAGACCGGGAGAATGCAAGGAGATTGGACATGAAGACTCGTTGGTTGGTAATTGCCGCGACTGCGCTGGCCTTGGGCATCGCCGGATAGTCCGGCAAGCGCAAGCACAAGACGATGAACGCGCTGTCGAAGAAGCTCAGCGGCGGCGATATCGCCAATCTGGCGGCCTATTACGCTTCGCTGTAGTTGGCGCTCCTCTCCGCGCCAAAGACCGGTCACGCAGAAGGCGGAATTTTATGCCGGGTTTTTGTTCACGGGCATGCCACTTGGGAATACCCATGATCGCTGCTCGTTACCGATGGAGGTTAACATGGTCAATCCGTCAAAACGAATAGAGCGTCTCCTGGTTCTAACCATGACGGCGATGCTCATGGTTGCGCTCTGGGCGTCAGCCGCCGCGGCGCAGGTCAGTTTCAAGGAAGATGTGTTTCCGATCATCGAAATCAGATGCCTGGAGTGCCATCAGTCGGGCGGCGAAGGCTATGAGGCGAGCGGCCTCGACATGAGCAACTATGAGGGCCTCATGAAAGGGACGAAAAGCGGTCCGATGATAACACCGGGGAACGCAGTCGACAGCAACCTGCTGGCGGTGATCGATCGACGGACCTCGGCCGAGATCTGGATGCCGCACAACACAAAACAACTCTCCAAGTGCGAAAGGCAAGCCTTCAGATTCTGGGTGTTGCAGGGCGCGCAAGACAATTGATTTGCGCAGGCGAGATGCTTTAGTAGCGAAATAGGACACGCGTCTGTGTCGGGCAGAAAGCGAAATAAGTTCAAGGTCTGTGGACAATTACCTTAGTGCGATGACTGCGGCAGCGATGCACCAAGCTGCTTCATAGCTGTTATCGGTTTTGTCATAGCGTGTGCTGACGCCTCTGAATTCCTTGATTTTGTTGAAGTAATTCTCGATGAGATGCCGCCATTTGTAGATTTCCTCATCGTGCGGGGGCGCATTATTCGGTTTCGTTTGGCGGGATCTGTTGGCGCACACTTATTGCACATGCGGGGTCGGAGTGTACCCGGATGCCCGGCGCCCTGAGAAGATGGGACATTCCGCATCAGGCTGTTCCAACCTAAATGCAGGCGGCGATTCAAAGGATAACCATGATGTCGAGTGAGACTGCTGGCCCCGGCACCCTTGTGACGCCACAATGGCTGGAAGCCAACAGGTCCGAGCGGAACGTGCGGCTGATCGAGATCGCCGGAATGAACCAGGACGACATGCAGGCCTACAAGGCCGGGCACGTTCCCGGCGCGATCTGCTGGAAATGGAAGGAAGCCTTGTGGGACAGCCACATGCGCGAATTTCCCGATCCCGATGAATTCGCCCGGCGCATGGGCGCCGCCGGCATCGCCAACGACACGACTGTCGTCCTCTATGGCGAAGGGATCCAGTTCGGCATCTATGCCTGGTGGGTGCTTACATATTGCGGACATAAGGATGTCCGCCTGCTGGATGGCGGGCGCTATCGATGGGAAGCGGAAGGCCGCGCGCTGGAGGTCGAAATACCGCCGCCGCCAGCCGCGGCCAGTTATGAGCCGGTGTCGCCCAACCCAAGGATGCGCATATTCAAGGATGACATCCTGGAAGCCATAAAGCGGAAGGATCACGTCATCATCGATGCCCGATCACCGGAAGAATTTAACGGCGAAAGGGTCGCGGCTTATGGCGGGCCCGACGTTGGCGCGGTGCGCACCGGGCGCATTCCGGGGGCGCAGCACCTGTTTTTCGAAGATCTTCTGGACGAAACCAAAAGCTTTCTGCCGAAGGGACAATTGCAGGCGATTGCCGATACGTGTGGCCTGAACAGCGACGACCCGGTGATTACCTATTGCCGCATGAGTCACCGCTCAACCGTCGTTTATTTTGTCCTGACCCAGATTCTGGGAACGCCGGATGTGCGTGTCTATGACGGGTCGTGGACGGAATGGGGCAATCTTGTCGGCGTGCCGATCGAACGCTGATTAACGGACACAGGTCACACAGACGATTTTACGAACGCTGTCCGCAAAACCCGCATTGCACCTAAATGACGTGCCGCGGCGCCTGGTTCTGCACGACAGTCCGGGTGACGTTCTCCCACGCCGTACGAAACAGCAACGCCCAGGACTGGCGGGTTATTCCGGCGACATGCGGCGTCAATATCGTCCGTCCCGCGGCCGTGTCCGACAGTGTCAGCAACGGATTGTCGAGGCTCGGCGGCTCGCTGGAATAGACATCGACAGCGGCGCCCGCCAACTGCCCGGCTTCAAGCGCGTCGGACAAAGCCTTCTCGTCGACCACGCCGCCGCGCGACGCCTGGATAAGCACCGAACCTTTTTTTGCCTTCGACAGCACATCGGCACTGATCAAGTCCGTTGTCGCCGGCAGCAGCGGCACATGCACCGAAACCACATCGCAGCGGGAAAACAGATCCTCAAGCGCAAGCGCCTCGGCCTCCAGGGCAATCACCGCTTGCGGATCGGCAGGCGCCGGATCGGAAAAGGCAATGCGGCAGCCGAACTGTTTGAATTTCCGCGCCACCGCTGTGCCGATGACACCCAGGCCGACGATACCGACCAGCAAGCCCTCAAGACCGTCGACATTCTCGGCAATAATCCGGCTCCGGTTAGCGCTATTTTGGCCATCGCGAATTTCGGCGCTGGCCTCAGTGAAACGGCGAAGAAGTGCGGCTGCGCAGGAGACGGCATATTCGGCAATGGCCTCGTTGCTGCCGCCTGGAACATTGGCGAGCGGGATGCCAAGCGCCCGCAATCCGTCGGCATCGACCCGGTCAACGCCAGCGCCGGTCACCTGGACAAGCTGGAGCCGGGCACCCTCAAACAGATGAAGCGGCAGCTTTGGCCCGACAGCGGGAATAACGAGCGCGTCGGCCTGCTTGAGCAAAGCCGGCATTCTCTCATCGTCCGGCGCAAGATAATCAATGTCCATCGACGCCGGCGGCACGACGCCGACCCGGGTGAAATCAGCCTCCGGACGAAGACACAGAACGCTCGGCATCAATCCGAGCCGCCGCAGGCTTCCCAGGATTCGTACTCGATCGTCGCGGCGCTGATGTCATTTATCGGAAAGAAACACAGCAATTTCAAAACCTTGGTTCCGGTATTGTAAGTGGCATGGTTCTCCCCGGCCGGGACTAAAATGGTATCGCCCGCCGTCAGCGGATACTCGCCCTTGTCGGTGCGCATGGTCCCTTCCCCGGAAAGAACGTGAATACATTCCTCGAAATCAAAATGAACATGGGGACCGCGCCTGGTGTCCGGCTTGTCCGGCTCAATCTCGACAAATCTTACCGTCGAGGCCTGCGCGCCGGATGCCGCCGCCACGATCTCACGCGATTTGCGGCCGGGCAGGCTCAGTTTCGTGGCATCCTTCAGGGCAAAGACGCGCGCCATCAACCGGCCTTTCGCAGATGCTTCACTTCCCCGGTTCCACCCAGCGTTTCCTTGAGTTGGGCAAACAGTTCGGTTGCCTCGGCGGCGATCGAGTCGGCAATCTTTTCAAGCATGGCAACGCCGCGTTCTTCGGTGGCATTCTCCGGGGTGCCATACCAACCGGTCGGCGCAATGGAGCGGATATCGGTCAGGACCGGCTGGTAGCTGCGGGTGCGCCGGAGCTTGTCCATGTGATGGCCGTGGCCGTGATCGGACGAATAGTCGATGCGATCGAGATGGACCAGTTCGGGCCGGAAGGCCAGGACCGCAAGCGCCTCGATTTCGCCGCCATGAGTGAGACCATTGCACTCTCCGCCAAACAGATCCGCCGCGACATAACAGGCCTGCACGGTGAGCACGGTCATGCCATGCTTTCGATGCAGATCCTCGGCGGCAATCGCCAGAGAGGGAATATTGCCCTCGTGCCAATTGACGATCAGCAGCGATTTGGCGCCATGAACCGCCGTCGACGCGCAGATCTCGGTGACCACGTGGATATAGGTTTCCGGGCTGAATGTGATCGTGCCCTCAAAGGGCATATGCATCGGCGTCACGCCGATCGTCGGACCGGGGAGAACCAGACCGTCCATACGTGAGGCCAACTCCTCGGAAATCAGGTTTGCGGCAAAAGAATCGGTGCCGGCCGGCAAATGCGGGCCATGCTGTTCGACGCTGCCGGCCGGCAGGATGACCAGTGGATTCTTCTTGAACTGTTCGGCGATCTCCGGCTGCGTCAGGTCGGAAAAACTGCGACTAGGCAACATCGCGTTTCTCCCCGGCCAGCTTGGCACGCGCTTCCTCGCGAACGTCGTCGAGTTTCACCGCCTCGCCGTTGCGTTCGATCGAACGCAGCGCCGCATAAAGGCAGGCGACGGCTGAATTTCCGTTCGACGCGCTCAGTTCGTTGCCGGCATCCGATCGGCAACTTTGCGCGAAGAGTTCAAGCTCGGCGCGGAACATATTGCTCTCCGGCTCTTGCAGAATTTCGCGCTTACCAAAGCCGTCCTTGCCGCGTTGGATATACAGCATGGAATTGTCGCGAATTTTGTCCGGCGTGTCCCAGGTGCCGAAATCGATCTCGTAATGCATCAGGCCTTTTGATCCGAAGACCCGCACCGCGAAGACCCCCGGCGATGTCCAGCAGGTGCCGACATAGGCGATCTTGCCGTCGGTAAATTTCAGCAATGTCATCGACTGGTCGTCGACTTCCGCGCCGACCGGGGAAAGCTTGGAAGCCACCGACGTGGCTTCGTCAACATCGCCGCCGAGATATTGAACGATATCGAACATGTGGACCGCCAGCTGCGACAAGGGCCCGCCGGGGGCGCGATCCTTGTACCAGCGCCAGGTGTCGGGGGTCAGTTCGAGCGCGCGCTCATTGGAAAAATTCGCTTCAATAAACCCGACGCGGCCAAGCTCGCCGGCATCGATCGCCTTGCGGATCGCCCGGATGCCGCCAAGCAGACGGGCACTGTGCCCGACGGTGACGGTGACGCCATAATCGTTTTCAAGCGCCTCGATCGCCAGCCCGTCTTCAAGCGTGCTGGCAATCGGCTTTTCGGTGTAGACATGCTTGCCGGCCTTGGCCACTTCCAGCGCAACCGGCAAATGCTGTTCGTTCGGGACCGTCAGTATCATGCCCTTGATGTCCGGATTGGACAAAAGCGAGGGCAGGTCCGGTACGACAGGAATCCCGGTATCGCTGGCAAAAGCGCTTCTTTTTTCTTCTGAACGGCTATAGCCGGCGACGATCTCGATCTCGCCCGAAAGCTTCGCCGCGCGGGCCAGAACGCGCGCCCATCGTCCGAGGCCAACAATTCCGACTTTGACTGGTTCAGCGCTCATTTTTCCGCCTTATGCATTTATAGGATTATGGCCACATTTTATATCGTAATACCGTACGACAATGTGATGATTTTGGTCAAGGCTGGCAGGACGACTGGCCCGCTGCGGCGGAGGGAAACAGCCGGTCGGTGAGTTCCCTAAAAATCCATTTCAAGGACATAGAGCCCGCCCACATGCCGGTCGACCGTATAGACGATGCCGCGTTCGTCGGCGAAGACATCGTTGAGCTGGATGGAGCCGGTCGGCGATAGTGGCGGTGCCGGCGGCACGAAATGCGCGATTTCCCGTGGCTGATAGGGGTTGGAGATATCGAACGCTCTCAGGCCGCCATTGAAAAATGCCCCGAGGATGACCTGGTCTGACTGCCAGGATGTCGGGGTCGGAATGTTCTCGTGAATATTGTGCGCCCCGAACCTGCCGCCGCGAAGGGCGAAATCTTCAACCGAGGGCAGCGGACAAGTGGCAATGGGAATGAGATTTTCCTCGTGGCGCGCATCGAGGATCCAAACAAGCTTCGGCCAGTCGGCGGCGGCATCGGCGACCGATTCTTCGGTAACGATCAAGAGATCGCGATCAAACAGCGGCAGCACCGTATGTGTGAATCCATGATAGGGCGGTGAATTATCCCACCGCGAAATCATTTTGGGTTGTGACAGGTCCGAGAGGTCGAGGATGATCACGCCGGCATCAACACAGCCGAGATAGGCCCTGTCGGGCCGCTGCGGATAAACATTCGTGTTGTGCACACGAAAACCCTTGCCGGCAGGGTTGTGCTGGACGGGCGGATCCTGACTGTCGCCGATCCGCACGCCCGGCAGCCACCAGCGCCCGACTTCTTCCGGTTCGGAGGGATTGCGGACATCGATGATCCGGTAGAACTGATCGTCGCCGGGGCGTTTGGACTGAAAATCAGCTGCACCGGCTGACATATGGACATAGTCTCCGTCACAGAACCAAAGCTGATGGACGCCACGGGAATGGGGGCCGGATGCGTCAAAAAACGAGATGGAACGCGGCTCTTCCGGCTTTGAAATGTCAAACAGTTCCATGCCGGCGGGCTTTTGCCCGGACTGCTTGCATTGATAGGCAACGGCCATGATGTCGCCGACCACCTCAAGCGAATTCGATCGCATGTAAGGTTCGGGAAGATCGGTTTGGATGATAAGCTGCGGATTGCGCGGGTCGCTGACATCCAGGCCGGTAAAATTCTTCGGCGCGTTCTCATGGGCCAGCCAGAGGATCCGCCGGCCGTCCTTGGCGATTTGAATCGCAGTGCCTTCTCCAAGGCCACCAAAACCATCCAGCTCGTGATGAGCCAGCAGCTTGAAGCCGCGGATGATCGGCGCGTCAGAAGAAGGTCCGGTATTCATCCGCGTTTCCTTTCACAAGGTTTATTCACAAGGCGTCGCTACAGCGTTTCGGCGTTTTCCCGTCCGAGTATCTGCATGATTTCGGCGGCGGCATTCATGACTTCTTGCCGGGCGATTTTTTCAGCAAGGTCGGCGTTTCTTTTCTTCAGCGCATCGTAGAGTTTGCGCAGTCCGGCGATACTTTGTCTGGACCGGCGCGGCGATCGTTTCGGGTGGCCGAGACCCAATGCGCGCCAGCGCCATATCCGCGCGTGCAGCATGGAGATCATCGACGACAATGTCTCGCTGCCCGCGCCGGCGAACAGAATTTCGTAGAACTCGTTCTTCACTTTCATGATGATGTCGGGCGGGTTGTCCCGGTAGGCATCAATCGTGCGATCGAGCGCATTTTTCAGCGCTTTGATATCCTCCTCAGAGGCATTTGCGACGAACATGCGGGCGGCAAGCCCCTCCAGGACCGAGCGAATCGCATAGAGGTCTTCCGCTTCGGCCCGCGTCAGCTGCCGGACGATCGGCCCCTTGTTGGGGATCGTTTCGATGATCGATTCGGATTCAAGCTGCCGCAGCGCTTCGCGAATGACGGTCCGGGACACGCCGGTCAATTCGATCAGTTCACGCTCGATCAGCCGGGATCCCGGCGCGAGGCGGCCTTCGATAATCGCCTTGCGCAGAGCATCGACAACATCCCGGCGAAGCGGTGCGGCACGCTTTTCGACCGCCGGGATATCCAGCGTCGCCGCGGCCCGGACCGGCGCGCGTGTTTCGTCGTCGATCTGCGCCATCGCAATTTCCGTCTTGGATCCGTCCGAGAATGCCGGATTAGAGTGCTGCCGGCTGAGTCGAGGAGCACTTAAGCTAACATTGCCTTTTCCCCAAACTCAACCTGGCTTGGAAAGCAGAGTGCCGAATGCCAGCGGCAACCTGTAGCGATAAAACCGCACGGCAATCCGTCAAAGCGACGCGACAATTCCTTACCGCTTGCGCCTGGGCGCCGCTTTCCCGCTACCGGCGGTCTGCCGTTGCAGATGTTCGTGCCCCTTGTCCGTCAACAGGCCATGCAGGAACAGGTCGAGGCCGCGTGAAATATAAACCTCCAGATCGATGCGCTTGACGAAATGCCAGTGCTTTAACGCCCAGGCATGGGCGTACATGACCAGTTGATAGGTCGCCAGTTCGATGTCGACATTGCGGAACAGTCCCTGGTTGACGCATTCCTGGATACAGGCGCCGATCAACTCGTTTGTTTCAAGTTCGGCATCCTTGATCAGCTGCTGGCGCCGAGGCGGCAGCGAATTTGTCGATCGATAGGCAAGTAGCGTCGCTTCGCGGCGGGCATCGACAACCCGGCAATAGGCGGCGAATGCAGCACAGCACCGGTCCAGAGGCTGTTCCACGCCCTCCAGCGCGGCTGGAATTTCCCGGGCATAGGAATCGACGACATCGAGAATCGACAGCAGCAGCAGATCCTCTTTGTCGTGCACATATTGATAGATCAGTCCGGTGCTGACGCCGGCTTTTTTCGCGACCTGCTGGACTGTCGTTTGATCATAGCCCTTTTGCGAGAACAGCTTGACTGCCCCGGCGACGATCTGGCTGCGCCGTTCGCGCACCAGCGCTTCATCAATGACCAGGCTCTTCACTTCAAGGGCGCGGCTGGAATAATTTTGCAAGGCTTTTCCCTTTTTCGCGAGTTCGTTTCCGGGGCACGCCTTTGGAGGGCGCGCTTGCCGGCGAGTGAGCGTTCATTCATTCATCGCGGTCATCGTCAAAACTGCTACCTCATTTGCCACCCGATTGGCGGTGTCAACATGGCGGGCCGGTCAATCACTGCTCTGGAATGCCGCTATGTCGCGGAGTACGAATTTCTGGATTTTGCCGGTTGGGGTTCGCGGCATCTCATCGAGGATTTCCAGCCTCTCCGGCAGGTACTGGCGCGCCAGGTTCTGCTTTTCCAGAAAGGAAATCATGTCGGCAAATTCCAGATTGCAGCCCGGTTGCAGCGTCACAAAGGCACAACACCTCTCACCAAGGCGGGTATCCGGCATGGCGACAAGCGCGGTGTCTTTCACCTGCGGCATCTCATAAATCAGGTTCTCGATTTCAAAAACCGGGATGTTCTCGCCGCCACGGATGATGATGTCCTTGCTGCGGCCGACAATGCGAATATGCCCGCGCTCGTCCAGCTTGGCGAGGTCGCCGGTATCAAACCATCCGTCATCGCCGATGCCATAAAGGTCAGGCCGCTTGAAATAGCCAATAAAAACGGTCGAACCGCGAAACTGCAGATTGCCCTCCTCGCCCGGCGGCAGCACGCTATGACCGGCATCGACGATGCGCACTTCACCGCCGGCAAAAACCGCGCCGTCGGTCATCGGTTCATCGGGACTGCTTGAGGGCGATGTCGCGGTCCCCTGAATAAGTTCGGTCATGCCCCATCCGGTTACGACGGAGACGCCAAGAACAGCATGTGCTTGCTCAACGCCGGCGGCGAGTATCGGCGCGCCGGATGTCAGGAACAGCCGGAAGCCGTCAAGGTCCAGTCTGTCGATATCCGGGGTCTCGGTCAGGTCGGTTAAAAACGGCGTCGAGCCACAGGCATATGTGACCTTATGCGCCGCGATCAGTTCGGCCGCCTTGGCCGGTTCCCAAACATCCATGGTGACAAGCGGCATGCCGACCTGGATCGCCATCATCATGCCAAGGCAGAATCCCAGTTGATGGGCGAGCGGCGCCGGCATGAATATGACATCGCTGGCAGTCAATCCAAATCGTTCAGAAAGCTGAATGGCTGAGGTCAGCAAGGTGTTGGAGCTGTGCATCACCCCCTTGGGCCGCCCCGTCGTGCCCGATGTGTAGAGCAGCTGGATGACGTCATTTGGCGTTGCCGGTGTTCTTTCGGGCGCCGATGCCCGATCGACGTCGCCAAGCAATACGGCCTCGAAGGAATTTTTGCCCTCACCACCAACCACCAGAACATGCTGCAAGGCCGGAAGCCGCTGCTGCAAGTCCAGGGCCAGCGACTGGTAATCGAATTTCTGAAAAACCCGTGGCACGATCAGCACCTTGGATTCGGCGAACCCGACCATGAACTCCAGCTCTCGGGCACGGAAAATCGTCATCAGCGGATTGCTCACCGCGCCGATGCGAAGGCAGGCCAGGTGAATTGCGACAAACTCCCACCAGTTCGGCAATTGAAACGACACGACATCGCCATGATCGACACCCAGACCGCGCAGATTGGTGGCGATGCGATCGACGCGATCATTCAATTCGGCGAAAGTCATGGTGGTCGGTGAATCGTCATCGCAGCGGTCGGCGATCAATGCAGTAGTCTGCGGCCGCTGCCGAAGGGCGTCATCGAAATAATCGGTCAGCACGCGCTCCGGCCAGTTGCCGACCGCTGCCTCGTGCTCGATACGCCGTTGATCCAGGCAGACCCCCATCTCCGCAGCGCGGGACGGCGTTGGAGCAACGCCGGTCGTATCGGCGGCAATCATGATGCCCGCTCCAGAAACGCCTGGATGCGCTGCTGTGTTTCGGCCTGGCCGTGGAGTTCACGTGTGACTTGCAACTCGCGGTCATAACCCTCTGGCGAACCGTCAAACGACGCGGCAATGCAGCTTTTACATGCCGCCAAAGCGGGACCGGGTAGCGACCCGAGCCGTGCCACCAGCGTTTGCGTCCAGTCTGCCAGTTCGTCGTCCGGAACGACCCATTGCACCAGTCCAAGCCTGGCTGCCTCATTGGCGTCCACGACCTCGGCGCCAAGGATGAGCCGGCGGGCGGTTGCCTCGCCGGCAATGCGCGGGAGGCGCTGGGTTCCGCCGGCGCCGGGCACCAGGCCAAGTCCGGCTTCCGGCAGTCCGAGCCTGGCGCTTTCGCCGGCGACGCGCAGGTCACAGGCCAGCGCAAGCTCCAAACCACCGCCAAGCGCCGCGCCGCCGATTTCCGCCACGCATACTACCGGCATCGCCTCCAGGCGGGAAAAGGCATTCTGGATGCGGCGAACCACGCCAACCATGGCGTTGCGCCCCTCCGCCGTCACCAGCAGCGCGCGCATGAGGTCAAGATCGGCGCCGGCACAAAATGTCCTGAGTGAACTTTTGAAATGGAGAACGGAGATTTCGCCGCCGGCGCCCACCTTGTCGAGGGCGGCATCGAAGTGGTCGAGCCACTCATCGCTGATCGCGTTGACCGGCGGCCGGTTGAACACCACCGTCGCAATCGGCGTATCAATGGTCAGGCTCATCATCGGCGCACCGCCTCATCACATCCATTCAGCTTTACGTTATGCCAAGGCATGAATATGAATGAATATTCATTCAGTCTCAAGGCAATTCCCTTTGCGCGCCACTTTGCAGGTTTTGCCAAGATACTCAGGATGAGGGGTCTTGCGGCAGAATTTGCGGTCATGACCCAGGCTCCGAACCTTCCTTTTCGCCCAGAATTTCGGCCGCGATGACCAGTTTCTGGATCTCGCTCGTGCCCTCGTAAATGCGCAAGGCCCGAATCTCGCGATACAGGCTTTCGGCAATGTTGCCGTGGACCAGGCCAAGTCCGCCAAAGATCTGCACGGCCTGGTCGACGACCTTTTGCGCCGCTTCGGTGGCGAAGAGTTTCGCCATCGACGCCTCACGGGTCACACGGCCGCCTTCGGATGTGTCCTTTGCCCAGGCGGCGCGGTAAATCAGCAGCGCGGCGGCATCGACCGCCACGGCCATATCGGCGATCTTGGCCTGGATGAGCTGAAAATCGCGCAAGTGCCGGCCAAACGCCTGACGCTCACGGCTTCGCGCCACCGCTTCGTCCAGGGCCCGGCGGGCAAAGCCGAGCGCGGCGGCGCCGACCGTTGAGCGAAAGACATCCAGCGTGCTCATGGCAACCCGGAACCCGTCGCCCGGACCCGCCAACATCTGCCCGGCCGGCACCCGGCAACTATCAAGAGCGATGGTGCCAAGGGGATGGGGCGCCATGACCGCGATACGTTCGGCAACGTCCAGACCGGGGCTGTCAGCATCGACCACGAAAGCCGACAGACCTTTGGTGCCGGGAGCCTCGCCGGTGCGGGCGAACACCACATAATGATCGGCCAGCCCGGCATTGGAGATCCATGTCTTGACACCATAAAGCAAGTAGTCGGAACCATCGCGCGTTGCGGTCGTCGCTATCGCGCCGACGTCCGATCCGGCATCCGGTTCCGACAAGGCGAAGGCGGCAATGGACTTACCTGTCGCGACGTTTGCCAGGTACCGCCTTTTCAGTGCCTCGCTGCCAAACAGCGAGATCGGGCCGGTGCCCAATCCCTGCATGGCGAAGGCAAAATCGGCCAGGCCCGAGACGTAACTCAAGGTCTCGCGGGCAAGGCACAGATTGCGCACCTCAAGCCTGCCGGCGCCGCCATACTCACCCGGGACGCAGTATCTGAGCCAGCCGCCCCGGCCGAGCATGCCGACAAGGTCCCGGCAGCGCGCGTCGAGTGCAGCGTCGTCATGGGACGGCTCCTGAAGCGGCGCGACATGCTCGGCGGCCCAGTGCCTCAGCTCTTCCGCCAGCCGCCTGTGGTCATCGCCGAAGAACGGCCAGTCTAAGAACGTGCTGTCGGCCACATTGATCTCCCGGGCGAAGTACGGCGCCTAATTGCCTTCAAAGACGGGTTTTTCCTTGGCGACGAAGGCGTTGTAAGCGCGCTTGAAATCCTCCGTCTGCATGCAGATGGCCTGCGCCTCGGCCTCGATTTCCAGCGCCTGCTCGATCGTCACGTTCCATTCCTGGTGCAGGCACTTTTTGGTGACTCCGTGGGCGAAGGTCGGCCCGCTGGCCAACTTGCCGGCCACTTCACGGGCCTTGTCGAGAGCGCCGCCGGCCGGCGTTACATCATTGTAGAAGCCCCAGGACTGCCCCTCTTCGGCGCCCATGACGCGGCCGGTATAGAGCAGTTCGGAGGCCCGTCCCTGACCGATGATGCGCGGCAGGATCGCGCAGGCAGCCATATCGCAGCCGGCCAGCCCGACGCGGACGAACAGGAAGGCGGTCTTGCACCCCTCGCCGCCATAGCGCAGATCGCTGGCCATGGCGATGATCGCGCCGGCGCCGACACAGACGCCTTCGACCGCGGCGATGATCGGCTGCGGGCAATTGCGCATTTCCTTGATCAGATTGCCGGTCATCCGCGTGAAGGCCAGCAAGCCGCCCATATCCATCTTGGTGAGCGGGCCGATAATGTCGTGGACATCGCCGCCGGAGCAGAAATTGCCGCCGGCGCCGGTGAAAACGACCACCTTGATGTCGTCGGCATATTGCAATTTGTGAAACGTATCGCGAAGCTCGGCATAGCTCTCGAAGGTCAACGGATTTTTTCGCTCCGGCTGATTGAGCGTGATCGTCGCGACCTTGCCGTCCACCGACCAGCCGAAATGCTTCGGCTGAAATTCCGCACCCTTCAATGTGTACATCGCCCTTGTCTCCAGTCTTTAGTTTGCGCGTTCCAAATTTGCCGTCAGCCGGCCATGGTGATGCCGCCGCTGACGCTGATGACCTGGCCGGTGACGAAGCTCGCTTTGTCGCTGGCAAAAAACAAAACCGCGTCGGCAATCTCTTCCGGCCTGGCAAAGCGGCGCATCGGCGTGACCCGTTTGAACGCTTCGCGAAACTTTTCCGGCTCGGCAGCCAGAAGCGGCGTGTCGGTCGGACCCGGGCAGACGCAATTGACGTTGATCTCGAACCGCGCCATTTCGCGCGCCAGCGATTTTGTGAAGGCGATGACGCCGCCCTTGGCGGCGGAGTAGACGGTTTCGCCGAGGCTGCCGACACGTCCGGCGTCGCTGGAGACGTTGACGATCTTGCCGGACTTGCGCTCGATCATGCCGTCCAGGAAAGCCCTGGTGATCGCAATCGGCCCCATCAGGTTCAGATCGACGACCTTGCGCCAGAATTCCGGGGAATTGTCGACGAAAGGCTGAATGGTGCCCCAGCCGGCGATATTGGCGACGATGTCGACCTCGCCCTGCCACGCCAGCACCGCGTCCCTGAACGCCTCGATGGCGGCAGCGTCGGTCACGTCCATGGCGATGAATTTGGCCGATTGCCCGCCGGACCGGATGTTTTCGGCCGCCTGCTCGCCCTTGTCTTCGGCGATATCGGCCAGGACGACATGCGCGCCTGCTTTTGCGAAGGCCTCAGCCGTGGCAAGGCCGATGCCGGAAGCCGCACCGGTGACCACGGCAACCTTGTCTTGCATTTTCATGACAGCCACTTCCCCTGTTCCAATGCGCCCCCAGTTCCAATGCGCGCCCAGTTCCAATGCGCGAAGTGATTTGTGCGCCCCTGACTGATCCGCTCCTGCCCCTGTTTGGACCGTTGACCAGACTTGCCCTACCCGGCAGGCAGACAACGCCTACGCCATCGATAATGAATGAATGTTCATTCAATTACCAGACCTGCGCGACGTTTTTCTGTGATTACCCGCCGCGGTTTGGATTTACGGGCGGTGGCTGACCACGCCGGAACCCGGTATTGCGGACCAGCCCATCCTGCTGTCTCCCTTGGACCTGTCCCCACCGTCATCCTCGGGCATGACGCCGAGAGCCCCCGTGTTGGTGATCACATTCACCAATTTTGATATCGGGGGTCTGTACTCATAAACGATACGTTGCCGGCGGCATGCCGCATTTCCGATTTCGGGGGTATCTCGAACATGGGTGTCTAGAGCGAGATGAGGTCAAATGATTCAATTTGACCTCATCTCGCTCTAGTCCCGGCACTTCGCTTATGGGCCATAACCGGACATCCGCCGGCTTTTCAGCTGCTGCTGTTGCCGTTGGATGCGACTATGAATAATCCAAATGTATACTGACTATTTTATACCGTTTTTCACCTGGAGATTTCGAACATACGATACAATTTGACCAATTTGCTTGTCCGTAATATCCGGGATCGGCATCATGTTTCCAAACGACCAATGGTGACTTTTCACACCCTGGCGAACAGCCTGATAGAATGATGCGTCGGCATGATGGCCAGGTTCGTAAATTTGATGAACCAGCGGCGGGCCTTTGTCGCTTCCCGAGGCGCTCGGACCGTGACATACCGCACACCTTGAGGCAAAAAGCTGAGCTCCGGTTTCAACTGGTTTCGGGTTCTGGTTTGAAGTCTCGGTGGTCCTTAAACCTGCGGTAGACGCGCGGAGCTTCTCGATCGTAGCGCTGTGCGCCCCGTACTCCGGTTTGCCCCGCTTTATTTCCACATCATATGCCGCCGCAAATCGTGTGAGAATGTCCAACTCCGACTTGTCGTCACCAACGCGTTTCGCCACATTCAATGCGAGAGCCAGGCCCAAAAGATGCTCGGTCGAATCTCGCTTGATGTTCTCGATCTGCTTGCGCACGTCGTCGAGATTCCCAAGCACCAAGCTAATTAGACCCATATGATAATAAGCGTCGGCGTCCGGTCGGTCGACGAGCCGATACGCCTGAAGTGCCATCGGCGCGACTTGCATTGCCTGTGCAGTATCTCCGCTCTCGTTGGCGAGCATCACCCGATTGAACAAACGGTCCGCAGCTTCCCGCGAACTCATCGTCGAGAGATCGACGGGCTGATTGAGCTGTCGAGAAAAACTGACGACATCGGATTGCGGTGGGCTCGGGAGGTTCTTTTGTTCCGTGGCAAAATTACCAAGCACAAGTACCAATACTGCTCCAACCGCGGCGACCAGGACAGCAAAGGGTGCAACGATCTTCCAGTCCCGTTGCTTTGCGTCGCGCGGGTCACCTGCGAGCTTCCCGCATTCGTGACAGAACTTGGCGTTCGGATGCAGGGCAGTATTACATGATGGACATTTCGATCCACTTGAAGGGTGTTTTGTGTTCGGCATTCGGGTTTTGTCTCTGCGGGGTTGTGATCGCTCGCTTGTGGATGGGCACCTCCGATAACCCTATTTTTATGGGAATTGCACGTGAAATTCCGCTTTGGCGTTTCTGTTGACGTATTTGCTCCGGATCTATTGCTGATTTAACGGGGTGCACCTCTTTTCGGGCTTATCCGGCCGGTTTAGCGTCATGCAGGCGCACTTCGCCTCTCAAGCCAGCAACATCGCTTCATATTGTAGGCCATATTGGCCAGGGTGATCGCCGCTTCACCACGCTTGATCCCGATGGTGCGGATATAAAGTGCCATGTTGCTTCGTATTCCCCACTTCGTATTCCCCACAAGGAGAAGGGAATTGGCAAATGCCGAGGCGATGGCACTCCCATGCCCCTCCCCGCCATCCGGGATTCTTCAGAGCACGCCGAACGGGCCAACCACGGCGGCCCGGATCAGCCGCGCGACAGGTTGTTCTTCATGCGATCGACAAACGACCGGAACTGCCGGATTTCGTCCTCGCTGAACCCTTCAGTCGCGGTTTTGTTGACGTCGAATGCGAAGGGCAGCAATTCGTCGCGGAAACGGCGGCCCTTGTCGGTCAGGTGGATTCGCACCTTGCGGCGGTCCTGGTCATCGGGCTCGCGAATGACGAGACCGTCCTTGACCATCCGGCGAATGGCAACAACCGTCGTCGGCGCCGTCATTCCGGCGCGCGCTGAAAGATCACCCTGGGTCAGGCCGTCTTCCTCCCACAGTTCACGCAGGAAGAACCACTGACCGGCGCCGACGCCATGTGGTTTGATGCGCACCTCCAGCGCCCTGGAAAAGCTGCGATAACAGTCGCGCAGGAGGTAACCGATGCTCAGACCGGGCTTGTAGCTGAAAGCCTCGCCGGATTCGTCCGGTGGCATCAAGGGGCCGGAGGATTTCGGGGAAGCGGTCAAAGTTGTCGCTCTCATCAAGTGCGTATCTATAATTATACCGCGATACTGCCTGGAGAGCCGGTGCCCTATAGTCGCATCCCGCGGCGCTTTCTTCCGGGCCTTTGATGCCGTCCCGCAGCCAGGTTGTGCCTGTCACCCGACCATAACGTCATTGCCAAGCTGACGCCAAATCATGACCGGGATCCGGTGCGGTTTGCCACTGCTTGACGGCTTTCCCGTCATTTGTTAGATATCTAACTAATGTGAAAACGGCGGTCAATCACCATGACCGCTCTTGAAACGCGACGGCGAGGAAAACGGCCATCGGTCTGGCGGGAATGGAGACGATACACTTTGCAGCGCGTTCATTTCCAATCGATAGCCGGCGCGATACAATGCTTAAAAAGACGCGATCAAAACGGGAGGTTTCGTGAAAAAGCTTGTTATCGGCATGACCGGCGCGACCGGGGCCATCTTCGGCGTTCGTCTTCTTGAAGTTCTCGCGAAAGCCGAGGTGGAGACCCATCTGGTCGTCAGCAAGTGGGCGCAGCAGACCCTTGAGCACGAGACGGCGCGGACCCTCGACGATCTGCGCGCTCTTGCCACCGAGATTCACAGCGCCAGCGACATGGGCGCCAAGGTGTCCTCAGGATCGTTTCACACGGACGGCATGGTCGTTGTCCCGTGCTCCATGCGCACGGTGGCGGCGATCGCTCATGGCAATGGTGACCATCTGGTCCACCGCGCCGCCGACGTGATCCTGAAAGAGCGCCGCAAACTGGTTCTGGTCGCCCGCGAAACGCCGCTCAACGACATCCACCTGGAAAACCTGCTGGCATTGTCGCGCATGGGCGTCACCATCCTGCCGCCGATGCCGGCCTTCTACAACTTGCCGGAAACATTGGACGACATTGTCGATCACACCGTCATGCGCATCCTCGATCAATTCGGCATTTCGACGGATCTGGCCAGGCGCTGGGACGGCGAGATGCGCAACCGGCCGCCGCGCGTACATCCCATCAAAGCAAACAATTCTTGAATCCGATATCGACGAACAGGAGAGCCCCAATGGATGCGACCAACCCGAAAAAAGCTGCGAGCGCTCGCGAAATTTCCAGCCTGCGCGCGACGATCGAGTGGCTGCGCGCCAATGGCGATCTGATCGAAACGCAAAAGGAGGTCGATCCGGACCTTGAGATCACCGGACTGCAGAAGCATCTCGACGGTGGGCCGCCGATCCTTTTTGAAAACGTCAAAGGCAAGCCGCACGCCCGCGCCATCACCAATCTGTTCTCCGACATCAATGTCGTCGATCGCATGTTCGGCTTTGACGGCCCGCAGGATCGCACCCGCAAGATCGCGGCGGCGTTCAACAAGCCGCTCGATCCGGTCGTAATCCCTCAGGATGAAGCGACCTCGACGTCAACAAGTGGATCACCGCCATCCGCCATACCGACCTTGAGAGCGAACTGACCGTCGGTTCGGGTATCCGCTGCGTTGTCGGCGACTATTTCGACGGCGGCGCCGATCTTGGCTACAACCGGATGAATTTCCGCTGGGGCAATGTCGGCACGTTCCAGATCTCGCCCGGCTCGCATATGTGGCAGGTGATCACCAAGCACTATCGCGACGAAGAGCCAATCCCGATCACCATGTGCTTCGGCGTGCCGCCCGCCTGTACGCTGCTGGCCGGCGCCGGCTTCGATTACCTGATCCTGCCCAAGGGCTGCAACGAGATCGCGGTGGCCGGGGCGATCCAGGGCGAGCCGGTCAAGCTGGTCAAGGCGCGCACCGTCGATGCCTGGGCGATCGCTGAATCGGAATATGTGCTGGAAGGTTACGTGCATCCGCGCGACAAGCGCTATGAAACGGCCGAGTCTGAAGCCGCCGATGTCCAGGGCCGGTATCATTTCCACCCCGAATGGGCCGGCTATATGGGCAAGGCCTATAAGGCGCCGACCTTCCACGTCACCGCCATCACCATGCGCAAGCCGGAAACGAAACCGGTCATCTTCCCGCTCGGCGTCCACACCGCCGATGACAACAATATCGACACGACGGTGCGCGAGGCGGCCATCCTGGAACTTTGCGAGCGGCTGCAGCCGGGCATCGTCGTCGATGCGCACATCCCTTACTCCATGACCGACTGGGGCGGCTGCATTATTCAGGTGAAAAAGCGCAACAGGATCGAGGAAGGCTGGCAGCGCAATTTCCTCTCCGCCATCCTGTCGTGTTCGCAGGGCATGCGGCTGGCGATCGCCGTCAGCGAGGATGTCGACATGTATTCCATGGACGACATTATGTGGTGCCTGACCACGCGCGTGAATCCGCGCGCCGACATTTTGAACCCGATCCCCGGCGGCATCGGCCAGACCTTCATGCCGTCGGAACGGCTGACGGCCGGCGAAAAACAGTGGACGGCGTCCAATACCGAGTTCGAAGGCGGCATGGGCATCGATGCCACCGTGCCCTATGGCTACGAGAACGACTTCCACAGGCCCGTCTACCCGGTCGACAGGGTCGACCCGGCCGACTTCTTCTCAGCCGAAGACATCGCCAACGCCAAATCGCGCATGCATGGCTGGCTGCTGTCGCTGGCACGGACGGGCAGATAGAGCGAAGCGAAGCACGAACCCGGCCGGACGGACACCATGCTTGCTGGCTACAAGGTCCTCGATCTCAGCGGCCGGTTGGGCTGGCTGGCCGGGCGCATTCTTGCCGACCTCGGCGCCGATGTCATCAAGATCGAGCCTCCCGGCGCAGATCTTGAAGAGGCTGAATGGCGGGCGCTCAACGTCAACAAGCGGCTTTTGCGGCTCGACCCGGCAAGCCCAGCCGGGCGGCAGGCGATCGAACGGATGATCGCCCGCGCCGATATCCTCATCGAGACCGCCAGGCCCGGTGAACCGGCTGACGATTGGCTTGCTCCTGAGCGGCTATCGGCTCTCAATCGCAAGCTCATCCACGTTTCCATCACGCCCTTTGGGCGCGATGGTCCGCGCGCCAGGTGGCGTGGCTCGGACCTGGAAATCATGGCGGCTGGCGGCGCCATGGGGCTGGCCGGGGATCCTGACGGCGCGCCGCTGCGCATCTCCGTTCCGCAAGCCTGTTCTTGGGCCGGCGCCCACGCGGCGGCGGGGGCGCTCGTCGCGCTCAGCCATCGCACCGCGGGCGGCGATGGCCAGCACGTCGATGTCTCGGCGCAGGCCTCGGTCGTTGTCGCGCTGGCGCATGCGCCAACCTTCTTCGACATTCTGGGCGAGACACCGAGCCGCGCCGGCTCCCACATTACCGGGCGCTCCGTGCATGGCGCCATCTACCGCGCGTTCTGGCGGTGCCAGGACGGCTATATCAATTTTGTCATCTATGGCGGCCCGGCCGGCCGGCGCACCAACAAGGCGCTGGTCGCCTGGATGGGTGAAAAAGGCATGGACCTTGGGCCCCTTACCGACGTCGACTGGGACGAGTTCGACCCGAAGCTGGCGACCCAGGAGGAGGTCGACCGTATCGAAGCCCCCCTCGCCGCCTTCTTCGAAAGCATCAGGAAATCGGAGTTTCTGGAGGGCGCCTGCGCCCGCGAGATGCTCGGCTATCCGGTCTCAACGGTGGAAGACATCGCCGCCGACCCGCAACTTGAAGCGCGCGCGTTCTGGCAGGATCTGGCGGTGCCGGACGGCGCTGGTGAACGTCACTGCGGTCCCTTTTTCATCGCCGACAAAGAGCGTCCGGCAATCCGCAATCCGGCCGCCGACGGCAGCGGCGATAGTGCAAAAATCCTCAAGGATTTCGGTTTTTCCAACAACGAGATCGCAACGCTTTTGGGCGACCCCCTGATGGACATGGCGATGGATGTGGCATGAGCACCAAGCCGCAAGCCCTTGAAGGTGTAAAGGTTGTGGAGATGCTCGGCAATTACGGCGCCATTGTCGTGCATGTGGAATCGCACGGCAGGCCGGACGGTTTCCGGCTTGAATATCCGCCCTACAAGGATGGCATCGCCGGTATCAACCGCAGCGGCTGTTTCGCGCTATTCAATGATTCCAAATATGGCGTGACGGTCGACGTCAAGAAGCCGGAGGGCCTTGAGCTGGCGCGGCGGCTGACCGACTGGGCCGACGTGGTGATTGAAAACATGCGCCCGGGCGTGATGGCCCGCCTCGGCCTTGGTTACGATGAGGTCAGCAAGACCAATCCGCACCTTGTCATGCTGTCGACCTGCAATATGGGGCAGACCGGGCCACGGGCGCATACGCCCGGCTTCGGCTCGCAGCTCTCCTCGCTGGCCGGCTTTTGCGGCGCCATCGGCGAGCAGGACGGGCCACCGATGCTGCTTTACGGCCCCTATATCGATTTCATTGCATCGGTCATGGGTTGCTCGGCTGTCCTGGCGGCGCTGGATGACAGCCGCCACACCGGCAAGGGCGTCTTGATCGACGTTTCACAATATGAGTGCGGCCTGCACTTCATGGCCGGCGCTCTTCTCGCCTATCACCGCAACGGTACGATCGCCGAGCGCAACGGCAACCGCGACGTGGAGGCCGCGCCGCACGGCGCCTATCAGTGCCGCAATGGCAGTTGGCTTGCCTTGTCGTGTTGGTCCGACGCCGAATTCACCGCGCTGGCTGAAGCGCTTGATTGCCCGGCCACGGCCGAAGACCCGCGCTTTGCCGGCATCGAGGGCCGGCGCGAAAACGCCCAGGCTCTGGACGACGCGCTGGCGGAAGCCTTGCGCGATCGCGACGCGGAGACAACCGCCGAGGCCCTGCAGCAAGCCGGGGTCGGCGCCTATCCGGTCAACACCATCGCCGATCTGTTCAGCGATCTACAACTTGCCGAGCGGCGGTCCTGGCGGCGGCGCAAGCACGAGGAAATCGGCGAACAAGCCTATTTGATGCCCGGCTTCGACTTGTCTTCAACACCCGGCGACATTGCCCATGCCGCACCAATCCTTGGCGGCGACAATGACGTCGTGTTCAAGGATTTCCTTGGATTGAGCGAGGCCGAGTTCGATGCCTATGCGGCAAAGGAGGCCTTCAATTGATGCGCTTGGGCCCGGTAATAAATTTCGCCGTGTCGTGAGGCTGTAACGGCATGGCTCTCAATGACGCTGAACTGAGAGAGGCTATCCTTGAGGAATTGCGCCAGCACACCGTCATGACACTGGCGAGTATCGGCGAGACCGGACCGCACGCCGTTTCATTGATGTATGCCAACGATGTCTTCGACATTTACTGGCTGTCCGACCCGAAGACGCGCCATTCGGAACACATTGCGTCGGGCACTCGGGCGGCTGTCACCATCGCCAAGCAATACGAGGATTTCCGCAAGATCCGCGGCCTGCAAATGCAAGGCAGCGGATGCCGTCTCACGGACACGGACGAGGAGACGGAGGGCTTCGATCTGCTCGTCGCCCGCTACCCGTTTTTGAAACAGTTCGCCGCCGGCAATCTGGCCCGGCATCTTGGCGCGGCGGCCGTCTACCGGTTCCGTCCGGCGCGGCTGACATTGATCGACAATTCGCGGAGCTTCGGATTCAAGCAGACGCTGGAACTGGCTGATCAATCAGGCGAACCCACGGATCAGGAGACGCCATGACAAGCGCCTCAATTCAGAGCCTGAACCATCGGGCGCCGCGATGCCTCTTGCATCCGCGTCCGGCTTACCGATGTCTTTAACAAATTCCACGCCCATTTCAGGAGAGGTTTCATGAGCAAGAAAACAGCAGAACCCAAAGAGGGCATGGGAGTTCCGGTCGGCGCGAAAATCATCGGCGGCGCGGCCGATCTGTCGAACAGTGGTGACCTGATTGCCGCCTTGATCCCGGACATCGCCTATCATGACCTGCGCCAATGGCTGGCCGCGGCGGAGAAGCTGGAGGAGGTCGAAATCGTCAAGGGGGCGAACTGGCAGGAAGAGATCGGCATGGCTGCCGAACTGGTCCTGCACAAAGATGCCGCGCCGTGTGTCGTCTTTGAGGATATCCCCGATACGCTGCCGGGCTCGCGCGTGCTCACCAACTTCTTTGGCGGTCAACGCAAGGCGATGACGCTGGGCTTTCCGACCAATTTGTCAAAGCTGGATCTCGCCGAGGCGGCGCGCCAGCATTATCTGGCGGACCTGCCGCAAATTGCGCCACGCATCGTCGATGACGGCCCTATCCTTGAAAACGTCATCACCGGCGACGACATTGACATCACCCGCTTTCCGACGCCGCATTGGCACGAGGAAGACGGCGGCCGCTATATCGGCACCGGCAGCTACAACATCACCCGCGACCCGGATGATGGCTGGGTCAATTGCGGCACCTACCGGGTGATGATCCACAATGAAAGCCAGGTCGGTTTTTACATTTCGCCGGGCAAGCACGGCCGTATCATGCGCGACAAATACGAAGCGCGCGGCGAACCCATGCCCGTCGCCATTGTCGTCGGCGGCGATCCCCTGAGCTTCCTGATGGGATGCAGCGAAGTGCCGTACGGCATGTCGGAACTGGACATTATCGGCGGCATACGCGGCGAGGCGGTGGAGGTGATCAACGGAAAAGTCACCGGGCTTCCGATTCCGGCCAATGCCGAGATCGTCATCGAAGGCTTCGTTGAGCCGGGCAATCGCCGGCCCGAAGGGCCGTTCGGGGAATGGACCGGCTATTATGCCAGCGATATCCGTGACGAGCCCGTGCTTGACATCAAGGCAATCTACCACCGCAACAACCCGATTATTCTCGGCTGCCCGCCACAGCGGCCGCCGGACGAGATCTGCCGTTATCGCGCCATCATGCGCTCGGCGCTGTTGCGTGAGAACATCACCCAGGCCGGCGTGCCCGACGTCACCGCCGCCTGGGCCCATGAGACCGGCAATGCACGGCTGTTGCTCGGCGTTTCCATCAAGCAACGCTATCCCGGTCATGCCGCGCAGGCCGGCCATATCGCCGCCATGTGCCATGTCGGTGCCTATTGCGGGCGCTATGTTATCGTCGTCGACGACGATATCGACGTTTCAGATCTTGAGGAGCTGATGTGGGCGGTCGTGACCCGTTCCGATCCGGCGACGTCCATCGATATCATCAAGAATGCCTGGTCGACGCCGCTCGATCCGCGGCTTGAACCGCGCCAGCGGGAACAGGGCGACTTCACCAATTCGCGCGCCATCATCGATGCCTGCCGGCCCTGGCATTGGCGCGACGAATTTCCCAAGGTCAACATGCCGAGCCCGGAACTGGCGAAACGGGCACGGGAGAAATTCGGCTATTTGCTGCGCTGAAGCGCATTTGCGAAAAGTGGGAACCGGTTCTCGATGGCTAAAACTGGAATTTACAGGCAGGCGAGATGAAAA
>CALZIL010000019.1 GCA_945787495.1 uncultured Afifella sp. | reverse complement strand
GGAATCGCTAGTAATCGTGGATCAGCATGCCACGGTGAATACGTTCCCGGGCCTTGTACACACCGCCCGTCACACCATGGGAGTTGGTTTTACCCGAAGACGGTGCGCTAACCGCAAGGAGGCAGCCGGCCACGGTAGGGTCAGCGACTGGGGTGAAGTCGTAACAAGGTAGCCGTAGGGGAACCTGCGGCTGGATCACCTCCTTTCTAAGGACGATCCCCAACGGTCCCTCTGTTCACGGAGGATCGCCGTTCCGGATCATCTTGGAACACGGCCGGATCAGTCAGATCTGGCCACTTTAAAATACTGCGAGGCGTCGCCGCCTTCGTTTCTCTTTCTTCGATTAGCGTGATCAGCGCTCGGTTGCGGGTTTGCCGGCCATGCCGTTTGGCATGATCTGGCTGACGCCCGATCCGGGCCCTTTGGGGCAAGGGCCTGTAGCTCAGTTGGTTAGAGCGCACCCCTGATAAGGGTGAGGTCGGTAGTTCGAATCTACCCAGGCCCACCAAGTCCAGGCGCGGCAGTCCTCGGATCGACAGAACAGCGGGTTCGACAAACCGGCGGGTTCGACTTGAAGGGGCCATAGCTCAGTTGGGAGAGCGCCTGCTTTGCAAGCAGGAGGTCGTCGGTTCGATCCCGTCTGGCTCCACCAGCCATTCTGGCTCCTCCAAACCGATTTCCAAAACCAATCACGCCGATTGAAACCTCGTTTTGCAGCGTTCTGCGTTTTCGCAGGTCGCGGCAGGATTTCTGACATCGTGAAAAGAAGACTTGTCCGGATATCATCCTGAAAGGATGAGCGGTCCTCCAACCGTTTGACGGGCAAATCTCGTGTTATACTGGTCTTTCCGGCCCGTGTTGATCTCACAAGGATCATGCATGGGCCGAACAATGTCCGTATGTCCTCTGACCGGGACACCCGACGCTCTGAAATTCTTTTATGGGGCGGACATTGATAATGAGAGCGATCAAGTGTCTTAAGGGCGTTCGGTGGATGCCTTGGCACGCGCAGGCGATGAAGGACGTGGTACGCTGCGAAAAGCCATGGGGAGCTGCGAACAAGCTTTGATCCGTGGATATCCGAATGGGGAAACCCACCTCCAAGACCCGTTTTCGATTGTCGGGCCGTCATGGTCCGGCTTTCGGTAACGGGTTTTGATACGAGGTATCTGGCCCTGAATATATAGGGGTTAAGAAGCGAACCCGGGGAACTGAAACATCTAAGTACCCGGAGGAAAGGACATCAATTGAGACTCCCTCAGTAGTGGCGAGCGAACGGGGATCAGGCCAGTGGCAATTGCAAGACAAGCCGAACCGTCTGGAAAGTCGGGCCATAGTGGGTGACAGCCCCGTAGGCGTAATGCGAGCAATTGTCCTTGAGTAGGGCGGGACACGTGAAATCCTGTCTGAACGTGGGGGGACCACCCTCCAAGCCTAAGTACTAGCGCGTGACCGATAGCGAACCAGTACCGTGAGGGAAAGGTGAAAAGCACCCCGACGAGGGGAGTGAAACAGATCCTGAAACCGGACGCTTACAATCAGTCGGAGGCCGCAAGGCTGACGGCGTACCTTTTGTATAATGGGTCAGCGACTTAGTTTGTCGAGCAAGCTTAAACCGCTAGGTGTAGGCGCAGCGAAAGCGAGTCTGAACAGGGCGAACAGTTCGACGGATTAGACCCGAAACCGAGTGATCTAGCCATGGCCAGGCTGAAGGTGCGGTAACACGCACTGGAGGGCCGAACCCACGAATGTTGAAAAATTCGGGGATGAGCTGTGGCTAGGGGTGAAAGGCCAATCAAACTCGGAAATAGCTGGTTCTCCGCGAAATCTATTTAGGTAGAGCGTTGGACGAATACTCCCGGGGGTAGAGCACTGGATGGGCTAGGGGGCTTCACCGCTTACCAAACCTAACCAAACTCCGAATACCGGGAAGTACTATCCAGCAGACACACGGCGGGTGCTAACGTCCGTCGTGGAGAGGGAAACAACCCTGACCACCATCTAAGGCCCCCAAGTCATGGCTAAGTGGGAAAGGATGTGAGGATCCCAAAACAACCAGGATGTTGGCTTAGAAGCAGCCATCATTTAAAGAAAGCGTAACAGCTCACTGGTCTAAATAAGGGTCCTTGCGCCGAAAATGTAACGGGGCTTAAGCCATGCGCCGAAGCTGTGGGTATATCGCAAGATATGCGGTAGCGGAGCGTTCTGTAAGTCTGTGAAGGGACACCCGTGAGGGGTCCTGGAGATATCAGAAGTGCGAATGCTGACATGAGTAACGATAAAGAGTGTGAAAGACACTCTCGCCGAAAGTCCAAGGGTTCCTGCGCAATGCTAATCAGCGCAGGGTTAGCCGGCCCCTAAGGCAAGGCCGAAAGGCGTAGTCGATGGGAACGGGGTTAATATTCCCCGGCCTGCAGGTAGTGACGAATACCGTGTGTTGTCGGTCCTTATTGGATTGGTCCGGCTTCGAAGGTGTTCCAGGAAATAGCTCCTGCAATATAGACCGTACCCGAAACCGACACAGGTGGACTGGTAGAGAATACCAAGGCGCTTGAGAGAACGATGCTGAAGGAACTCGGCAAATTGCTCCCGTAAGTTCGCGAGAAGGGAGCCCGGTCCGTGGGCAACCACGGGTCGGGGGCACAGACCAGGGGGTGGCGACTGTTTAGCAAAAACACAGGGCTCTGCGAAGCCGCAAGGCGACGTATAGGGTCTGAACTATAACGGTCCTAAGGTAGCGAAATTCCTTGTCGGGTAAGTTCCGACCTGCACGAATGGCGTAACGACTTCCCCACTGTCTCCAGCATCGACTCAGTGAAATTGAATTCCCCGTGAAGATGCGGGGTTCCTGCGGTCAGACGGAAAGACCCCGTGCACCTTTACTACAACTTCACACTGGCATTCGTGCCGTCATGTGTAGGATAGGTGGTAGGCTTTGAAGCTCAGGCGCCAGCTTGGGTGGAGCCGCAAGATGAAATACCACCCTTGAAGTCATGGATGTCTAACTGCGGCCCGTTATCCGGGTCCGGGACAGTGTGTGGTGGGTAGTTTGACTGGGGCGGTCGCCTCCCAAAGAGTAACGGAGGCGCGCGAAGGTAGGCTCAGAGCGGTCGGAAATCGCTCGTTGAGTGCAATGGCATAAGCCTGCCTGACTGCGAGACTGACAGGTCGAGCAGAGACGAAAGCATCGCTCAACGGATAAAAGGTACGCCGGGGATAACAGGCTGATGACCCCCAAGAGTCCATATCGACGGGGTTGTTTGGCACCTCGATGTCGGCTCATCTCATCCTGGGGCTGGAGCAGGTCCCAAGGGTTTGGCTGTTCGCCAATTAAAGAGGTACGTGAGCTGGGTTCAGAACGTCGCGAGACAGTTCGGTCCCTATCTGCCGTGGGTGTAGGAGAATTGCGAGGAGCTGTCCCTAGTACGAGAGGACCGGGATGGACGCACCACTGGTGGACCTGTTGTGGCGCCAGCCGCATAGCAGGGTAGCTATGTGCGGAAGGGATAACCGCTGAAGGCATCTAAGCGGGAAGCCCACCTCAAAACCAGTTCTCCCTTGAGAGTCGTGGAAGACCACCACGTTGATAGGCCGGGTGTGGAAGTGCAGCAATGCGCGAAGCTTACCGGTACTAATAGCTCGATTGGCTTGATCGTTCTCATTAGTCAATGTCCACCCTGATTGCCGCAAGGCGGCTGACGGGCGGCGTTAGATAAGACCAGTATAAATTTCATGCATTTCGCCGGGCCGGTGGTTCTGGCGAGGGGGCTGAACCCGATCCCATTCCGAACTCGGCCGTTAAACCCCTCAGCGCCGATGGTACTTCGTCTTAAGACGCGGGAGAGTAGGTCGCTGCCGACCCTGCCAAATGCATGGATAACACGAGGATCTTCTTTTGCGATGCGCCCTTGCGCGACGTCCTGACCCGCCAGCCATCATTATCCGCGGCCGGATCATCGTTGCAGGGGCTCGCGCCGGTTCATCCAGCACCTGGCGCGATGGAAAAATGGCGCGAGATGGAAATGGCGCGGGGTGGAGCAGTCTGGTAGCTCGTCAGGCTCATAACCTGAAGGTCGTAGGTTCAAATCCTACCCCCGCAACCAAAAATAAAGCCCGGCCTCGTGCCGGGTTTTTTTGTTTTTGGATGTCACCTGGATCGGCAGGTGAGCGATTACGGCCAAGGCCGGGCGACCCGCCGCCGCTGTTTACCGGGGTAGCGCCAGCGAAAGATCGTCTATCTCGCTGGCGGCAGCACCATATCCCTCACTGACAAGCGGAAAAGCGCTGTCCAGCCAGTTGCGGGCAAGCGGCTCTGCCCGGGCCAGGTGACTGGCGTCTAGGTCCGAAATTTTCGTAACGCCCAGCAGCCCCATGGCTCGCCGGATCTCATTATCGAGAATCTCAAGCATGCGGACGACAGCGTTCTCGCCTCCCGCGCCCAGGGCGATACCCTGCAGCCGGCCTATGCCGACCGCTGTTGCGCCCAGCGCCAGTGCCTTGATCACATCAGTTCCGCGCAAAATGCCACCGTCAACGATGATCTCGGCACGCCCGCCAACGGCTGACACGATCTCAGGCAAGACCTCGATCGACCCTTGCGAGTGATCGAGCTGCCGGCCGCCATGATTGGAGACGTAAATGCCGTCAATCCCCTTCTCCACCGCAAACTCGGCATCCTCGGCCGTGGCGATGCCCTTGAGGACGAGCGGCAATTCGACATTGCCGCGAATGCGCTCCACGTCCCGCCAGGTGAAAGCGGCCTGGAACGATTCGCTCGCAGCACCCTTGCGCGATACCGGCAGATGACCCTTGGCGATGTCGCGCTCACGGCGGCCGTAATAGGCACGGTCGACGGTCAGGCATATGGCGCGATAGCCGCAGGCCAGCGCGTTGGCGATGGTGTCATCCACCCACTTATTGTCGCCGCGCACATATAGCTGGAAAAACTTGGGATAGTCCGCCGCCCGGCTGACCTCTTCGGCGCCTGGCGCGCAAACCGAACTCAGCATGTGGATCACGCCGGCCCGCGCCGCCGCCCGGGTCGGCACCACGCCGCCTTCGGCGATGATATCCTGCATCGATCCGATCGGGGCCAGGACAATCGGCAGCTTGAGTTTTTGACCGAGCAGCGTCGTGCCCGTATCGATATGCTCGACATCGCAAAGAACGCGAGGCCGGAAGGCAAGACTGTCAAGCGCACGCCGATTGCGGTTCAGGGTCGTCTCAGTCTCAGACCCGCCCATCAGGTAATCCCAGGCGCCGGGCGAAAGATTACGCTTGGCGAGCGCCAGGAACTGAAACAGGGTGTCGACTTGAGAGACGTCGGTCATGCGCAAGGCTCCGGAAACTGGCGGTAATACCACGGTTCAGAGATATCAGATGTTTGTGGAATATGCGCCATGGCGCTGATTGCGCCGCGCAGAAATTTCCAAGGGGAGCGTTGAAATGTCACCCAAGAAAATCAGCCGGTATCCAGTGCCGGACATCAAGGACTTGCCCACCGATATCAGGGAGACGATTCTGGCTGTTCAGGAAAAGGCCGGTTTCGTGCCCAATGTCTTCCTGGTGCTCGCCCATCGCCCGGACGAATTTCGCGCCTTCTTTGCCTATCACGACGCCTTGCTGGAGCGCGACAGCGGCCTGAGCAAGGCTGAGATGGAGATGATCATCGTCGCCACCTCCAACGCCAACAACTGCCAGTACTGCGTCGTCGCGCATGGCGCCATATTGCGCATCCGGGCGAAAAATCCGCTAATCGCCGATCAGGTGGCTGTGAATCACCACAAGGCCGACATAACGCCTCGGCAGAAGGCCATGCTGGACTTCGCCATGACGGTGGCCAACGATTCAGGTTCGATCGACAACGAACATTTTGAACCCCTGCGCGGCCATGGTTTCAGCGATGACGACATCTGGGACATCGCCGCCATCACCGCCTTGTTCGCCCTCTCCAACCGAATGGCCAACTTCACCGCCATGCGGCCCAATGATGAGTTCTATTCAATGGGCCGCGACTTGGCTTGAGCAAGAGGCGAAGAATTCTTGTGACCGATAGTCCATTTTTCAGCCGCGGGCCACGCCGGCATGTCGACGGCGATTTCAGTGCCGAGGAACTGACGCTGGCCAACCGCAACAGCGGCATTGCTCTGGAGATGATGCGCCATGACCTGACGCCGGCCGGCATGCATTACCTGCTCATTCATTTCGATATCCCCGATATCGATGCCGAAGCCTGGCGGCTCAATGTTACCGGCAATGTCACTTCGCCGCTCAGCCTCTCGCTTGCCGAACTTCAAACCCTTCCCTCACGCACGCTGCCGGTGACGTTGGAATGTGCCGGCAACGGCCGGGCGGGTGTCACCCCCCGTTATCAAAGCATGCCTTGGCGCCACGAGGCGGTCGGCACGGCTGAGTGGTCCGGCACGCCGCTTCGCCACATCCTGGAGCGGGCCGGCATCGGCGAGCGGACGGTGGAAATTGCCTTTCTCGGCGCCGACCGCGGATTTGCCGGCGGTGTGGAGCACAATTTCGGCTGGAGCCTGACACCGGACGAGGCGCTGAGCGACGACGTCCTCCTATGCACCGCCATGAATGGCACGCCATTGCTGCCACAGCACGGCTTTCCGGCGCGGCTGATCGTGCCGGGCTGGTATGGCATGGCGAGCGTCAAATGGCTGACCGACATTCAGGTTCTGGACCAGCCGTTCGATGGCTACCAGAAGACCACGGCCTATAAATTCCGGCGCGACAAGGATGATCCGGGCCAGCCGATCGATTTCATCCGCGTGAAATCCTTGATGATCCCGCCGGGCATGCCGGACTGGTTCACGCGAGCCCGCCTGGTCGAACACGGGCCGGTCGAGCTGACAGGACGGGCGTGGTCGGGCGCCGGAACGGCAATCGCCAAGGTTGAAGTCGCGGTCGATGATAACTGGTTTGAGGCGTTGCTCGAACCACCGCAAGACCGCTTCGCCTGGAGCAATTGGAGATTTACCTGGCAGGCCACCCCCGGCGAACACGTGCTCAAATGCCGGGCAACGGACGAAAACGGCGACACGCAACCGCTCGCCCCAAGATGGGACAATTCCGGCTACGGCAACAATGCCGTCCACGTCGTTCCGGTGACGGTGCGGTAATCTCCGCGCTCAGACCTTAACCGCTGTCATGATGCCTTTTGCAAAGATGTCTTCGGGCGCAACGTGACGGTGGGCAATGCCCTGCTGGTGCGCATATAAAAGCAGCTGCTCCCAGGTCGCCCGGTTTTCCTCAATGCCGAAGGGAAACGGATCGCCGTCGAACATGTCGCGCATCCGGCGGGCATAGATCGGCAGCCAGGCGAGCGGATAGCGCGACACCGCCGGGTCGAGAATGCGCTCAAGGCTGCGGCGCTTGGATTCCAAAAAAGCATTATAGAGGTTGCGCGCCACCCAGGGATTGGCGTCCAGGATATGCTTCTGGATCGCAATGATATGCATGATCGGCCAGACCTTCGTGCGCCGGTAATAGTCTTCTTCCATCTCCAGAAAATCGGGAAACAGCCGCACGACATCCGGGTGGCTTTCCAGATAGCAATTGGGCGGCCGGGCGATGATGGCGCAATCGATCTCGCCGGCGGCCAGCATGTCGCTCAGTGATTTCTCCGGCACGCGGGTCAGCTCAACGCCATCCGGCAGACTAAGTTCGACCTTCTCGATACGGCCCGCTTCGTTGGCGCCGGCCTGGTACCAGTGAATGTCCGGCAGTTTCACGCCGACATCATTGTGCAGCCAGCCGCGCATATAGACCGCCGCCGTATGCGCCCATTCCGGCGAGCCGATCCGCTTGCCCTTCAGGTCTTCGGCGGTTTTGATGCCGCTGTTCTTGTTGACGTAGAACGATGAGAACCGGAATAGCCGCGAGCACGGCACCGGCAGGCCGACAATGTCGGCATTCTCCCGCGTCACCTGGGCGGTGAATTTGGCGAAGGATAGCTCCGTGACGTCCCATTCCCGGTTGAAGGTGAAACGGGCGAAGATTTCGTGATGGCCAAGGTTGAGCCAGGTAGCATCGATACCTTCCGCTTGCACCGCCCCAAGCCGGAAATCCCGGAAATGATCGTAATCCGTCGTTGCAATGCTAAGTTTGATGCCACCCATAACGCCCCTCCACTCGCTTGCAGTCCGCCGGTATTATTATCGCCCGGCTCACATGCTGCTACCGGCAGTCTACGGCGCTGGCCGGTCCGTGCCTACGAGACGTTCGCCATGGCGAAACGTTGTTGAATTTGCCTTGCAGCGAAATCTCCAACAGGATGGCCAGAGCATCAACAAGGCTGCCGGTCATGACCCGTTCCGACAGATTTTTGCTGGCTGGCGTTATGGGCTGGCCGGTCATGCATTCGCGCTCGCCGGCGCTGCATGGCTATTTGCTCAAGCAGCAAAATCTCAAGGGTGCCTATCTGCCACTGGCGATCAAGCCGGAGCGTCTTGCGGCGGCGCTTAGGGCTCTGCCGGCGCTCGGCTTTTCAGGCTGCAACCTGACCATCCCGCACAAGGAGGCGGCGATGGGGATCGTCGACCGGGTCGATGATGCGGCCAGGGCAATCGGCGCCATCAGCTGTGTCGTCGTCGAAGACGATGAAACGTTGACCGGCAAGAACAACGACCATTTCGGCTTTATCGAAGGCATTGTGGAGGCCCTGCCGGACTGGCGGGCCGATGCCGGGCCAATTGTCGTCGTCGGCGCCGGTGGCGGCGCAAGGGGTGTTGTCTATGGCCTTATCAAGCGCGGAGCGGGCGAGATACGACTGGTCAACCGCACGGGCGAGCGCGCCGAAACGCTGAAACAGGGTATTGGCGGGCCGATTACGGTCGTGCCCTGGGACGCTCGTCACGAGGCGCTGGCCGGCGCGGCAATGCTGGTCAATACGACGAGCCAAGGCATGGTCGGCAATCCGCCGCTCGACATCGACCTTGCCCACCTGCCCGCTGACGCGCTTGTCTCCGACATCATTTACATCCCGCAAGAAACACCGCTTCTGGCGGCGGCACGCCAGCGCGGCAACCGCACCGTCAATGGCCTGGGCATGCTCTTACATCAGGCCCGGCCGGCCTGGCGGTCATGGTTCGGCATCGACCCTGAAATCACGGCGGAGCTTCGCGCCGAGATCGAGGCGACGTTCTGACAGCCTGCCGTCGGATCATGTCAGCTTCGAATAATAATAATCCCAGGTTTTCTGGAAAAGGCCGGGCTTCCAGAGCTTTTCACGGCAGGCCTGCTGTTCCTCGGCGCTGAATTCGTAAGGCGCACCGATCTGCATTGCCATATATTGGCGATAGGCGTTTTCCTCCACATAGGCCGCCAGAGCGAAGCATTCCAGCATGTCGGTGCCGGCGGCGACAACGCCATGGGCTTTCAAGAGCACGGTATGTTTATCGCCCAATGCCGCGGCCAGGCGCTCGCCCATCGGCTTGGTATTGACCGACATCGGCGTATCCAGAAGCTGCGAATCGGCGACAAGCACGCCCTGCGCATAGACCGGCTTGAGGCCGTGCCCTGTCATGGTCAGCAGCGTCGACCATTTCGGATGGGTGTGGGCAATCGCATTGATGTCCGGCCGGGCGCGGAAAATCTCTGTGTGGATGTGGTATTCCAGCGGCGGCCGCGCCTCGCCTTCCGGCTGATTGCCGTCAAGATCGATGGCAACAATGTCATCGACCGTCAGCGTGCTGCGGATGCTGGCGCCGGTATTGATGAAGAGGCTCGTCTCATCGCGGCGAATGCTGCAATGACCGTTATGGTCGATATAGTCGGCCCGCTCCAGCATGCGGATGCAGTCGACCAGCTGTTGTTTTTTGTCCATGTCCGGCATGATTTTTCCTGTTCTGTTCAGCCTGGGACCGAGGCATCATGCGCATCCCGGCGGGTCAACGAAGCCTCTCTCATCGACCGACCGTCTTCAGCCAGAGGTCCCAGGCCCGCTGCCCCGCCTTCATGTTGATGACGTCGGCCAGCCCCCCCTCCTCGGCGCTGAGCGCCGCAATTGGCCCGCCATAGGCGCTCGCCTGATGCTGGATACGGGCATTGACCTCCGTATAGACGGCCCTGAACACGGCGCTCTGCAGGTCCGGTCCGACAGCGACGCTGCCATGTGCCCGCATCAGCACGACAGGCTTGTCGGCGAGCTCTTTGACAAGGGCTTCGCCCTTTTCGCGGTTGCCGACCAGCATGTCGGTTGCGCCGAATTTTTCGCCGATGTCGAAGACCGGAACGCCAGCGGCCAGAAACGCCGCATTGTGAAACATCGCCCGCATCGGCGTTTCGACCAGACCGAAGGGGATCACCGAGGGCGAATGGCTGTGAACGACCGACATGACGTCGCTTCGTGCCCGGTAGATTTCGCCGTGAATAAAGCGTTCCAGGAAACTTGGCCGGGTGTCGCCGTCGCAGGTGACGCAGTTCAGATCAAATTCCTGGATATCGTCAGCGCCGACCAAAGCCGGGGCGAGCCCGCGCGACATGAAGAAGCGGTTCGGCGCATTCGGGTGGCGCATGGAGACATGGCCGAAGGCATCCACCACGCCTTGATAAGCAAGGATCCGGCTCGCCGCGGCAAGGTCTTCCAGCAGCGCACGATCAACCGGCCCGCCGGAAGCCGGCGACGATCCACCACCGCTCAAATCCGCCGGCGACCATGCAGCCGACGGGGCGAGCGCGCTTCCGGAAAAATGACACAGACACGGACCGGCTTGCATGGGTTCCCCGCTATTACTGACGTATTGTCATCAGATTTTGGGCGAACACATCCGCCGGGTCCAGCCCCGTGACCTGAAAGGTCGCCCGTTGGCGTGCCTAACCTCTTCCGATAAAAGGCATTTTCGTCGTCATGATCGTCATGAACTGGATATTGGCGTCAAGCGGCAGACCGGCCATGTGGACGACCGCGTCGGCGACATGCCCGACATCCATGGTCGGCTCCCTCGCAATGGTCCCGTCAGCTTGCGGAACGCCCTTGCCCATCCGCTCCGTCATATCGGTTGCCGCATTGCCGATATCGATCTGGCCGCAGGCGATATTGAACGGCCGGCCATCAAGCGAGATGGATCGGGTCAGGCCGGTAATGCCGTGTTTGGAAGCTGTGTAGGGCGCCGAGCCGGGGCGCGGGACATGGGCGGAGATCGAGCCGTTATTGATGATGCGGCCGCCCTGCGGCTCCTGTTTTCGCATCAGGTTGAAGGCGCCACGGGCCGTCAGGAAAACGCCGGTCAGGTTGACGTCGATAACGGTTTTCCATTGCTCAAAGGTCAGGTTGCCGACGGGTAACGCCGGCGCATTCGTGCCGGCATTGTTGAAGATGACATCGAGCCGGCCAAAACGCTTCTCCGTCTCGGCAAAGAGCCCGTCCACGGCGTCGGGGTCGCTGACGTCGCAGGGCACCGCCAAGGCCATGTCGGCGCCGACGCCCGCCTCCGAAATTGTCGCATCGAGTTCAGCGGCGCGGCGGCCGGTGACGATGACAGAGTAGCCGGCGCGGAAAAACGCCTGCGCCGTATGTTTGCCGATGCCGGCACTGGCGCCCGTCACCAATGCGATTTTGCCGTCTGTTGTCATTGCAATTACCCGGTTTGATCAGCCGAACTGGCTCGTCAGGATTCTCCGCGAAAATTCTAAGCCATGAACGCCCGAATGACACGCTCTTTGGTTCGGCGAAACCCATTGAGATGCACAAAACGGCGGCGAAAAGGCGGGCTTGCGCGCGCCGATCTGATCGGCGACACAGGCACCATGGACACGTCCCTCACTTTATGTGTCGATGGCGGCGGCAGCGGCTCGCGAGCCCGCCTTGTCGATGGCAATGGCAAAGCAACTGCCGAAGCGGCCGGCGGTCCGTGCAATCCGACAACAGATCTCGCCGCCGCGGTGGCGGCGATATCTGAGTTGTGGCGCGAGACCGCCGGGCAAGCCGGTATCGATCCGGCCGATACGGCTCATCATCACCTTGCCATCGGCGCCGCCGGGCTTGTTATGCCGGAGGCGCGATGCACCTTTGCCGACGCCCTGCCGGCGTTCCAGTCGACAACAATCGTCACCGACGGCTATGCGGCGCTGATCGGCGCCGGCGGCGGCCGGCCATGCAGCCTCATCGCGATGGGTACCGGCGCTGTCGGCCACAAGCTCATGGCCGACGGCCGCTCGTTTCAGCGCGACGGCTGGAGTTGGCTCGGCGGCGATCGCGGGTCGGGTGCGTGGATCGGCCGGCAGGCTATTGAATATGCGCTGATGGCGCGTGACAGCGTGGTTGCCGGCGGCGAATTGACCAAGGCCGTCGATCGGGCGATCGGCGAAAGCGAGGGCGCCGTACTGGCGTTTCTGGCAAAGCTCACGCCGGGTAGCGCCGCCGCCCTTGCGCTGCTCGTCATGGCTGCAAGTGAGGCCGGCGATGCGGCGGCGCAAGACATCCTTGAACGCGCTGGCGCCCACGGGGCGGCGCTGGTCCGGGCGCTCGATCCCTCGCCCGACGAACTGGTCTATCTGGTTGGCGGTCTGGCCGATGTGCTGAAAGACCGCATCGAAGCCTTGATCGGCCGTCGTTTCGACGAACCGCAAGGCGACACGATGCACGGGTGTTTCCTGATCGCCACTGATCAGGCGCCGGACGAGGTGCGGGTGGTTGCGGGCGGGGGGTGATGCCTGGCCTCGCTTAAGGCCGCGCGCAATCACGCACAATTCCGTCCGGCGGCAGCTGAATACAACGAACCGTGGCGAGCGGTCGCGTCTCAGTCTGGAAAATGGCTGCTTTGCGCTATCAGTAGACCTCGGCTGATAACGCCGCCGGGGCCGTAGACGCTGTAGGCCCGGGCGCAGGCATGGGACTTGCCGAATAGCTGCAGCGTCACAAAGAAGTGCCGAGGTCAATCAGCGCATGTTCGCATTCTGATCCAGGAACGGACTCGATGCCGCAGCGGGTGTTTCGTCCGCCTTGCGGCAATTCGAGACAGTATTTGGCGGCCGGCAGGCTTGCGCCCGGTGGGCGGCAGTTCGCCGTGGACCGGCCTATCCGCCATCAGCCGCCACGACCGGATTGCGAAGAACGCCGATCTTTTCGATCTCCGATTCAATCACATCGCCGGGCAGGCAGTAGCGCTTCGCGGCGACGAGACCGGGCGCCGGCGTCCATTTGCCACCCAGATCCTTGTCGACCGACCACGACGTCCCCGCCGGCGTCCCGGTTATGATGACCATCCCCGGTTTCAATGTGAAATTCACCGAGAAGAAATGAATCAGTTCGGCACAGGACCAGATCATGTCGCCTGTCGACGTCGACTGCCGCAAATCACCGTTGATGCGTGTTGAGAGTTGCAGAGCCTGCGGGTCTGGGATTTCGTCGGCGGTGACGATCACCGGCCCGAGCGGGGCACTGGAATCGAAGGCCTTGCCACGGCCGAGTTCGTACCAGGTGAAGCCTTCCGGTGAAATTCTGACCTGCTGATCGCGGGCCGTCACGTCATTGACGATGGTGTAGCCGAAGACATGATCGAGGGCCGTTGCGACCGCAATGTGCCGTCCGGGCTTGCCGATCACCACCGCCAGTTCCGTTTCACAGTCGAGCTTTTTTGTCAGACGTTCGTCATGCACGATCGGGGCGTCGGGGCCGACGACGCAATCGGCCGTCTTGACGAAGAACTCCGGTTCCCGGCCGCTGATCGGCGCGGCGGCCTTTTCGGCATTGTGGGCGTGGTAATTGCTGCCCGAGCACAGGATGGTCGAGGGCCTGATTGGCGCCTCGAGGCGAACCTCGCTCAACGGCAAACGGGCACTGGCCGGCGCCACTGCGATGATTTCCGCCGCAAGCCGGAGCCCCGGTTCACCCGACCGAATGAACGAAACCATGTCGCGAAAAACGGCGCGGTCCGGCACATCCTCGTCAAGCGCCTCAAGCGGATCGATGATCCGGTCATTGTCGAAAAATCCAAGCCGGTCGTTGCCGGACAACGAAAACGTCACAAGCTTCATGGGTGGCTCTTTCGATGCAGGGCCGCCGGTCCGATACCCGAACCAGCCAGCAGGGTCAGCGGCCTATGATGCCACGTCCAACCGCAGCGGACCATGGGCCAGCGCCGCCCGCAGATCTCCGCTGTGTTGCGACAATGCATCCTGCGCCGCGGCCGGGTCATGACCCGATGCGATCATCACCGCCAGCTTCACATCCCCCTTGGCCTGATCGACGGCAATCTCTGCTTCTGCCGTATCGCGGTCGGTCAGTTCGGCGACGATCTGGGCGGCGCGCCGGCGCAGTTTTTCATTGCTGGCGCGCATATCGACCATCAAACCCCGGTAGACGCGGCCGAGCCGCACCATCACCAGCGTGGAAAACAGATTGCAAAAGACTTTCTGGGCGGTTCCCGCCTTCATCCGTGTCGAGCCGGCGATCGCTTCCGCACCGGTTTCAATCAGGATTGGATGCGCGCAGGTCTCCAACAACGGTGCATCGCGATTATTGGCCACGCCGATCGTCATTGCCCCGAGCAAGCCCGCATATTTGACTGCGGCGACCGTGAACGGCGTCGCCCCGCTCGCGGCAAGGCCAATGACCACGTCGCACTCGTTCACACCCGCTTTCAGGATATTCCACTGGCCGTCCTCGGCCGAATCTTCCGCCCCCTCAACGGACTGAAGAACGGCCTCTTCGCCGCCAGCCAGGACGAAAAGAAGACGCTCTTGCGGCCAGTTGAAGGTCGGCGTCAGTTCCACACCGTCCTGAACGCCGATCCGCCCTGACGTGCCGGCGCCGACATAGATCAGCCGCCCGGTATCGGCCAGCCGCGCCGCGGCGGCGTCGGCAGCCGCAGCAATGGCCGGCAAGACAGGCCCGACCGCCGCGACGGCAGCCAGCTGATCCTCATGGAAAGCCGTTACGAGGTCGAGGCTCGGCCAGGTTTCAAGGTCGGCAAACCGCTCGTTGATCCGTTCAGTCGACATGCCACTACACGCAATACACTCGCCAAATGGCGAATTCCGGGATCCTTGATAGTTGAAAAGTATTGAGAATTTGCATGCCGCCGAAACGGCGTAATGGCCGGCATCGTGGCCAGAGCAACTGCGGCACGCTTTATCCCGCCATCAGTTTACGGACAACGATGGGAAGAAAAAGCGCCAGACAGATGATCCGCACCAGGTGATGGAACGCGACAAAGGCCGGATCGAAGTCGAATGCCAGCGCCATCGCCGCCATGACCTCCAGGCCGCCCGGGGCGAAGGCGACCCAAACCTGGCCAAGGGGAAGTCCGACGAGATTGGCGGTCACCACCGCAAACAGGCCCGAAACGATACCGGCGATGACTACGAAGACCAGTCCGTGCCGGAAACCGGCCACGATATCGCGGATGCCAAAGCCGACGAACCGCGATCCGACAATGCCGCCGATCACGACAAAGACCGGCGCCATGATCCAGTTCGCAATGCCGCCGACAACAATGCTACCGGCGTGCAATATGGCACTGGCCAGGACGCCGCTGATCACATAGGCGGCGGGTATCCGCGACCGGTCGGCTAGCCATCCAAACAGCAAGGCCGGCACGAGTATCGAAGCCAGCGCCGGCAATGCCATATCGGGGTCCGGGGCTAACAGTGAAGATGCAGAGGGCATCAACGGTGCAATCAGATGCGGCAGCGCGGCCGTCAGAAACAGCAGCCTGAAGCATTGAATCAGTGCAATGCGCTGGATATCGCCGTAACCCTGTGCCGCCATCGCCATCGTTGCCGACAGACCGCCGGGCGAGGCTGACAGCAGCGCCGTACCGCTGTCATAGCCGACAACGCGGTGCAGATATTGAAATGTTGCCGCCATCATCACCGGGATGCCGACAAGCATCATTGCCAGACTCACCGACCACTTGCTTGCCTGGGCCAGCGTGTCGGCGTCGACGCCGCTGCCCATCGAAGCGCCGATGATGGCAAAGGCCAGGTTCCTGAGCGGTGCGGGAACGCCGGGCTCAAGCGGTGTCAATGACACCAAGGCCACGGCAACCGTCGAGCCGACCAGCCAGGGAGCGGGGAACCCAAGCCAATAAGCCAGGGCGCCTCCCATGCCGCCAACGACGCAGGCAATCACCGTTTTCCGAATGACGGCGAGATTTACGATGGGGCGGCCCCTTCCTCGGTCCAATCCGGTCGCGCTTCTTACACTGCCCCTGCGGGCCCGCCAATATCGCCCGCAAGGCTCGCGGCGCGGCGACGGTGAATCCCGTGCCGCGTGGCGAAACATTGCCTTGTGCCGCCGTCCTATTCACGCAGAATGGGGCAAACGGCCATAAGCTCTGCGGCCGGGAGGCAACGGACAAATCATGAAAAAAATCGACGTGTTCACCCATATCTGGCCAACACCCTATTACGAGGCACTGGCCGCCCAGGCCGGCGAATGGCGCGATATTACGATGCGCAGCCAGAAAGTGCCGATGATGACCAATCTCGACCGGCGGTTCGAGGTCATGGACATGTTCGACGACTATGTGCAGGTGCTGTCATTGGCCTCGCCGGCGCTGGAGGTTGTCGGCGGCCCGGACAAGGCGCTTGAGCTAAGCCGCATCGGATCGGATTCCATGGCCGATCTGTGCTCCAGATATCCGGACCGTTTCCCCAGCTTCATCGGCACCGCGCCAATGAACAATCCTGACGCATTGGTTGAGGAATCGCGGCGCGCGGTGGAGGACCTTGGCGCCTGCGGCATGCAGATTTTCTCCAATGTCAACGGCAAGCCGCTGGATCTGCCGGAATTCGCGCCATTCTTCGACTATATGGCCGGGACCGGCAAACCGGTCTGGATCCATCCCGCCCGCGCGGAAAATTTTCCCGATTATCTGAGCGAGGAAAAATCCCTTTACGAAATCTGGTGGACCTTCGGCTGGCCTTACGAGACCTCCGCCGCCATGTCCCGGCTGGTCTTTTCCAAGACTTTCGACCGGTTGCCGGGCCTGAAGGTGATCACCCATCACGCCGGCGGCATGATCCCGTTCTTCGAGGGCCGCGTCGGCCCCGGCTGGGACCAGCTCGGCGCCCGCACCTCCGACGTCGATTACAAGGTGCTTTTGAAAGAACTCAAGCATCGGCCGTTGGACTATTTCAAGATGTTTTATGCTGATACGGCGACCTTCGGATCGCGCATGGCGATCCTTTCGGCGATCGATTTCTTTGGCGTCGAGAAAGTGCTGTTTGCTTCCGATGCGCCGTTCGATCCGGAAGGCGGGCCGATGTATATTCGCGAGACAATCGACATTATCGACAGACTGGAGATCAGCGAAGCCGACCGCCGCGCGATTTATCAAGACAATGCGGTAAAACTGCTCGGCTTGAAAATTTAGGATGAATACGCTCAACGACGTCCGGTCCACGGACGCGAAAAGACGTGAAACAGGGAGGAAATAGGCAATGAGAATCTCGCTATTCGCACGCGCCGGAGCCGCGTTGATCGGCGCAATGATGGTTCTGACAATACCGGCCGTCGCCCAGGTCGTCGGCATCGGCACGACCAAAGGCGGCGCCAATGCCGCCGTCGGCGCGGCCATCGCCAAGGTCGTTTCCGATTCCGCCGGCTTTCAGATGCGGCCTCAGAAAATGGGTGGCACACAGCAATATATGGCCATCGTCAATGCCGGCGAGCTGGAATTCGGCTTGTCCAACGTCATGCAATTCGGCATGGCCGTCGACGGCGCCGGCATGTCTGAAGGCACGGCGCACCCCGATATGCGCCTTGTCGCAACGCTCATGCAGTTCCGCAACGGCGTGATTGTCGGCAAGGAGTCCGGCATCAACTCACTCGCCGACCTGAAGGGCAAGCGAATCCCCGACGGCTATGCCGCCGCGCCGCTGTTCAGTGTGTTCAAGGATGCCTTTCTTGCCAGCGCCGGTCTGACAATGGATGACGTGACGCCGGTCCCGGTTGTCGGTCTGCCGCAAAGCTGGGCGGCGTTCCGCGAAGGCAAGGTCGACATGACCATCGCCGCAGCCGGCGCCGGCGCCGTGCGCGAAATGGAAGCGGCGATCTCCGGCGGCATCAAATATATCCCGCTGATCGAAGACGAGGCGACGCGTGCTGCCTTGCCGCGAACCCGCTTCGCCGTCATCGAGCCGGCCAAACCACTGGTCGGCGTTCTGGAGCCGACTTTGTTCAACGTCTACGAATATGTGCTGTTCGCTAACGCTTCGGTCAATGAGGACACGGTCTACAAGGTCGTCGCGGCAATCATCGACGGCGAGAAGGATTTGCGCGCCACAAGCCCGCTTTGGAAATCCTACAAGCCGGCAAATATCGCAACGCAGTTCGACGGACTGCAATATCATCCCGGTGCAGTGAAATACTTCAAGGAAAAGGGCCTCTGGAAGGAGTGACCCGCATCCGGGCGCGCCGGACGCTGCATCCTTGACCGCCGGCCTGCTCTGGCGCCGGCCGGCGGCAAATATGCTGGGCGCGGCGACCAGCGTGATCGCCCTTGCGCTGGCCGCCCAGGCGCCGTTGCGCTTCGGCATTCTGGTCTTTACCGAACAGATCCTGGCCGTGCTTCTCGGTTTCGGCCTCGCCGCCTGCTTCATTTCGCGGCCGCTCGGCCGCTGGGGCCGGGCTGGTGAAGCGCTCGACGCACTTTGCGCAATATCGGGCCTTGGCGTCGGCCTTTACCTGGCGTTTCGCTATCCTGTGCTGGCACAGGAATATTATTTCAGGAAAGCCGAAGCGGCGGCGGCCGGCATCGTCCTGGTACCCCTGCTGCTTGAAGGACTGCGCCGAACCACCGGCCCGGCTCTGGTCGCCGTAACGGCCACCTTTCTGGTCTACGCTCTGGCCGCCGATCTCGTGCCCGGCCGTCTTCAGGGCCGCGCCATGGCGCCCGCCGACCTGGTCTCCTTTGTCACTGTCGACAACCTTGCCATTTTCGGCTTGCCCCTGACGATCATCGGCACGGTGGTCATCGTATTCATCATCTTCGGACAATTGCTCCAGCACACCGGCGGCGCCACCTGGTTCACCGATCTCGCCGCCAGCGTCGTCGGCAGCTACCGCGGCGGCGCCGCCAAGATCGCCATCGTCGCGTCCGGCCTGTTCGGCTCCATTTCCGGCAGCGCCGTCGCCAATGTCGCCTCGACCGGCATTGTCACGATCCCGATGATGAAAAAGGCGGGGTTCCCGCCGCACCGCGCCGGCGCCTATGAAGCCGTCGCCTCAACCGGCGGCCAGATCATGCCGCCGATCATGGGCGCGGCGGCCTTCTTGATGGCCGAATTCCTGGAGCTGTCCTACACCGAGGTGATCACGGCTGCCGCCCTGCCGGCGCTGCTTTTTTATTTTTCGGTTCTGCTCACCGCCGACCTGGACGCCGCCCGGCTCGGTGCCGCGCCGCTGCCGCCCGGTGAAGTGCCGCGGGCCGCTCACGTCTTGCGGCAGGGATGGTACTTTCCACTGCCTTTCGCCGTCCTGATCGGGCTGCTGTTTGCCTGGAATATCGGACCGGCGGAGGCCGCGCTCTGGGCCGCCGCGCTGCTGATACTCATTAGTTTCGCATTCGGTGGATCTGGCCGGCGGCCGGGAGCAAAAACCCTGTGGCGGGTGCTGGCGGGTGGCGGGCTGGCCGCCGTCGACGTGATCCTTGTCGGCGCGGCGGCCGGCATGATCATCGGGATTTTGGAGAATACCGGCCTCAGTTTCGGTCTCACCTACGTTCTCGTCGGCCTGGGCGAAGGCGATCTATGGCTTTTGCTCCTCGCCACCGCCGTAATCTGCATCGTGCTCGGCATGGGCATGCCGACGACCGGCATTTACGTCCTCGTCGCGACCCTGGCCGGGCCACCGCTCATCGAACTCGGCATCGAGCCGCTCGCCGCCCACCTCTTCGTGCTTTATTTCGGCCTGATGTCGATGATTTCGCCGCCGGTCGCCATCGCCGCCTTCACTGCGGCGAGCATTGCCGGGGCCGGCCCGACCGCCACCTCGGTTTCGGCCATGCGCATCGGCTGGATCGCCTTTGTGGCGCCGTTCCTGTTTGTCGCCGACCCGGCGCTCATTCTTAACGGCACCTGGCCGCAAATCCTCATCGCCGCTGCGATGACCGCGCTCGGCATCTGGGCCGTTGCGGCAGGCTCGTCCGGCTATCTGGTCGGCGCCCTTGCACCGGTTGAGCGGATTATCACCTTGCTATCGGGGATGCTGCTGCTCGGCTCGCGCTTTGCGCAGGACTGGACGGTGCTGCTGGCCATCGCCGGTACGGCCGGATTCGCCGGCCTTTATTTTTTAAACCGGCGCAAGAATCTCGGTCAGCCGTCTGTCCTGGAATAGCCCGAACCCGTTTCCCAGGCGCCGCTGATATAGGGCCGGCCGACGCGGTTGCACCAATTTTCCCAGCCACGTTCGAACGTGAAGCCGGCCCGGCCGGCGGTAATCGCGGCAATCTCGCCGTCGGACAGAAATGTCACCTCGCCCATCGACATCGCCTTGATCTGCATGTCGGCGTTCAATTCCATATAGACGGAGGTGAACACGGCCTCGCGCAACGACCGCCCGACCACGACGCTGCCATGGCCGCGCATCAAGGCGACATTGCGCCCGCCCAGGCACCGCACCAGGTCGCGGCCCATCTCCTGATTGGTCACCAGAAGATTGGTGCAATCGCCAAAACCGGTGCGGATGTCCCAGTTCGGGATGTCGCCGCCAATTGGCGCACACATATGCATCAGTGGCCGCAACGGCTTGTCGATCACCGTGAACGGAACGACGTTGGGACTGTGATTGTGAACGACCGACATGACCTCCGGCCGCGCCTCGTAGATCGCGGCGTGAATGAACCGCTCCGAATAGGGCTTGCCGGGTTCCGGGCCGACGATCCCCCCGTCCAGCGTAAACGCCATGATGTCGCCGGCCACAACGAGTTCGGGCGCGCGCGCCCGCGACAGCAAAAACTGACCTGGATCGTCGGGATGGCGGATGCTCACATGGCCAAAGGAATCCAGCACGTTTTCATGCGCAAGAATGCGGTTGGCGGTGACAAGTTCTTCTATAGCGGCGTTCAGGTCCATTTCCCGGCTTCCCTCGGTGAATTCGTCGTCCCGTTATTGCCATGACACTTACGCGTCACCTATGCCGCGATGGCCGGTCACGACGGCCGCCAGATGGTTCGGCGCTTCGTGCGTGGCATTGCCGCGCCAGGCGACATGCATATCCGGCCGCAGCAGAATGAGGTCATACTCATAAATATCCCGGGGCGTAGCGTCGGTAATGTCGAGCACGCAAAAAGGCGCGCCAAGCCTGTCGAAGGCCTGCGATAGTGGCGCGGCATCGGCCTGGCAGCCACCGAGGCGCAGCAGCACATAGTGTTCGGGAATCCGGTCCTGTATGGGCGTGCCATCCTCAAGCCAGACATGCGGCAGCCGCGCACCCGGCCATGTTGTCGGTTGATAGACTTCAAAGCGATGCTCTGGTCCACCCAACTCCTCCCAGATGACCGGCGAGCCGACATAACGGTAGCCGAGTTCGGCGCCGATCATCCGGTTGGATTTGCTCTGTTCAAGGCTGGCGACACGGACAAGATTGTCGCGGGTTTCCTGGCCTTCCGGCGTATCATCGCGAATATTCGGCCGGTATTGGCTGCGCCATTTGCGCCGCCCGAGCGAGGCATGGCGGGACGCACCGACATTACGGTCGCCGATCTGGCGGCGCTCGATCTCATAAGAATCCAAAAGATTCGGCCCGGCCCAGCCGGCGAGCGTTGCGGCAAGTTTCCAGGACAAATCGATCGCATCGCCAACGCCGGTATTCATGCCGAGCCCGCCCGTCGGTACGACAAGGTGGACCGCGTCCCCGGCGAGAAGCACGCGTCCGCGCCCG
>CALZIL010000018.1 GCA_945787495.1 uncultured Afifella sp. | reverse complement strand
ATGAAGGAGCAGGTGCTCGATTCCATGGAGATCGAGCGCGAGCGCGGCATCACCATCAAGGCGCAGACCGTGCATCTGCGCTACAAAGATCCGGCCGGCGAGACCTGGCACCTCAACCTGATCGACACGCCCGGCCATGTCGACTTTGCCTATGAGGTCAACCGCTCGCTGGCCGCCTGCGAGGGTTCGCTGCTGATCGTCGACGCCAGCCAGGGGGTGGAGGCGCAGACGCTGGCCAATGTCTACCAGGCGATCGAGGTCGACCACGAAATCGTCCCGGTGCTCAACAAGATCGACCTGCCGGCCGCCGAGCCCGACCGCATCAAGCGGCAGATCGAGGAGGTGATAGGCCTCGATGCCTCGGACGCGGTGGAAATCTCCGCCAAGACGGGCCTCGGTGTCGAGGATGTTCTTGAGGCCATCGTCCACCGCCTGCCGGCGCCAAAGGGCGATGCCGATGCGCCGCTGAAGGCGCTGCTGGTCGACAGCTGGTACGACGCCTATCTCGGCGTCGTCGTGCTGGTGCGGGTCATCGACGGCCACCTGAAAAAGGGCCAGGCCATCCGCATGATGGACACCGACGCCCGCTACGACGTCGACCGGGTCGGCATCTTCACCCCCAAAATGGTCGATACCGGCGAACTCGGCCCCGGCGAGATCGGCTTCCTGACCGCCTCCATCAAGGAGGTGGCCGATACCCGCGTCGGCGACACCATCACGGCGGATAAAGCCCGCGCCGCCGAGCCGCTGCCCGGCTTCCGGCCGGCCCAGCCGGTGGTGTTGCCGCCGACTTTGAGGATCTGCGCGCCGCCATGGGCCGCCTGCGCCTCAACGACGCCAGCTTGTCCTATGAGATGGAGACCTCGGCGGCGCTCGGCTTCGGTTTCCGCTGCGGCTTTCTCGGCCTGCTGCACCTTGAGATCATCCAGGAGCGGCTCGCCCGCGAATTCGACCTCGACCTGATCGCCACGGCGCCGTCCGTCGTCTACAAGATCGCGCTGACCGACGGCACGGAAATCGAGCTGCACAACCCGGCCGACATGCCCGACCCGGTGAAAATCCGCGAGATCGCCGAGCCGTGGATCCGCGCCACCATCCTCACCCCCGACAACTATCTCGGCGCGGTGCTGAAGCTGTGCCAGCAGCGCCGCGGCGTGCAGGTCGACCTGTCCTATGTCGGCGCCCGCGCGCTGGTGCAGTACGACCTGCCGCTCAACGAGGTGGTGTTCGACTTCTACGACCGGCTGAAATCGATTTCCAAGGGCTATGCCAGCTTCGATTATCACATCACCGGCCACCAGCCCGGCGATCTGGTCAAGATGGCGATCCTGGTCAATGCCGAGCCGGTCGACGCGCTGTCCATGCTGGTCCATCGCGGCCAGGCCGAGGCGCGCGGCCGCGCCATGTGCGAGCGGCTGAAGGAACTGATCCCGCGGCACATGTTCAAGATCCCGATCCAGGCGGCGATCGGCGGCAAGGTGATCGCCCGCGAGACCATCGGCGCGCTCAGGAAGGACGTCACCGCCAAGTGCTATGGCGGCGATGTCACGCGCAAGCGCAAGCTGCTCGACAAGCAAAAGGCCGGCAAGAAGAAGATGCGCCAGTTCGGCAAGGTCGACATTCCGCAGGAAGCGTTCATCGCGGCACTGAAGATGGGGGATGGGTGAGCGCTGTCACCCACCTCCCCCTTGTGGGGAGGTCGAACGGCGTGAGCCGTTCGGGTGGGGGTCTGGGTGTCGCGCATTGAACCACCACCTCGATCCCTGCCGATGGCACTACCCCCACCCGAAAGCCGCCGGTCGCTGCGCTCAGCGGCTTTCGACCTTTCCACAAGGGGGAGGTGGGTTGCGTTGCAACTCCGGGCTACCCCGGCGTCACGTCGTTGAGCCAGACGATCTCCATCGGCCGCGCCGACATGGCGTTGGCCTGGGCCAGCACCGCCGCCATTTTTTCCGACTGGAAGAAGGCATTGACGTCGGCGACGTCTGAATCGCGGACCTCGCCGACGACATAGACGCGGTTGGGATCGTCGGTGCCGCGCCACAGCCGCCATGTGCCGATGGCCGGCGGCGGGTTTGCGGAAAACAGCGCGAACCATTCGTCGAAATCGTTCAGTTGATGATCGGCGATCATGATCGCCATGGTGTCCTCCCTCAGGTGTTTCCCGCCTTCAAATGCCGGGTGAAGCATCACTATCGGGAAAACCGATGGGATTCCAATCAGACGGTACGCCTCCTTTTCCTTCTCCCCTTGTGGGGAAGGTGGTTTGCGCGAGCGCGCAAACCGGGTGGGGGCTGGCATAGCGATCGGATGAGGGGTTACCCCTGCATTATCCGTCGGGTTAAGCGGTAGACTCCGGTAAACGGATTTCCGAAAGGCTTCGCTTCTGCCACACGGCGCGCCGCCATGCGCTCCGCTCTCGCCTCGGCGTCGGCGACGTTTGGCAACAATAATTCAAAATCTATTGTCTTGTTGTCCAGTTCATATTTAGGGCAAATTTCGGCAAGCTTCCGTTGTACCTCGTGCCTATTGTCATAGGCGTCGTGATCTTGAAAATGCAAAATCAGCCAGATCTCAAAGCATGGATTGGAAAAAGCTATGTCAATATCGACATCGCCGGCTCCTGATATCACGGCGTTTATATTTGGATGTTTGTCATGATCGAACACAAGCCATATCTCGTCATTCTTAACGCCGCTATCTGCCCTGCGCCGTTCTTCTCTCTGAAATGATCTAGAGCGGATTCGATTTAATCGTGGTCATATCCTGCTGCGGCGAAATAGTTCCGGCATTCGTCCGGTGTGAACGTGTCGATAGCCACGGCGATGACATCCCAGAGATCGTCGATGGTTCTTGCCGCGGCTTTGCGGAGCAGTGCCTTGAGCTTGGAAAAGGCCATTTCGATCGGATTGAAATCCGGCGAATAGGGCGGCAGAAAGATGAGCCGCGCGCCGGCGCCCTCGATTGCCGTCCTGACCCCGGTGACCTTGTGGGCGGGCAGATTGTCCATGATCACGACATCGCCCCTGGTCAATTCCGGCACCAGAACCTGCTTCACATAGGCGATGAAGGCATCACCGTCCATCGCCCCGTCGAGCACCATGGGGGCGACCATGCCGCCGAGGCGCAATCCGGCGGTAAAGGTCGTTGTTTTCCAATGGCCATGGGGAATAGATGCGACGCACCGCTCGCCACGTGGCGCCCGGCCGCGCCGCCGCGCCATCTTGGTGGAGGCGCCGGTCTCATCGATGAAGACAAGCCGCTCAGGGTCAAGGTCGAGCTGGCCATCGAACCAGGCCTGCCGCGCCACCTTCACATCGTCGCGCTGCTGTTCCGACGCATGCGCCGTCTTTTTTTGTACGTGATGCGGCGCCTGTCGAAGAAGTGCCAGACCGTCGACGGCGCAGCGCGAACGCCATGCTCTTGTGCCAGCCGGTCGGCGATCTCGTAAAGGGCGATGTCCTTGTCTTCTTCGACCATGGCCAGGATCTGAGCCTCATATTGATCGAGCTTGGAGCGACGGGGTTGGCCTTGCTTGCCCGGCTCGGCCGAACCCGTAGCCCGCCATCGCCGGTGCCAATTGCCGGCCGTCGAAACTGCAACGCAAAACCGCCCCGCCGCCTGACGATGCGACAACCCTGCCTCGATCGCGGCGACAACCCGCTGGCGAAGATCAATCCCATAAGCCCAACCCATCAAAACCTCCCAATGAGAATCAGGAGATCAGGGAATCAGAGGTCGGTCAAAAAGGGAATCCTCAAATCGATTCAGCGTTCATAAAATCAGCTCTAGGTAGAAATATTCCGCGCCATAGCGTATTTATGCTTGATGGGTCATGCACGGCGCTTTCAGCTCCGGAACGCCCGGGATAGCGATTTTCCGTTCGCCGAAGCGCTATATCTCGGCACGATGGAACCGCTGCTGTCAGAGCTGGGTGATTGGAACCGGGGCAAATACCGCAGACGAATCCGGAAGAGCTTCAAGCCTCCGGAGTGCCAGGTGATCACCATCGATGGCCGGGATATCGGCTTCATGCAGGTGATCAAGACGGATGATGACATCAATATTGCCCAGCTTCATCTCGCTGAAGGCTATCGTGGTCACGGCATCGGCACACAAATCGTAACTGATCTCATTGGCCGCGCCGAGCGGGACGGCAAGACCATGTCCCTGTCGGCGCCGCGCAACAATCCGGCAATTGCGCTCTACAAACGGTTTGGCTTCATGATCAGCCGGGACAACGGGGAAAGCATTATCGATATGCTCCGCGAGTGCGGCTCAGCCAGTTCACCAAGCCTGGACGGCAGCTAGTCTCCACCGCCGCCGCCGCGAACGCTGGCCCCACGGACACTGGCGCCACGGACACTGGCGCCACGCACACTGGCGCCGCGCACGCTCGCGCCACGGACGCTGGCGCCGCGAACGCTGGCGCCGCGGACACTGGCGCCCCGGACACTGGCGCCTGCTACGCCGCCGAAGTCATCGCCGAACATCATGTCGAGCAACACTTGCTCGAACATGCCGGTTTCGACATCCATCCGGATTGTGTAGTCGGCCTTGTCGTAGGACCAGACCATAACATCGTCGGCAAATGAAAAATCCGCGGCACCCAGTCCTGTTCGGCTCGGTTCATCCGGCGCACGTGATTGCCGTGGATCCCCAGGAGTAACATCTCCAGAGCAATCAGAGCCAACCGTTGTTTCAGCAACTTGACCATCACCATGAACAAGGAAAAGCATGGGTGCCGGCAGATCATAAAACTCACCTTCAAAGCTTACGCCGTATATTCTGGCGAATTTAGCGTCATTATTGTCCACAACGGTCTCAAGCAGCCTGTTTCCGTCTGAAGCCCTCTTTCTTATTTCTTGAAATGGATCATGTTCAATTTGTGCGATCGAAAGATCTCTAACAACCCGACCGAATAACAAGATATTTGAAGCGCTGAGCAGTGTTTCTGGCATTGTCGCCTCCCTCTCACCCGCCTTTGCGCGGCAATCAGCCGGAAGCGGATATTTATTAATTTAAGTCTACGCCTCCAACACTGCTTCTGCAACTCTACGTAAAGCCGCCTAACCCACCGGCACCATCGTCCGCGCCGAGCGGACATGGCTGACGGCGCCCTTTTTCGGTTGCCGCGGTCCCGGCACGAAGCGGCCGATTTCGCGGATTCTGAAATTGCCTTCGATAATACGCCCGAACTGCCCGCCGGTCATCTGGCCGTCGATGGTCTTGAGCGCCTCGCGGACACCGACATAGGTCAGCGTGTCGGCGCGCAGGAGCCGCCAGGCATCGGCCAGCATGGTGCCCATGAAGTCGCGCGCGTCGAGCAGGGCCATCTTGAAGCCATCCGGGTTCCGGGTGAACAGCACATCGAAATCGTCCTGCAACACCGCACCATAGTCCGGGTCGCCCTCCAGCCGGTCGGAAAGATCCTCCATTTCGGGCGGGATCAGGCCCCGGTCGAGCAGATTTTCGTGAAAGATATCGACAAGGATATCGAACACCGCGCCGGTCAGCGGTTGCGCCAGGTGATGTTCATCGCTCCAGCCTGACGCAAATTCCGACATGACACGGTCGTTGGCCGCCAGCCGGATCTGCTCGTTGTCGCCCAGTTCGGCGAACCGGCTCAGCTTGTTGACCGTATAGAGATTGCCACTGGTGCGGCGCAGGATGGTGTCGGTGACGGAATCGAAATGCAGCGAGGCAAGCAGCGCCACCAGATCGGCGGCCGATTCATGAAAGCCGAAATATTCGGCATTGTCCGTCTCCGGATCGGGCAGACCGACTTCGCTGTAGATGATGGCGTGACCGATTTCGTGCGCAATGACATCGAAGTTCATGCTGAACGCGCGCGGAACGCCTTCCTCCGATTTCACGACCCCGGTTTCAAGAAATCCCCAGCCGATGATCGCATTGGCCAGCGTCGGCAAAACGGAGAGTTCAAGGCGCTCATAGTCGCCGGCAAAATGCCACTGGATGGGCCGTCCGAAATAGCGCTCCCAAACATCGAGCGCAAAACGGGCGGTGCCGAATAGATGCGCCGTCTCAAACTGCGGTGTGCCGGGCATCAGGTGATCAAAATGACCCCGCTCATCGGGCAATGCCGGTTCAACAATGTCGCCTTGCCAAGACGGCAGGTACATGAATGGTTTGCCGCTGTCAGAAACATGAAATCCGTATTGAAGCTCCTTGCCCACCGGATGAATCGCGTACATGCGGTCATCGGAGGGGCCGGGCCCGACGCTGCCGGCCAGTGCCGATACCGTCACGACCTCCGGCTCTGAAAAATTCTCCAGAAACGGCGGCTGCGGGAACAGCAGGAACCGTGTGCCTTCGTTCCCACTGGCCCGGCGCTTTGTGTGTCGCATCCGAACTCCGTTGTTTTGAAGGTCGGCGACCCGACGACTATCCCGGTTCAGTTTCCGTCGCCGGCTTCGTCCATCATTTTCAAATAAATATCCTCATTCTGCAACAAACGGTAGAATTCGCCGGTAGAAGGCAGGCCCAATTCGGCAGCGTGGACGTCAATGTCGTCCGGCAAATCACAATCCAGTCGCTGGAAATGCCGCTCAAGCAGGAGCTGCCGCGGACTGTTTGAGGACTTGCGACCTTTGAGCCGTTCGGCTTTGTCGCGCGCCCGCGCGGCCAAGCGCGCATATGCGCCACAAAGCCGAAGCTGATCGGCAATCCGGGTTGCTAGCCTGACGGCATTGTTTTGCGCCGCCATGCGGATTGCCGCGTCTTCGGCCATCATGCGTTCAAACGCGGCCATGTCGCTTCCGGCCGCCGCCACCCAGGCTTCAAGATCAGACCGTCGGACAAGTCCGTTTGCACGCCGGAAGACATTGATCCGCATCAGAATATCCTTGCAGTCCGGCGGCGTGTCCGACGGCGAAATCTCGCCCTCGGCGAAGGCGCGCAGGAGCGCTCGCTCCTGCAGTTCGAAATAGCGGGCCCCGAGAAGCCGCAGCTCATCGAGAACGCGTTCGTCGAAGTCACCTCCGACGCCGCCAGGTGTCCCGGGCCGCTCGTCAAGCCAGACGGCGTTGGCCCACATCTCCGTCCACTCAAAGGCAAAGTCAGGTTGCATTGGCGCCGGATCACCGTCCAGCAGGTGAACCATCGCGGTGATTAATTCACGTGCATCCTGGCGTTTCTGGTCGATCGACCCGGCCGGCAACCAGGCGCGGAGCGCCGCCATGTCTTCGCACTGCACGGCTTTGCCTTCGGCCGCGCCAAGAACCGTTTCCCAGGTCCGCGACTGGTAGTATTGCGCTTTGGCGAGCGCCAGAAATTCGATCCGCGTCGCTTCGGTGACAATGCCTTCTAAAACCGCGGCATCAAGGGTTGCGCGGATATTGACCATCGGCTCGCTGAGGCCCGGATAGCCGAGATCTTCCGGCCCGTGGGTCAGGGCGACCTCATCGTCATCGATCAGCGCGCCGTCGCGATACGCTTCGAAGATCCGGCCGACGCCGCGCATGCCGAACGGATGGAGTTCGGCCGCCCTGAGCGCACCCATGCTGGCGGCCCCGAAGACGTGGATTCCCCGGGTCATGGCCCACAGGATCTCCTTGTGCCAGACCGCCGGAACGCCATGGAAATAGCCGTCGACGATACCAATGGTGCGTGGTTTCTCCAGCGCGGCACGATAGACATCACCTTGTGCCGCTGGCGGCCGGCGTTCGAAACCGGACCGCTCACCGGGATCGCGCTCAGGCAGGGATGGCCCGATGAAGAGGATTGCGTCCGCGCCCATTATCCACGTCCTTGCAGCGTCCGTTCACCGGGAACATAGCCGTCGTGATCGTCCGGACCTTCAAGCCCCGGAACAACCATCCGGACCACCGGAAGATCGAATCCGGGCTGCGTCAGGTTGACGGCCACGGCCTGCTCGATCCCGACCTGGCGCAGCTGCCGCAATAGCCACGCCACGTCTTCGTTGAAGCTCTCGGAGCGGTAATCCGGTCCGTCGCTATAGGCTCGCGCCGACCCGGAACCTTTCAATTGCCTGGCCCATGCCTGGCGCTGGGCCAGGAGCGGATTGCAATATTCGGCAGGCATCAGATCGTCGCGGGCGCCTGAAATGTAGGTCGTGCGCACCTGGACGGCTTCGGTCAGCGCCCGCGACAGGGCAATGTTGCGGGCCGGGTGGCAGCCCGAACCTACGCCGATATGGGCCTGATGCCGTACCGTGTCGGTGAGGACGCAGAAAAAGGCCGGTACGCCGGTGTCGCTCGTCGTCTCCCAGACGCTCACGTCAAATCCGGTCGCCTCAAGACGCTGTAAAACCTGCCAACAGGCGCCGTCGTCGATTGTGTCGAGATCGAGCCGTGTCTGATCGCGCGCGGCTTTGTCCAGCCGGTTCCACAAGGTGTTCGCATCGCGCTCGATGATTTCGCAAATGCCATGGCTCACGGCTTCCAGAATGTGGTTGCCGGACGCCAGGCCGTTGGTGCTGGCGTCGAAGCAACCGGATCCCGGCGGCAAAGGCAAAGTGTAGTTGGCGCGAACCATTTCGAAGGGCAGCCACAGGCGCTGTCGGCCGATGAGGTCGAAACCTTCGATCCACAACATCACCAGATCATTATGGTATCGGTTGCCCCGGACCTCAGGCAGCCGCGCAACATCGATCACCCGATGATCACCGGAAATCTCGGTGAAACTTGCGAGCTTCAGCGGCAGGGTGACATGCTCGGCATGGTGAATTTCTGCGGCTTCCATCAGGCCCGAGGCGGTCGCCGCATCACTGTCAATTCCCTTGCCCTGACAGACCGCGATCGAGCGCGAATTCGGCCGGCACACCATGACGACAGGGATGCCGATCCGGTCGAGACCCGTTACGTCGGCAATGCGGGTAATTCCCATCTTCGGCATCAACGGCCTGACGCGCTCAATTGTCTTGGCAGGCTCGACCGAACGGTGCGAACCCTGCCGGAACGCCTTGTGCACCACTGGGAAATCCAGCGCCTTCGAAATTGCATCCAACGCGTCGTCGCTTTGCCTGGTCAAACTCATGCTCCGGGGAAACCGACCTGTCCCGCGGTCGAGATAACCTGACCGGCACGCGAATACCAAGCGATCAACTGCCGCTACTCGTCGGCTATTGCCGACCCCATCCACGACATTGCCCGCAGCCATCGGGTGCGTGATCCGGCCTGAAGCTGTCAATACCGGCAATTAATGCGCTACATCGGATAATTGGCACTCCCTAGGGGAATCGAACCCCTGTTTCTGCCGTGAGAGGGCAGCGTCCTGGACCGCTAGACGAAGGGAGCGCGGAAGAGCGGATATAGCCGCTTGCATGGCCGGCTGCAATATCCCGGTTGCACCAAATGCGCAACGAGTGCCAGAGCCCGCCCCGACGGCCGGTTCGACAAAGAGCCGCAAAACCAACAAGGGCCAGAAGCCGAAGCTCCTGACCCTTGCTTGAGCAACCAAGCGGCGAACCGCCCGGCGCTACCCCCGGATCCTTCCATGTCACCGAATCAACCACCTTACGGCAATCAACCAATGACGGGTACAAACCCAAGGTTTGCCGGTAAACCGGCCGTCCGCCATCTCTCCGGGTCAAACCCTGCTTGCGCCGGGTCATCGCCGGCATCCCGGCTTTCGAACCGAACCGGAGGCGGTGGTGAGACCGTTCCCGTCCGACAGGTGTGACTATGCCGACAAACCCGGCGCACCGCAAATTGACCCGGTGGACAAGTGTGGGTATCGGGGACAATCAGAAATCAAGCGTCGTGGTAAGTTGCATAAACCATTGTTATCAATGCGTTTTTTACACAAAACGGAATCTTTACCTGAACATTATCCGGCCCGCGAAATTCGACTCACCGTGTCCTTAAATCATAACGGACAAAGATCTTGCCGGTCGGCAGATCGATGACCAGAAGCTGCATCGCGCCGTCCGGCAGGGCGATCGTGATCAGGGCGCGGTCGCCATCGAGGCTCGACGCCAGAATGCGCGCCCCGGCCGGCAGATCGATGGCGCCGGCGATCGCCATTTCCGCGTTCAGGCGTCCCCTTGCCACCGCTGCATCGGCAACGGCGCTGTCGGGTCGGATGTCGGTGCCCTCATTGCGTTCATTGATCTTGTAGATTATCGCCGCAATCACCGCGCCAAGGCCGAGGACCATGATACCGAACGAAATAACCAGCAAACGGACCAGCTTGCGGCGCATCCGCTCCGCTGCCGGATCGAGCGGTGCTTCGGCATGGTCGTCGTCGGATTGAAGATCAGCCATGGATGTTTCCGGTAGCGATCACGAAAGACTGGAAGTCGGGCCCGATGAGGCCGGCGAGCGCCTTGATTCTTTCCTTGCCCGCCGCGACGGACGGTTTTCGCGCAACCGCTTCAAGGCCCTGATCAAGGAAAGTCAGGTGACGGTTGGCGGGCGGACGTTAGTGGAGCCGAATTACCGGGTCAAATCGGGCGATGACATCGCCTTCACCGTTCCCGAACCGCAGGACGCGACGCCGCAGCCCGAGGCGATCGGGCTGAACGTGGTCTTCGAGGACGCCGACCTGATCGTCATCGACAAGCCGGCCGGGCTGGTCGTGCATCCGGCCGCCGGAAACTGGTCCGGCACGCTGGTCAATGCCCTCCTCCACCACTGCGGCGACAGCCTGTCGGGCATTGGCGGCGTACGCCGCCCCGGCATCGTCCACCGGCTCGACAAGGAGACATCCGGCCTGATCGTCGTCGCCAAGTCAGACCCGGCGCATCGCGGCCTTGCCGAACAATTTGCCGATCATGGCCGCAAGGGAGCGATGCGGCGCGCCTATCTGGCGCTGGTCTGGGGGGCGCCGATGCCGGCCAGGGGCGTGATCGATGCACCGCTTGAGCGCGACAAGAACAACCGGCTCAAACGCGCCGTCGTCAAATCCGGTGGCCGCGTCGCCGTCACCCGCTATGAAACCGTCGAGCGCTTTCCCGCCGGCACCACCGAACCGGCCATTGCGGCGCTCCTCAGGTGCCAGCTTGAAACCGGCCGCACCCACCAGATCCGCGTGCATCTGGCCCATATCGGCCATCCGCTGATCGGCGACCCGGTCTACGGCGCCGGTTTCCTGACCAAGGCGGAAACCCTGCCGGCGCCGCTCGGCAACCGTGTGCGAAAATTCCGCCGCCAGGCCCTGCATGCCGCAATGTTGCGTTTTGAACATCCGCTCACCGGCGAAGTCCTGACCTTTGAAAGCCCGCCTCCGGCCCGCATGGCCGGCCTGATCGACGGATTTCGCCAAATCGGCGGTTTGGGCGTTGGGACAAAAACCTCTTCAAAACCGGCTGAGTGTTAGCCTGAAAATCCGGACAGCTCACGAAGACGCTGTATTTTGAACGTCAACTTTGCCCCCAGAAGCGGTCGTCCAACTCATTTGGGGAGACGTCTCAGATTGATCCGGAGTGAAAGTTTAGCTTGAACAAGCAGGCATCACTGCCAATGCTTCGCCATCCGTTCAGTGGCCATCATCCCGTTGTATCGGAGACCGTCGATGCACTAACAATAAACCCGGAACGGCGCGAAACCATAGAGGGTAGCGGATGCGCGCATCGGCGGAGAGTTGGTCGGACCACGTCTTCCAGCTTGTCAAGGACCACGGTATCTCCACTGTGGCGACAGTGCCCGATGCGGGACTCACCAGGTTGCTCGAATTGTGCCGGGCGGACGCCGGCGTCCGGGTGATCACCTTGTCGAGCGAAGAGGAGGGGATCGGCCTGGGCCTGGGAACATGGCTCGGGCATGGCCGGATGCTTCTGTGCATGCAATCGAGCGGCATCGGCAATTGCATCAATGCCTTGGCGCTACCCGCGGTCACGCGAACGCCGTGTCTGATGCTGGTGACGATGCGTGGTGAGGCGGACGAGACGAATCCCTGGCAGGTGCCGATGGGCCGTGCGGTGCGTCCGGTGTTGGAGGCGATGAATGTTGCCTGTTTTGAGGCCAGGACGGCCGATCAGGTCGGAGTGCTGTTTGAGCAGGCCGCGACCCTGGCGTTCGGCGAGGCCCGTGCCGCGGCCGTGTTGATCGGGCAAAGCGTGCTCGGCGTGAAGAGGTTCGACGAATGAACAATGCCGGATCGCAGAGGCTCTCACGCCGGGAATTGGTTGCCGATGTGCTGGCGTGGCGCGGCGCAGCACTTGTTGTGGCGGGCCTCGGCAGCCCGGCCTGGGACCTGTTCGCAGCGGGCGACACGCCGGAGAATTTTTATCTGTGGGGGGCCATGGGCCTCGCCGCGCCGATCGGCCTGGGCCTGGCGCTGGCCCGACCGGAGCAGCGGGTTCTGGTCGTCACCGGCGACGGGGAGATGCTTATGGGCGTGGGCAGCCTGGCCGTGATTGGCGCGGAGGCGCCCGGCAATCTGTCGATCCTGGTGCTGGACAATGAAAGCTTCGCCGAGACCGGTGCTCAGCGGGGCCTCACCGCCTCGGGCGTTGATCTGGCGGCAATGGCGCGGGCCGACGGCTTTGCCGACGCCGTGACCGTGCGCGACGAGGTTGAGGCGCAGGCGCTACCGGAGATCCTCTTTAAGGCGCCGGGTCCGGTACTGGCGGTCGCCAAGATCGCCTTGACCCAAGACGCGCCTGCTTATCCCTCCAAGGATGGCGCCTATCTGGCCGAGCGCTTTCGCGAAAATCTCGCCCGAGCCAGGTGAATTTCGGAAGACAGCGGGCAGTGGTAACGGCATGGCGATCGACGTCCGATGGCGGAATGCAGGTCAGGGCAGGTAGTCATAATCGGCAGTTAAATCACTGGAAAAACGTGTATAATATGGCGCAAAAGGCAACCTGATCCGGTGATTCAAACCCTGTTTGGGTGGCCACAGCGCTTAAAACCGCGGCTGCGAATCCTATATAAACAATTCTGGCCTGAAACCGGTCACCGCTTTTTCAGTGCGGTGCGGCCCGGCAGGCGCCACCAAAGGGGCATGAATGGCTAACGGTAATATCCCGGTTGTTTCCTCCGCCGAGGGCGGTCTTTCCCGCTATCTGGACGAGATCCGGCGGTTTCCGATGCTCGAGCCGCAGCAGGAATACATGCTTGCCAAGAGCTATCTTGAGCGTGACGACCGCGACGCGGCGCACCAGCTCGTCACCAGCCATTTACGGCTCGTTGCCAAGATTGCCATGGGCTATCGTGGGTACGGCCTGCCGATCGGCGAGGTGATATCGGAAGGCAATGTCGGCCTTATGCAAGCCGTCAAGCGTTTCGACCCGGAAAAGGGCTTCCGGCTCGCCACCTATGCGATGTGGTGGATCAAGGCCTCGATCCAGGAATATATCCTGCGCTCGTGGAGCCTGGTGAAGATGGGCACAACCGCCAACCAGAAGCGGTTGTTCTTCAATCTGCGCAAGGTCAAGAGCCAGATTTCCGCACTTGACGAGGGCGACCTAAACGCCGAGCAGGCCGCAACGATCGCCAAGCGCCTGAATGTCAGCGAGACCGAGGTGCATTCAATGAACCGGCGGCTGTCCGGCGATGCCTCGCTCAATGCGCCGATCCGCGCGACGGAAGGTGAATCGGGCGAATGGCAGGACTGGCTGGCCGACGAATCGGAAGACCAGGAAACGCTCCTCGTCGAACAGGACGAACTTGAACAGCGCCGCGCCATGCTGACAAAGGCGCTCGACGTACTCGACGAGCGCGAAAAGCGAATTTTCGAAGCACGGCGGCTGTCTGAGGATCCTTTGACGCTGGAGCAATTGTCGGGCGAATTCGGCGTCAGCCGCGAGCGCGTCCGGCAGCTGGAAGTGCGCGCCTTTGACAAGGTGCAAAAGGCCGTCACGAAGGCGGCAAAAGACCGCGACCGCGAACGCACCCAGCTTCTGGAGGCCAGCCCGGCCTGATTTGGCTTAAGACCCAGCCGCCGGTGGCGCCACCCGATTCTTGCCGCGTTCTTTGCTTTTGCGGCTGGCCAGCACAATGCCGCCGAAAATCAGCGCCGCGCCGGCCAGATGGAAGACCGTCAGTGTCTCGCCCAGAAAAACGATGGCCATGATCGTACCGAACAGCGGCACCAGGTGAAAAAACGGCCCGGTGCGATTGGGGCCGATCAGCTCCACACCGCGATTGAAGCAGATAAAGGCGAACAGTGAAGGAAACAGCGAGACATAGGCCAGCGCCAGAACGGACGGCAGCGTCAGCGCCGGTCGTGCGCCCGATGCCCATTCGAGTGCGAAAGCCGGTAACAGCAGGACCGCGCCCCAGGCGAAGGTGACGGCCAGCAAGGAGAGCCAGTGGATGGCCGGCCGTTTTTTCAAAAGCGCCGAATAGAATGCGTAGACCACAAACGCGACAAGCAGCATCACGTCACCGATATTGAGCGACAGGCCAGTCAGCGTGCTCAGGTCGCCACCGCTGACGATTATGACGACGCCGACAAGCGAAACGGCAATGCCGGCAATCTGGGCAACGCTCAGCCGGTCGCGATAGAGCGCAAAGACGCAAGCCGCGATCAGCAGCGGCATGACCGGCTGCAAAAGAACCGAATTGAGCGCCGTGGTGTAGTTGAGCGCGGCATATTGCAGGCCGTTGAAGGCCGCCAGGCCGGTCAGCCCGAGCACCATCAGGGTGCCCATAGAGCGCCGGATCACCGGCCAGTCGCGGCGCACATGCCGCCAGGCGAACGGCAACACGATTACGAAGGCGATGAGCCAGCGCAATTGCGACAGCGCCATCGGCGGAAACTCGCCCGCGATAGCACGCCCGACAATTGCATTGCCGGCCCAGAAAAGCGCCGTAAGCGACAAAAGGATGTAAGGCTGATGCCAAAGCCAGGCAAAGAGAGACGAAAACATCCGGCCCGCCTAGACCGGGTTCCGGAGCCTGTAAAGGTGAAACGGCGACTAAAGAGGAGAACAGCCGGCCTTGCCGCGTGCGCGCCGAAGCGCTAGCAAGGTCACGTCCGAGGGGCGCGCGGCCGTGACCGCGCTGAGACGGCCTGATGAGGCGGGCCGAACCCTTTGAACCTGATCCGGGTCATGCCGGCGAAGGAACGGAGTGTTTCTCCCCTTCCCGCTCATGATCGCAATTGGAGAGCCGGTTTGACCGCAGCCGTTCACCGTTTGCTGAGCCTTGCCGCCGGCCTTGCCGGGATCGCCGCCCTTTGGGAGATTTCCGTCCGCCTCGCCGGCACGCCCGCTTACCTGCTGCCACCACCGAGCCGGATTGGCGCCGCGTTCCTTGCCCGGCCGGATTATTATCTCGGCCACGCCGCAATCACGGCATCGGAAATAGTCATCGGGCTTGTGGTTGGAACGCTCGCCGGCGTGGCGACGGCGCTGGTTATTGCCGCATCGCCGCGGCTGGAACGCCTCGTCGGTCCGGCGCTTGTCGCCAGCCAGGCCCTGCCGGTTTTCGCCATTGCGCCATTGCTGGTGATCTGGCTCGGCTTCGGTCTGGCCTCGAAGATCGCCATGGCGGCGCTGATTATTTATTTCCCGGTCGCCACCGCCTTCGCCGACGGCCTGCGCCGCACCGATCCCGGCCTTTTGGACCTGGCAAGGCTCGGCGGGGCCGGCCGTGGCACGATGCTTCGGCTGATCCGAATTCCGGCCGCCCTTCCTTCACTTGGGTCCGGCCTGCGCGTCGCCGCCGGTATCGCCCCGATCGGCGCCGTCGTCGGCGAATGGGTCGGCGCTTCCGCCGGTCTTGGCTTCATCATGCTGCACGCCAATGCCCGCATGCAGACCGACCGCGTCTTTGTCGCCCTGGTCATTCTCGCCGTGATGGCCGTCGCACTGCGTGCCGCCATCGACTGGGCCGTCCGCGCCTGGCTGCACTGGGTGCCCGGCGAAGCCGCCGAACAATCATGATCTAGCAATCAAGGAAACCAATCATGCGTCTGTTTTTTGCCCTGGCGGTCCTTTTCACCAGCTTCAGCCCGGCCCTTGCCGCCGACAAGCTGACAATTCTGCTCGACTGGTTCGTCAATCCGGACCACGCGCCGCTGATTGTCGCCCAGGAAAAAGGTTATTTCGCCGATGCCGGGCTTGACGTCACGCTCGTTGCGCCGGCCGATCCGAGCGCGCCACCGCGTCTTGTCGCCGCCGGTGAAGGCGACGTCGCCATCTCCTACCAGCCCAATCTCTACCTTCAGGCCGCGGAGAAACTGCCGCTTGTCCGCTTTGGCACGCTGGTTGCGACACCGCTCAATTCCCTGGTCGTCCTGGCCGATGGCAAGGTCAAGACCATTGCCGATCTGAAAGGCAAGACAATCGGCTTTTCCGTCGGTGGCTTTGAGGACGCGCTTTTAAAGGAAATGCTCGCCGGCGCCGGCCTGAGCCTTGCCGATGTCAATCTCGTCAATGTCAATTTCGCGCTGACGCCGGCCCTGATCAGCGGCCGGGTCGATGCGGTTATCGGTGCATTCCGCAATTTCGAGCTCACCCAGCTTGAGCTGGAAGGCCGTGCGGGCATAGCCTTTTATCCCGAGGAACACGGTGTTCCGGCCTATGACGAATTGATCCTGCTCGCCCACCGCGACAGGATAAACGATGATCGGCTGAAACGGTTTCTGGCTGCGATCGAAAAGGCCGCCTTGTTCCTGACCAATCATCCCGACGAAGCCTTTGCGCTCTTCGTCAAGGCTCATCCGGATCTGGACGATGCGCTCAACCGGCGCGCTTTCGCCGATACCCTGCCGCGCTTTTCAAAAAGCCCCGCAGCCCTTGATACCGGCCGTTATGTCCGCTTCGGCGCTTTCATGGCAAAACAGGGCCTGATCGCCGCGCCGCCCGCCATCGCCGATATTGCGGTGTCTCTGCAATAGGCGATGACGGCTACTGGCTGGCGCCAGCTTTTTCCCAGGCCTCCAGGACAGCCTCGAACACCTGGTCGCCGGGAATGCCCTTTTCGAAGCTGAGCAAGGCACCGCGGCCATTCTTGAACAGCATCGGCAGGCTGAACCAGGTGCCCTCGTGCAACAGAGCGAGATTGCGGCTGACCTGATCGCCCTGGTCTGACAGCGCGATCCAGTAAAGATTCTCGGTCACCGGAACAGCTTCGCCGGCGAGCCTGTTGCCTCGGGCCTGGGCCGTCTGCTTCGCGAACAGCGCCGGAGCTCGCTCAAGCGGACTTTCCACGAGGCCCTCGACGCCGCGAAACTCGATCTCGATGAGGTGACTGGCTGGCAGGGCTTCATCGGTGTTCTTGGTTATCGTCAACGAAACGGCGGCATTGCGGTCCGGAAGATCGATGATGCCGACGATCGCCGGCGGGCCGTTCTCTCTGGCCTTTTGCGACCAGGCGACGACACCGGGAACGGATTTGCCCGGCGCACCCTCGGCACCCTGCTCTTCGAAGATCGCCCGCTGGCCGACGAGGCCCTGCGGCACGGCATCCACGGTTTCGGTTCCCGTCGCAGTTTCCGATGCCGGCGATTCGGCTGCCGGTGTTTCGGGCGCCGGTGTCTCGGGCGCAGGTGTCTCGGTTGCCGCTGTTTCGGCTGCCGGTGTTTCGACTGCCGGTGTTTCGCTCACCGCCGTCTGCGTGCCGCCGGTTTCAACGGGAGCCGTGTCCGTGGTCTCGCCAGCCGTTCCGGCGGCCGTTTCGCCGGGTGGTTCGGTCAGGCCGCCGTCAACCGGCATTGCATCCGGCGCTCCGGCGACCTGCTGCGTTTCCTGCGCGCCGTCCAGCGGCGCGGCAATCCCCTCAAGCAGGCGATCTTCGCTTTTCGGCGCATCGGCAAGATCGCCGCCGGCCGTCACGGGTGGAACGTCATCGCCGCTTGCCCGTTCGCCGGCGGCCGGCGCATCGGCGGCCGGCACGTCGGCAATTGTCTGCTCGCTGGAGGAGCCTCCAATGAGGGCCTGGACCGTTTCCCATTGCGTATAGGCAAAAACCGCGGCCCCGCCGGCAATCAGCACAAACAGCAAGAGCATGATCGCCGCCGGCGCGTGTGACGCCTTTGGCTGCTCCCACCGCCTGTTTGACGGATCCGGTTCGAACTGCGCCATGGCCGGTGGCATTGGTTCTTCCGGCTCCAGCTCGTCGGGCCCCGGTGCTGGCGACGGCTCGCTCTGGGCGGCGGAGAAGTCGGCCAACTCTTCATCGACCGGCAACCCCGTTTCACCAGGCTTTTCACCGTTTCCGGCGGCATCTCCCGGCATTTCATCGTCACCGACTGCCGTCGGGGAAAAATCCGTTTCCACCGACGAGATCGCATCTTCCAGATGCTGATGCTGCAATTCGATTGATTCCGGGCTGAGTGGCGGATCGACGGAGGTGAGCTGACGCGCCAGCGCCGCCCGCGCCCGTTCATAAACGGCATGGCGCATATCCGGAGTCTTTTCCGGTAGCGTTTCTATCGACCGTTTAAGGATGGATGCGTAATCCGGCATGACAGACTGGTAGCGAATTTCCGTAGCTGCTGAAAGAATTAATCCTCAAACGGATCGCGGACAAGGATCGTGTCATCGCGTTCCGGACTTGTCGACAGCAGCGCCACCGGCGCTTCGATCAATTCCTCCACATGACGGACATATTTGACCGCCTGCGCCGGCAGATCAGCCCAGGATCGCGCCCCGGCCGTCGATGTCTTCCAGCCTTCCAGGGTCTCGTATACCGGCCTGACCCGCGCCTGCGCCGACTGACTGGCGGGCAGCCGGTCGACCGGTTTGCCGTCAAGCTCATAGGCAACGCAGATCTTGATCTCATTAAGGCCGTCGAGAACATCCAGCTTGGTCAGCGCGATGCCGTTGATGCCGGAAACCTTGGCGGTTTGGCGCACCAGCACGGCGTCGAACCAGCCACAGCGGCGTTTGCGGCCGGTGACGGTGCCGAATTCGTGACCGCGCTCGCCGAGAAACTGGCCGACCTCGTTGTCCTGCTCGGCGGGAAACGGCCCTTCACCGACCCGCGTCGTATAGGCCTTGGTGATGCCCAGCACATAATCGATGGCGCCGGGGCCGATCCCTGATCCGGTCGCGGCCTGGCCGGCCACCGTGTTGGACGAGGTGACGAAGGGATAAGTGCCGTGGTCGATATCGAGGAGCGCACCCTGCGCGCCCTCAAAAAGAATCCGTTCGCCGGCCCGGCGGCGGCGATCCAATAGTGCCCAAACCGTATCCATGTAAGGCAGCACGTCGTCGGCGACACTCGCCAGCTCCTCAAACAGCGTCTCCGCCAAAACCTCCGGCTCGCCAAGACCGCGGCGCAGGGCGTTGTGATGCAGCAGCAGCCGGTCGATCTTGCCCTGCAATGTCGACGGATTTGACAAATCCATAACCCGGATGGCGCGGCGGCCGACCTTGTCCTCATAGGCCGGGCCGATGCCGCGCCGGGTGGTGCCGATCATGGCGCCCGGCGCCGCCGCGTTCTCGCGGATGCCGTCCAGATCGCGATGCACGGACAGGATCAGCGCCGCATTGTCGGCGATCCGCAGATTGTCGCGCGACACGGCGACGCCCTGCGCCTCGAGCCGGTTGATTTCGGCAAGCAAGGCATGCGGGTCAAGCACCACGCCATTACCGATGACGGCAAGCTTTCCAGGTCGGACGACGCCTGACGGCAACAGGCTCAGCTTGAAAGTGACGCCGTCGATGACAAGCGTGTGGCCGGCATTGTGGCCGCCCTGGAACCGCACGACGACATCGGCTCTCTCCGACAGCCAGTCGACGATCTTCCCTTTGCCCTCGTCACCCCATTGCGAGCCGACGACAACGACATTGGCCATTTGGCGATGTGCCTCTTCTTGGACGCGACAAACCCCGGCTCGGTGACCGGGGTTTTCAAGTCTATAGCTTCACCGGCAATCGGAAGGAAGACTTTCCCGATCGCTTTCCCTTCAAAACTTCAATGTCTTGGCCTGGATGACATTCGGCAGCGCCTGAACGCCTCTCAAAACGGCGTCAGGTAGCGCCTCGTCGATCGAAACGAGCGCTATGGCGTTGCCGCCTTCAAAGTCACGGCCAAGCTGCATGCGGGCGATATTTATGCCGGCATTGCTGAGTGTCGTACCGAGATTGCCGATGAAACCCGGCCGGTCCCGGTTTGTAACGTAAAGCATCCTTTCGGCGAGTTCAGCCTCCATGTTGATGCCCTTGATCTGGATAATCCGCGGCTTGCCGTCGGAAAACACGGTTCCGGCCACCGACCGCTCCTGTTTTTCGGTAAACACGGTCAGGCGGACATAGGTCTCATAGGCGCCTCTGTGTTCGCGGCGGATCTCCTCCACCTTGATGCCGCGTTCCCTGGCATAGGTCGGGGCGGAGACCATATTGACCGTCTGCAAAAGCGGTTGCAGGAAGCCGGTCAGCGCCGCGGCTGTCAGGGCCTTAACGTTCATGTCCGCCACCAGGCCCTCATATTCCAGGCAGATCTTGCTCACGCCGGTTTCCGTCAATTGTCCTGCAAACGAGCCGAGTTGTTCCGCCAACTGGACGAAAGGCGTCAGCCGCGGTGCTTCCTCGGCGGAAATCGACGGCATGTTGAGCGCGTTGGAGACGGCCCCTGCGGTCAGATAATCGGCCATCTGCTCGGCCACCTGGACCGCAACATTTTCCTGCGCCTCGCCGGTCGCCGCACCCAGATGCGGCGTGCAGATAACGTTCGGCGCGCCGAACAGGATGTTCTTTGTGGCCGGCTCTTCGGAAAAGACGTCAATGGCGGCGCCGGCGACCTTGCCGCTCTCCAAGGCATCACGCAACGCTTCTTCAACCACCAGACCGCCGCGCGCGCAGTTGATGATTCGTACGCTGTCCTTCATCTTTTCGATCGCCGCAGCATCGATGATATTCCTCGTCTTTTCCGTCAGCGGTGTGTGCATGGTGATGAAATCAGCGCGGCGGAACAGCGTATCGAGGTCGACCTTTTCCACACCGAGTTCGGCTGCCCGGTCCTCCGACAGGAACGGATCAAAGGCAATAACGCGCATGGCAAGCCCAATGCCACGTGTCGCAACGACCGAACCAATATTGCCGCAACCGATCACGCCGAGCGTCTTGCCGGTGATCTCAACGCCCATATATTTTGATTTTTCCCACTTGCCGGCCTGTGTCGAAGCATCGGCGGCCGGTATTTGCCTGGCTGAGGCCAGAAGCATGGCGATGGCATGTTCGGCCGTCGTGATGGAATTGCCGAATGGCGTGTTCATCACGATCACGCCTTTCGCCGTCGCCGCTTTCAAATCGACATTGTCGACGCCGATACCGGCCCGGCCGATGACCTTCAGCTTGTCGGCCGCCGCAATCACTTTCTCGCTCACCTTGGTCGCCGACCGGATGGCAAGGCCTTCATAGTCGCCAATCGCTGCGATCAGCCGCTCCTTGTCCTTGCCGAGATCGGGCTGAAAATCGGCCTCCACACCGCGATCGGCAAACACCTGGACGGCGGTTGGGGACAATTTATCGGAAATCAGCACACGGGGAGACATGGATGGATATCCTTCCTGAAAAATCGTACCGGCTGAGCGCGATGCCACTGATGGTGATGCGAAACCGGCCGGAAATGTTAATGTGATCGGAGCCGGGCCGGTTCAGGCGGCGGCCTTTATTTCCGCTTTTTGCATGGCAAACGCCCAGTCGAGCCACGGCACGAGCGCTTCAAGGTCCGCGGCCTGCACGGTGCCTCCGCACCAGATCCGCAGCCCCGGCGGCGCGTCGCGATAGGCGCCGATATCCAAGGCGACGCCCTCGGCCTCCAGCGTACCGGCCATTTTTCTGGCAAAGGCGGACTGGCCGGGCTTGTCGAGGGCCGTCACCGCCGGATCGATGATTTTGAGGCAAACCGACGTATTTGACCGGGTCGCCGGGTTGGTGGCGAGAAAATCGACCCACGGCGTGCGCGCCACCCAATCGGCGATAACCGCGGCATTTTTGTCCGCCCGGCCAATCAGGGCATCAAGGCCACCGATCGAACGGGCCCAGGCCAGCGTATCAAGATAGTCTTCCACACACAGCATCGACGGCGTGTTGATCGTCGCACCCTCAAATATCCCCTCAATCAGCTTGCCGCCTTTGGTCAGCCTGAAAATCTTCGGCAACGGCCAGGCAGGATTATAGGTTTCGAGCCTTTCAACGGCGCGCGGGCTCAGCACCAGCATGCCGTGCGCGGCCTCGCCGCCAAGCACCTTTTGCCAGGAGAAAGTGGTGGCATCGAGCTTGTCGAAAGGCAGCGGCTGCGCAAAGGCGGCGCTGGTCGCGTCACAGATCGTCAGGCCTGTCCGGTCGGCAGCGATCCAGTTTCCGTCCGGCACCTTCACGCCGGATGTCGTTCCATTCCAGGTGAACACGACATCGCGTGCAAAGTCGACCTGATCCAGATCCGGCAAGGCGCCATAGTCGGCTTCAAGCAGCCGCACATCGTCAAGCTTCAACTGCCCGACGATGTCGCTCACCCAACCCTTGCCGAAGCTCTCCCAGACAAGACAGTCGATGCCGCGGGCGCCGAGCAGCGACCACAGCGCCATCTCCACGGCGCCGGTATCGGAAGCCGGCACGATGCCAATGCGATAATCCGCCGGAACACCGAGCAATTCGCGTGTCCCATCGATCGCCTGGCGCAGCTTCGCCTTGCCGGGCGCGGAACGATGCGAGCGGCCGAGCACTGCGTGTTGGAGATTTTGGAGGTTCCAGCCAGGGCGCTTGGCAGTGGGGCCGGATGAGAAACGCGGGTTGGCCGGCCGCCTGGCCGGTACGTCAATTGCCGTCATTGATCTACCCTTCCAGATAGCGGCCCCTCGTTGGGGAGGGGTGTCCCACGGACGGCGATACTGCAGGGCACAAGAAAAGGCAACCGCAACCCGGCGCCGCGCCAAACAACAAAAAGGCGGGCCGGAGACTGGCCCGCCTATTAAGCGGCGGATGTAACGGGAACGCCGTCAGTCGCTGGCAGATATGTCAGGAGCTGCCGCTCTAATTGCCAAAGGTGTAGCGCGCGCCAATCCGGAATTCGTGGATATGAAGATCGGAATAGCTGGCGCCACCGGGGACCAGGACAGAACCCGGACCGATAAGCTGGCCGTCATCGACGCCGGTGAACCGGTAGCCAGTGTCGACCGCCAGATTCTCCGTCAAATCAAAGCTGATACCGGCCATAAGCGCATAGGCAAAACGCCAGTCATTGTCGGTGGCGACGGGGCCCAAGCCAAGACCGGGAAAGTCGATCGTATCCCAGTTGACATAAGCAACACCGACGCCGGCCCCGACATAGGGCGAGATCCCGGAGAAACTGCCCAAAGTGGCATAGCCGTTGAGCAGGATCGTCGATACGGAAACATCGGTTGCTGCGGCATCCCAATCGGCCGGGAAGCGGTAATCGGCGGTTATGTCGGAACGGAACCAGTCATTGAAAATATAGCCAAGGCCAACGCCGATATCCCAGGTGTCGTCGAAATCCGCATCGAAGGACGTAACGGCGGAAACGAGGAAATTTGCATCGGTTTGGAAATCATAGCTTATGTCGCCGCGCAAATACCATCCACCCGCCAAAACCGGCGGCTCGGGCACCGGCTCCGGCTCAATGACGTACGGCCCGACATCGGCGGCCGCGGCGACTGATACGGAGATCATCGTCATGGCGCTGGCCGCGAGCGCAAGTCTGGTGATGTGTCGCATCATATCCTCATTCCCCAATGCAGCAGAGTGATCAGCCGCAGGTCCCGGAAACGAGTCTAAGGGCGGACTTCTTAAAGAGAGATTAACCATGCTTGTTAACACACTCCGTTAACTGTTTTTCGCGCACAGATACCAACCGGCCGGGCCGGTCACGCTTGCCGATGCACGCCTGCCGGCCTATGCAGGCGGCCCGCCAGATCCTGCGAACGGCAATGCAGCATGATTCCAGACCGGCCATTGAGCCATTGGCTTGCGCTTGCGTTTCTGGTCCTTGCCTGGGGCTCGTCGTTCGCGCTGACCAAGATCGCCGTTCTGTCCGTCGCACCGATCTGGATGCCGGCGGCAAGAATCACCATCGCGGCAATAATCCTGATGATTGCCCTGAAGGCACGTGGCGGCGCCTTCCCGCGCGGCCTGCGCAACTGGATCTGGTTTTTATGGCTTGGAGCGACCGGCACGATGCTGCCGTTCTTTCTGATCTCATGGGCCAGCCTGCACGCACCGTCGAGCCTGGTCGGCATCCTCATGGCGACCAATCCGCTGATGGTGCTTGTGCTGGTTCATCTGTTCCTGCCCGATGAACCGGTCCGGCCGCGTCATGTCAGCGGATTTGCTGTCGGCTTCGCCGGCGTGGTGCTGTTGATCGGGCCGGGCGTGCTTCTCAACCTGAACAGCGCCGGCCTGACGCTATGGGCCGAGATCGCCGCCCTGGCGGCGGCCTTTTGCTATGGCGTGCACAACATATCCGCCCGTCTGTCGCCCGACATCGACCTGCTCGGAAAATCGGTCGGCACGCTTGTCGCCATGGTGCCATTTGCGATTGGCATCGCGATTCTGACCGAACCTTCCGGATTGCTTTCGGCGACGCCTGAGGCGCTTGTCGCCATATTGATCCTCAGCGTAGCGCCGACCGGGATTGCCACACTTGTCCTGTTCTGGCTGGTCAACCAAGCCGGCGCGCGATTCCTGTCGATGTCGAATTATCTGGTGCCGGTCTTTGCCGCCCTGACCGGCGTCGCCGTCATGGCCGAATATCTCGATGCCGGCGACTGGATGGGATTGGCGTTGATCCTGACCGGAATCCTGATCAGCGAGGGCAGGTTCGGCCGGATGACGATGGCACGCCGCTCTTCCGGCGAATAGCTTAAGCCGCCCGGCTCAGCGCGCCGACAATGTCATCGACAACGGTTTCGACGAGATCGGGATCATCGCCCTCACCCATGATCCGGATCACCGGCTCCGTTCCGGACGGACGGATAACCAGCCGGCCGGTATTGCCGAGCCGCGCCCGCGCCTCCTCGATCATTGTCTTGACGACCTTGTCGTCAAGCGGCTGGCCGCCCTTGTAGCGGACATTTTTCAAGATCTGCGGCACCGGATCGAAACGATGGCAGACCTCGCTCACCGGCCTGCCTTCCTTGCAGACCACGGCCAGCACCTGCAGCGCGGCGATCAGGCCGTCGCCGGTGGTGGTAAAGTCCGACAAGATGATGTGGCCGGATTGCTCGCCGCCGACATTGAAGCCGTTGGCGCGCATATATTCGCTGACATAACGGTCGCCGACCGGCGTTCGCGCCATCGACAGGCCGATGCCGCCGAGAAAGCGTTCAAGCCCGAGATTGGACATGACCGTGGCGACGATGCCCTTGCCGGTCAGCCGGTCTTCCTCGTGCCAGTAGGCCGCCACAAGCGCCATCAGTTGATCGCCGTCAACGACCCGGCCATTTTCATCGACGATCACCACCCGGTCGGCGTCGCCATCGAGCGCGATACCGACATCGGCTCGCACCTCGTGCACCTTCTGCACCAGCGCATTGGTGGCCGTGGAGCCGACATCGCGGTTGATGTTGTAGCCATCGGGCGTCACACCGATCGACACCACTTCCGCGCCGAGTTCCCAAAGCGCCGCCGGCGCCGCCTTGTAACCCGCGCCATTGGCGCAGTCGACGACGATCCGCATGCCGTCGAAACCCATCTGCCGCGGCAGAGTGCGCTTGGCGAATTCGATATAGCGGTCGACGATTCCATCGACGCGCTTGGCACGGCCAAGATCGGCGGCCGGCGAAAGCTTGCGTGTCAGGTCTGCATCGATCAGTGCCTCGATTTGCGCTTCAGTTTCATCGGAAAGCTTGAAACCGTCCGGACCGAACAGCTTGATGCCGTTATCGGCGAACGGATTATGCGAGGCGGAGATCATCACTCCATAGTCGGCGCGCATGGACCGGGTCAGCATGGCAACCGCCGGTGTTGGGATCGGGCCGAGCAGGAAAACGTCGACGCCGACCGCGGTAAACCCGGCAACCAGCGCGTTCTCGATCATGTAACCGGACAGCCTTGTGTCCTTGCCGATGACGACGCGCTGGCGGTGACCGTTGCGATAATAAAGGCCGACCGCCATGCCGACCTTCATCGCGATGTCGGGCGTTACCGGAAATCGGTTCGCGGTACCGCGAATACCGTCAGTGCCGAAATATTTTCGTGTCATCGATCCAACTTGTCGCCGTGTTCGATCACGATTGATCGACCCGACTCTCCAAGCCCCCTATCCCCGGTCAAAATCCCGACCCCCATTCTCGATTGGACCATAAGTGAGATTTCTTCAGGAATCGTGACCAGCGTTATCCTGCCGGCCGTTGATTGTATAAAGGCCCGGATACGAATCCGGGCCTCACAAATTGTGTCGATTGGTTTCAGGCGCGGCCCTCATCGGGTCCGGCCTCCTCCGAACGTGTTCTCAGGTCGGCTGCGGCTCCAGGCCAGTATCGCCGTCTTTGCCGGTTCGACCACGGGCGCCGGTCGACGGCACGGCCGAGCCCTTTGGCGTCGCCGGCGAATCATCGCTCGGATCTTCGCGGATTGGCCGCTTGCCCTTCAAGAGGTCCTGGATCTCGTCACCGGACAGTGTCTCGAATTCCAACAGACCCTGCGCCAGCGCTTCCAGATCGTCGCCGTGTTCGGTGAGAACCCGGTGCGCTTCCGCATGACCTTCATCGACCAGCCGGCGGACCTCCTTGTCGATCTTCTGCGCCGTAGCCTCAGAGACATTCTGGTGCCGCGCAACTGAGTGCCCAAGGAAGACTTCTTCCTGGTTTTCGCCATAGGCGACACGACCGAGTTCTTCTGAAAGACCCCAGCGAGTCACCATGGCCCGTGCCAGCTTGGTCGCCTGTTCAATGTCGGAAGCAGCGCCGGACGTGACCTTCTCACGACCGAATATCAATTCTTCGGCAACCCGGCCGCCCATCAAGATGGCGAGCCGCGACGTCATCTGCTGCAGCGACATCGATAACTGGTCGCGTTCAGGCAGCTGCATGACCATGCCCAGCGCGCGGCCGCGCGGAATGATCGTCGCCTTGTGAACAGGGTCGGTGGAAGGAACGTGCAGGGCAACGATGGCATGACCACCCTCGTGATAGGCCGTCAGCCGCTTTTCGTCTTCGGTCATGACAAGGGTGCGGCGCTCCGCTCCCATCATCACCTTGTCCTTGGCGTCCTCGAATTCATGCATCGTCACCAGCCGCTTGCCGCGACGGGCCGCAAGCAGCGCCGATTCGTTGACCAGGTTCATCAGGTCAGCGCCGGAAAAGCCCGGTGTGCCACGCGCCACGGTCTTCAGGTTCACGTCCGGTGCGAGTGGCACCTTGCGCACATGCACCTTGAGGATCTTTTCGCGGCCGACGACATCGGGATTGGGAACGACGATCTGGCGGTCGAACCGGCCCGGCCGCAGCAGAGCGGGGTCGAGGACATCGGGCCGGTTGGTTGCGGCGATCAGGATGATGCCTTCATTCGCTTCAAAGCCGTCCATCTCCACCAGCAACTGGTTCAGCGTCTGTTCGCGTTCGTCATTGCCGCCGCCAAGACCGGCGCCACGATGGCGGCCAACGGCATCGATCTCGTCGATAAAGATGATGCACGGTGCGTTTTTCTTGGCCTGCTCGAACATGTCGCGGACGCGGCTGGCGCCGACGCCGACGAACATTTCGACAAAATCGGAACCGGAAATGGTGAAGAACGGCACATTGGCCTCGCCGGCAATGGCGCGAGCCAGAAGCGTCTTGCCGGTTCCCGGCGGTCCGACCAGCAGCACGCCACGCGGAATGCGCCCGCCGAGCCGCTGGAATTTCTGCGGGTCACGCAGGAACTCGACAATCTCTTCCAGGTCTTCCTTGGCCTCATCGACACCGGCAACGTCCTCAAACGTCACCCGGCCATGCGCCTCGGTCAAAAGCTTGGCCTTCGACTTGCCGAAGCCCATCGCCTTGCCGCCGGCGCCCTGCATCTGGCGCATGAAGAAGATCCACACGGCGATCAGCAGGAACATCGGGAACCAGGACACCAGCACCGAAAGGAACGACATCTCGTCATTGTCCGGTTGGGCGCGGATCGTTACGCCGCGCTCTTCCAGCACGGAGACATAATCCGACCCTTCTGGAGCAAACGTCCTGAAGCGCGTATTGTCGTCATAGGTGCCGATGATCTCCTGCCCGGAAATCGTCACGCCGGTGATCCGCCCATCATTGGCATCGGTACGGAACTGCGAATAGGTGATATCGCGCGATCCGGTTTCCGTGGCCGGGGTCTTGAAAAGATTGAACAGCGCTACAAGCAATAGCAGGATGACAATCCAAAGCGCGAAATTACGGAAATTCTGATTCATACTAACAGGTCCCCAAGGCGCTTCCGGTCAAGCGCCCGTGTCTCAATTGTGCCGGTCTCATTACAGTAAATAGGTTTTCGCAACGTTGATGCCAAGATGCACCATCATTGGTGCAATCTGGAACCGTAAACCGGCCATAACCTTAATCACGCACGATAACGGGGCTCTAGCCACCTAATCGGGCGGGACAAAGGCAGGCAAAGCCCGCGGCGAGGCAAGTCGATCGGCAACGAGGCTCCGCACCAGCAGGCTAACCAGCGGCAACCGGTCATCCTTGAAGACAACCAGTTCAGGCAGGCCGATCAGCCTCTCGCCGCGAAACAGGCCCGGCAGCGTCGCCAGCGCGGTTCTGCCGACGCCGGAAATCCTGGCGCGCACCGGCGC
>CALZIL010000017.1 GCA_945787495.1 uncultured Afifella sp. | reverse complement strand
GTCGTTCCCGAACCGGTCACTTCATAGATGGAGAGACGGCGATCGTTGCTGCCATCAGGCTGAAGCCGGAAGACGCCATCTATGCCGGCAAAGCCGTTGGGATTGGTCAGCACGGACTGGGAAAACCGCTCACCGCCGAATTGTCGCACGAGGCCGGCGGCGAGCACCGTCGCGTCATAAGCGATCGTTGCGTTTCGCGGTGGCTCGGAACTGTAGGCCGAACGATAGCGCTGGGCAAAGGCGGCAAATCCCTGCCGCGACGGCGCGGCATACCAGGCACCGGCGAGATTGGGGCTGCTGGAGATGCGGGAATCGCCCTCCCACTGGCCGCCGCCGATCAGCCTGGTCGTTTCTTGCGATACGCCGGCCGAGGCGAGCGTATCAGCGACGACAACGGCGACATCGCCGGCATCGGGCACGAGCAGCGCGTCAAATTGCGAGGCAACCTCGGCAATCGCCGTCGCCTTCAGCCGGATATCGTTCTGGTCGAGCTGATAGCGTTCAATCGTGACGACGCGGCCGCCGGTGCGACTGACCGTCTGGCGAAACGCTGCTTCAACAAGTGTGCCATAGCGATTGGCCGGCAAGATCGCGGCAAAGGATTTGCGCCCGTTCGCGGCGGCATAGGTGATGGCGCGCTCAATATCGTTGTCCGGCAGGAAGCTGATCAGATAAACGCCCCGGCCGGCGACAGATACATCGGTGGTAAAGGCGACAACCGGAACGCCGGCCTGGCGGGCCGGTGCGGCGACCGCGCCGACGGCGCTTGAAAAGACCGGGCCGAGGATCATTTCGGCGCCTTCGGAAAGGGCCGTGTTGGCGGCCGCCACGGCGCCGGCGGCGGTACCGCCGGTGTCGTAAACGATGAGCTGGATACCAGCGCCGGGGAAATCCCGCATGGCCAGATCGGCAGAATTGCGGAACGCCAGGCCGATTTTGCCGGCATTGCCGGTGGCGCTCCTGGGAACGAGAAGGGCGACACGGACGGATCCCGAGCCGATCACTTCGCCGGATATTGCCGTGCCGACATCGGCGGTCGGCGGTCCACCGCCGAAACGCGTCTGCGTGCAGGCGGCGAGCGCCATTGCCAGCAAAGCTGCAATAACGATGCCGGTCCGGCGGTGCCTGTTCAGCAGCACTTCGCGAAGCAACACGATCTCCTTTTCAACGCCACCACCTTTCCAATACAGCAAGGGGGCGGTAGGAGCCTAGGTAGAAATCTTACAAGCGGCAAGCAAGACCGGTCGCCATCGTGAGCCCTGGGCGCAGACGGCAACACTGCGTGACAAACTGGCAACAGAATCAACAGCAAAAGGCGTGAGGCAATTGACCGGCCAGGATCCAGCCTATCTGCCAGCCTATCTGATTGACGGACAGCGTTTCCCGGCGCCGACGCCCTCGCCGGGGCTCTATATCGTGGCAACCCCGATCGGCAATCTCGGCGATATTTCCATCCGGGCGTTGCAGATCCTCGCCGGTAGCGACCGGATTGCCTGCGAGGATACGCGAACAACGCGGCGTTTGCTGGATCGATTCGGTATCGAAACACCGATGACGGCGTATCACGATCATAGTCCGCCTGCGGTCCGGCAGCGCATCATAGATTGCCTTGATGCCGGCGAAACGATTGCCCTGGTCAGCGATGCCGGAACGCCGCTTTTGTCGGATCCCGGTTTCAGGCTCGTGGAAGACGCGATCAGCGCCGGTCACGCGGTGATTCCCATACCTGGCCCGTCCTCGCTGACGGCAGCGCTTTGCACCGCGGGATTGCCGACCGACGCCTTTTTCTTTGGCGGTTTTTTGCCGGCGAAAACGGTGGCACGGAAAACCCGGCTGAGGGAATTGGCGAGCATCCCGGCAACGATCGTCGTTCTTGAGTCGCCCAAGCGGCTGGCAGCGAGCCTTGCAGACATGGCGGCTGTGCTCGGCGGCGAGCGGCAGGCGGCACTTTGCCGGGAAATGACCAAACTGCACGAAACATTCGACCGGCAGAGCCTTGCATCGCTGGCTGCGCATTACGCCAAAAAAACCGTCAAGGGCGAGATCGTTCTGGTCATTGGCCGAGGCGATCAGACCCGCCCCGACCTGTCGCAGGATGAGATCGACGCGCTGCTTGCCGAAGCGCTTGGCCGTGGCAGCGTGCGCGACGCAGCCGACCGAATCGCAGCCGAAACAAACCTTTCGCGCCGCGGCCTCTACCAGCGGGCACTGGCGCTTGAGCGGAAGTTGAAAACGTGACGGCAGAGCGCCGTCGCGCCTATCGCTTCGGCCTGCGGGCGGAGACGGCGGCGAGCCTACGTCTGCTGCTCAAGGGCTATCGCATTCTGGCGCGGCGTTATCGCACCCCGGCAGGAGAAATCGACCTGATCGTCAAACGTGGCAAGCTCATCGCCTTTGTGGAAGTCAAGGCGCGCCGCTCGGTGGCGGAGGCGATCGAGGCGTTGACGCCCCGGGCCGAACAGCGGATCGCTACCGCCGCAGATCTGTGGCTGGCCCGCCATCCGGCCGCAAACGGCCTGATGATGCGCTTCGATCTCGTCCTGGTGGTGCCCTGGCGCCCGCCGGTCCACATGCCGGACGCCTTTCGCCCATTGCGGTGATGGCGCCCGACCATTGCGCCCGATCATTGCGTTGCAGGCCGGACCGGTCTAACCGGATCGCCATGACGCCAGCGTAACAAGGATGATCACATGGCCCTGACCGTCGCAGTCCAGATGGATCACATATCCAGCCTGCAGATTGCCGGCGACACCACCTTTGTGCTGATGCTGGAAGCGCAAAGGCGCGGTCATGCCTTGTTGCATTACACACCGGAACGGCTGTCGATGCGCGACGGCCGGGTTTTTGCGGCCATGGAAGCCGTTAGCGTCGCCGATGAAGAGGGCAGACATTTTACGTTGGACGAGGCGCGGATTGTCGATCTGGCGAATTGCGATGTCGTGCTGATGCGCCAGGATCCGCCGTTCGACTTGGCCTATATTTCCGCCACCTATCTTTTAGAGCGCGTCCATCCCGAAACGCTCGTCGTCAATGATCCGGCGGAAGTGCGCAATGCGCCGGAGAAGATCTTCGTCACTGATTTTGCCGACCTGATGCCGGCAACACTGATCAGCCGCGATCCGCATGCAATCCGTGATTTTCGCGACGAATTCGGCGAGATCATCATCAAGCCGCTGCACGGCAATGGCGGCGCCGCCGTGTTCCGGCTTCGCCAGGACGATGAAAACCTGCCGGCTTTGCTGGAACTCTTCATTGACATGTTCCGCGAACCCTTCGTGGTGCAGCGCTACCTGCCGGAGGTGCGCGAGGGCGACAAGCGCATCATCCTTGTCGACGGCGAGCCGGCGGGCGTCATCAACCGCGTGCCGGCGATTGGCGATGCGCGCTCCAACATGCATGTCGGTGGCCGTGCCGAGGCTGCGGATCTTGACGAGACGGATCGCGAAATCTGCGCGCGGATCGGGCCGGAGTTGAAACGCCGCGGCTTGCTGCTGGCCGGCATTGACGTGATCGGCGGGTTGATGACGGAAATCAATGTCACGTCGCCGACCGGTATCCGCGAAGTGCAGCGGTTCGGTGGGCCCGATATTGCCGCTTTGTTCTGGGATGCCCTGGAGGCGAAATTGCCGGCCTGACGTTTTGTTCCATTTTTGTTCTTGTCAGGAATGATCGTTTCGCCTATGCTTGCAACTGCGGTTTCCGATGCCGATCAATGCGATGGTGCCGGATTGATTGCGCGGGGGCGAATATGGTCGCACGGATCACCACGGTCGCATTTCAGGGCATTGAAGCGATACCCGTCGACGTTCAGGTTCTGATCGCGCCCGGCCGACCGGTCTTCAACATTGTCGGCTTGCCGGACAAAGCGGTTGCGGAAAGCCGCGAACGTGTCCAGGCAGCCGTCCATGCCTCCGGTCTGGCGCTGCCGCCCAAACGCATCACCGTCAATCTGGCGCCAGCCGATTTACCCAAGGAAGGCAGCCATTACGACCTGCCAATCGCGCTCGGGATCATGGTCGCGCTCGGCGCCGTGCCGGCCGATGCGGTCGCCGGTCATCTGGTGCTTGGCGAACTGGCGCTCGATGGCCGGATTGCTGCCGTTGCCGGCGTCCTGCCGGCGGCGATCGGCGCCAACGGCATCGGCAAGGGCCTGATATGCCCCGCCGAGTGCGGCGCCGAAGCGGCCTGGGCCGGCGAAGATATGCCGATTCTGGCGCCCGACAGCCTGATTGCGCTGGCCAATCATTTTCGCGGCACACAGGTGCTGGCCAAGCCGCTTCCGGCGCTGACGCCGGCGGCCGACAATTTGCCGGATCTCGCCGACATCAAAGGCCAGGAAAGCGCCAAGCGGGCGCTGGAAATCGCTGCCGCCGGTGGCCATCACATGCTGATGGTCGGCCCGCCGGGCGCCGGCAAATCGATGCTGGCGAGCCGGCTGCCCTCCATCCTGCCGCCGCTGGCGCCACGCGAACTCCTGGAAGTGTCGATGATCGCCTCCATCGCCGGCACGCTGGCCGGCGGCCGGCTTTCCGATCGCCGACCGTTCCGGGCGCCGCATCATTCTGCGTCCATGGCGGCGATGGTCGGCGGCGGCATCAGGGCACGGCCGGGCGAGGTCTCGCGGGCTCATCAGGGCGTGCTTTTCCTCGACGAATTGCCGGAATTCACCCCCGCCGTGCTCGATTCACTGCGTCAGCCGATCGAGACCGGCGAGACGTTCATCGCCCGGGCCAACCACCGGGTCAGCTATCCCTCGCGTATCCAGCTCATAGCGGCGATGAATCCGTGCCGCTGCGGCAAGGCCGGCGAACCCGGCCATGTCTGCAGCCGCGGCTCGCGTTGCGCAAGCGACTATCAGGCGCGGATTTCCGGTCCGTTTCTAGACCGCATCGACATCCGCATCGAAGTTCCGGCGGTCAGCGCCGCCGACCTCATCCATCCGGCACCCAGCGAAGCCAGCGCCGACATTGCCGCCCGTGTGGTGATGGCCCGTGATCTTCAGGCGCGGCGCTATGCCGCGCTCGACGCCCCGCATATCCGCTGCAACGCACAAGCCGCAGCAAGCCAGATCGAGCAGGCCGCCTGTCCGGATGCAGCCGGGGGGCGCCTTCTGCAGGACGCGGCGGAGGCGATGCAACTTTCCGCCCGCGGCTATCACCGGGTCCTCAAGGTGGCGCGCACTTTGGCCGACCTGGACGGCGCGGAAACCGTCGCGCGGCTGCATATCGCCGAGGCGTTGAGCTACCGGTCGGCGGGGAACGCTCTGGCATTGGCGGCCTAGGATCCGGCTGAGCGGGACTGTTGCGGCGGCCTCAACACGCTGACTTGCGTCTGGTATAATCGCCGGCAAACAGATCCGGGTTAAAACCGGTCTGACCGAGGGCCAGGAACCGCCCGAACGTAATTCATCGGAAACTCGATGCGCCTCCACCGCAAATCGCCGCAGAAGATTTTGAGTGAACCCGTGACAACGATGCTGGCCGGCGCGATCGAAAACGCCGACCGCTGGCCGTTTCGCCAGCCGTTTCGTCTGCCGCACCGGCGGATGGCCGTGCTGGAACCGCTCGGCAAAATCGGTCCGCTGGACGTGCGGCTGGCGCAATTGCCGGGGCAAGTGCGGCAGGCGCAGCGTCTGCGCTACCACGTCTTTTATGAGGAAATGAGGGCGATCGCCGAAGCGGACGCGCTCAGGACGCGCCGCGATCGCGACAGCTTCGATCCGATTTGTGATCATCTGCTTGTCATCGACCGGGGCAAAAGGCGAGATCATGGAGTACCAGGTGATCAGGATCGCGACCGATTCGAGACCGAAACGACGCCGCGCCGGCCGCTGTTCCGTCGCAAGGCGCCGATCGTCGGGACATACCGGCTGTTGCGGCAGGAGATTGCCGAACTCCATGGCGGTTTCTATTCCGCCAGCGAATACGATATTGCGCCGCTAATCGCCCGGCATCCAGATTTGCGTTTTCTGGAACTGGGCCGCTCCTGCGTACTCGCGCCCTATCGCAACAGGCGCACTGTCGAACTCTTGTGGCACGGTATCTGGTCCTATGTGCTGATGCATGGCATCGACGTCATGTTTGGCTGCGCCAGCCTGGACGGTACCAATCCCGACCGGCTGGCTCCGGCGCTCAGCTTCCTGCACCACAAGGCCCGCGCGCCCGAAACCTGGCGGGTCCGCGCCGTTGGCGACCGCTATGTGGAGATGAACCGCCTACCGGCCGATGCGATTGACGAACGGGCGGTGCTGCGCCAATTGCCACCGCTGATCAAAGGGTATCTCCGCCTTGGCGGCTTTGTCGCCGATGGCGCCGTCATCGATCATCAGTTCGGCACGACGGATGTCCTGATCGTGCTGCCGGTTGCCGCCATCAACCGGCGCTATGTCGATCATTATGGCGCCGACGCCGGCCGCTTTCGTCCTCCCCGCTCCGATCAGGCCGACCGCCGCCGGCGCAACCTGACATAGAGCGCACCGCCACCGCCATGGCGCCGGCCCGCTTCCTCAACGCCTGCGACAAAGCCCCGGAAATCCGGACCAGCGAGCCATTTCGGCACGGCCGACCGCAAGATTCCGGAATCGCCATATTCGGACCGGCCCTTGCCGGTGATCACCAGAACCAGTCTTTTTCCGTCGGCCTGTGCGGCGCGCATAAAACCGATCAGCGCATGAAAGGCCGCAGCCTGATTGAGGCCATGCAGGTCGAGCCGGTCATCGACATCCTCGCGGCCGCGCGACAGCCGGCGGCGTGATTTTGGGTCAAGCGCCGGGCCCGGTGGCGACGGCGGCGGCTTGGGTGCCGCGGGAAAGCGCGAAACCGGCTTTGGAGATTGCGGGATCTTGCTGGCGCCCGAGATTGTGTCCCGGTTTCGGGCCGGATCACCGGTCCGTTCTTCACCCGCCGGTGCCGGACTGCGGTCAAGCGGGCGAATCGTCCTCTTGATTTCGGCCCACAGTGCGTCGTCTTCCGGTGTCAGCTTGCGTCCCGCCATGGCGTCAATGCCTCTGTTCGGAACGTGATTTCGGCAAAAGAAGGGTCATCGTCGCGGGTTGTCGCACGCGCCCGGCGCACGCTCCGGCTTCGTCGCCGGAGCCGAAAAACAGATCGCCGCGGGCCGGGCCGACTATCGCCGAGCCGGTGTCCTGGGCGATCATCAGGCGGCGGAAGTGTGTCGCAGCGCCACCAGGTGGCGCCTTGGGATCCGGCACCCCGGCCGCGTCAACCCATACCGGCGTGTGGAACGTCATCAACGCCTTGTCGACGGCAAGGCTGCGGCCGCCCGTAAGGGATACTCCGGCTGCGCCCATCGGCCCTTCTTCGGAGGTAATCTGCGGCGTTTGCCTGAAGAAGATGTAGGAGCGGTTCTGGTGCATGAGGTCGCGCCCGTCCTGCGGATTTTGCCTGAGCCAAGCCTCCAGGCCGGCCTTGTCGGCCGCCGCCGCGGACAGATATCCGCGCTCGACCGCCAGCCGGCCGATCGACGTGTAAGCATGGCCGGATTTGCCGTCAAAGGCGATGCGCATCAGCCCGCCGCCGGCCATGCGCAACCGTGCCGAACCTTGAATATGGACGAAATAGGCATCGACCGGATCGGCGAGCCAGGCCAGTTCCAGTCCTTTTCCGGCAAGCGCGCCGCCTTCAATCGCAGCGCGATCGAGATAGGGCTCAATGCCGGTGTCTGTCTGCCTGCCAAACCGGATTTGTCGATCCCAGCCAGCCGGACGATTGCCGTCATCGACATCGATGAGGTCTGGCGGGCGGCGAAAGAGTGGAACGGTAAATTTGCCGGCACGAACCGGGCTGGCGGCAAGTTCGGGCTCATAATAACCGGTGACAAATCCATCGGCGTCGATCCTGGCCGGCCGGAAGTGGTCTTCAAAAAAGCGCCGCGCCGCGTCCGCCGCTACCGGTCCCAAACCGATGGCTTGGCGCGCTACGTCAACAAGGGCATCAAGATCGACGGCTGGATGTCGTCGCTTCGGGGGTGTTTCGATGATCCGGCGCGCCGAACGCAAAAACGCCGCAAGGGCAAAAGCGTGATCATCGTCGCGCCAGCCGGCGATCTGAGCATATGATAGCGGGGTCAGCCCCTTGGCAGACACCAAGCGCTGCGGCCTGTCGGGCGCCGGCAAGCGAGAGCCTCCTCAGACGGCTTCCGTCGCCACGAGCTTCCAGTTCGGATCACGGGACTTGGTGTCGCGGGAAAACGTCCAGACATCGCGGACCGTCTGCACCGTTGCGGGATCGCCGTCGACGACGACGTCGTCCTTGTTCCGGGTGGCGGAAATCAGCTCGCTGTCGAAGCGGATGGTCAGGCGGGCATTGCGCTCTTCCATATCGGCGTGGGTTATCCTGGCATCGCTGACACCGACAAAGGTCGATTCAACGCGTTCCTCGCGGGCTTCGCGCTCGGCAATCGCCGATACGAAACCATCATAGACATCCGCCGCCAAAAGGTTTTTCAGCGTATTGCGGTCACCGTCGGCAAAGGCGGTGACGACCATCTCATAAGCTACCTTGGCGCCATCCAGGAACTGACCGGGATCGAAGCCGGGCGACGCCCTGAGGATGGCGACGAGGCCGTCATGCAGATCAGAGCCGGGCTTGGCGAGGCGGTCGATGGCCTCAAGGTCCAGCTCCAATCCCGGATCGGATCGCGCCGAACGATCGCGGCCGGGCAGGGCGACAATGTTGTCGTTACCCGATTTGGCTGCGCCGGGACCGCGATTGACAGAGGCGTCGTAGGATGACGGTTCGTTGCCGGTGCGGCGACCCAGAACGCTGCCGAGCCGCATGAAAATGACAACTGCGATCACCAGAAAGATGATTGAATATATATCGAAAAACCCGCTCATGAAGGGTATTCGCCTATCCTTGAGGGAGCGCTGCCGACCAAGGCGCGCTATTTGGGTTCAATGTAAGCACGTTTAACCGCGAGTCCAGCTAATGGACCGAAAACCTTTAATAAAAACCATCGAGCAACCATATTGCGGTGGGAGCCTCCGAAATGCCGATCTTTTTATTGCTTCTTGTTGTACCGCTGGTCGAGATTGCCGCCTTTATCGTGATTGGCGGACAAATCGGCGTTGCGGCAACGCTGATTTTGATCCTGGTCACGGCGATCATCGGCACAATGCTGCTGCGTCGCCAGGGACTGGCCATTGTTCAGCAAATCCGGCAAGAGCTTGAGGCGAACCGGATTCCGGCGAGACAACTGGCCGACGGCGCAATGATCGCGGTCGCCGGCATTCTGCTGCTGACGCCGGGGTTTGTCACCGATGCCATCGGCTTCGCGCTGTTCGTGCCGGCGTTCCGGGCTTTGGTCTGGCGGCAAATTGGCAAGCGTCTGGACGTCACGGTCAAATCTGCACAAGGCCCGGCGCCACGGCACCCGGACATCGTCGAACTTGACGAGAGCGAATACAGCGCCGACGGCGATCCGCACAGCCCGTGGCGCGGCGGCAAGAACTGAAAGCGCGCTTTTGGCGCCTTTTGCCCAGCCTGCCGGTTGTTCGCGGACATTCGCCGTGTTAGGCCGCGCCGAAGCATCGCAAATGGAATCCTGACATGGCGAATACCGAGAAGAATGGCGGCGGCAACGCTGAAGACGCCACCGAACAACACAGCGACCAGCCGGCAGGGCAGCCGGCGGGCCAGCAGAGCGAGCAACCGGGCATCCATGTGCTCGGCCAGTACATCAAGGACATGTCGTTCGAAAATCCGGGCGCGCCGGCCTCCCTGCGCCCAAGCAGCGCCAATCCCAATCTCGACGTCAATGTCAACGTCAATGCCAAACCGATGTCGGAAACGGATTTCGAGATCGAGCTCAAGCTTGATGCGACAGCATCGCGTGAGGGCGAGACCCTGTTCGTCGCCGAGGTCGCCTATGCCGGCGTTTTTCGGGTCCAAAATGTCCCGCAGGAACATATGCAGCCGATCATCCTGATCGAATGTCCGCGACTGCTGTTTCCCTTTGCCCGGCAGATTCTCGCCGACGCAACCCGGCAGGGCGGTTTCCCGCCGCTGATGATCGATCCGGTCGATTTCGCCGCGCTCTACCGGCAGCGGGTTGGGCAGACGGCTGCGCAGGCCACAGACGAAGCCGCCGGTTGACGTCTGGCACCAAGCCGGCCCGATATTGGCCGGCCCCGTTCCGACAAGAATATCTCAGCCAGAATATTTCAGCCAAAGCGCCTTTTTTCCCAGGTCCTTGACGAAGGCCTGGTGGGCCGCCGCATCAGCTTGGCTCAGGCGTGAGGGCAGTGGCGCCGGCCGTCGCACCGCCGCCATTCCTGAAACCGCGAGAGCGGCGGTGCCAGCCTCGACGGCAAGGCCAAGATCGGCCTGACGTCCGCCGAGCAGCTCGACATAGACTTCGGCGAGAATTTCCGCGTCAAGCAGCGCGCCATGTTTGGTGCGGGCGCTGTTGTCGATCCTGTAGCGGGCGCACAGCGCATCGAGCGAGTTGGGACCGGCCGGATGCCGTCGCCTGGCCAGGACCAGCGTATCGAGAAATCGCTCGTCGGCAAATTCCGGCCGCTCCGTCCGGCGCAGTTCCATATTGATGAAGCCGCGGTCGAATGCGGCGTTGTGTGCGACCAGGGGACTGTCGCCGACAAAGTCCAGAAAAGCGTCGACGATTGCCGCAAAGATCGGCTTGTCGCTTAAGAACGCATCGTCATGGCCGTGAATCGCAACGGCATCGGCGGGCACGGCGCGCTCGGGATTGACATGGGTATGAAACGTGCGACCCGTGGCAATGTGATTGTGCAGTTCCACACAGCCGAGTTCGACCAACCGGTCGCCGCCGTTGGCGTTCAGGCCGGTGGTCTCGGTGTCGAAGACGATTTCGCGCATGCCGGCAACATTTCCGGTCCGCGCCGTCTTTGCAAGCCGACAGGCCGAATTGGCTGGGGAAAGCTGTACAGGCTCCCGCGAAGTTGATCCCGCGAGGTTGAAGTCAGACCGAGGCCGCCAAGGCCCGGACGACGGCGATGACCTGGCGTTTGGCGAAATCCAGGTCGTAATCGGTGATGACAAGAAAATGCGCCCGCCGGCGCTTTTCGGCATCCGGCGTCTGGCGCGCCAGCAAGGCGTTCAGCCGGTCCTCGCTCATGCCGGGCCGCTTCAGCACGCGCTGGCGCTGGGTTTCCGGCTTGGCGGTTACGACGACAATGGCGTCACAGCGATTATCACCGCCGGTCTCAAACAGCAGCGGAATTTCAAGCACGGCCATCGGCGCGCCAGCCTCGGCTGCCGCCTCAAGAAAGGCGCGCTCGGCCTCGCGGACCAGCGGGTGGACGATCGCCTCAAGGCGTTTCAGCGCTCGAGAATCGTCAAGAACGACCTCAGCCAGGCGATTGCGATCGACCACGCCGTCCGGAGCCGTGCCCGGGAAAGCCGCCTCGACCGTGGCGGCGGCCGGACCATTATAAAGACGATGCACGGCCGCATCGGCATCATGGACGGGGATACCGGCGGCGCGGAAAAAGCCGGCCGTCGTCGTCTTGCCCATACCAATCGATCCGGTCAGCCCGATGATGCGCATCGTCTTAAGCGCCCCGCCCGGTAATGTCGGCCAGGATCCGTTGCCGCAACGCCTCGTCAACCACCGGCCGGACGCCAAACCAGCGCTCAAAGCCGGGCGCCGCCTGATGCAGCAGCATGCCGAGGCCATCCACCGTCTTCAGGCCGTGATCGGCCGCTTCACGCAGAAAGGCCGTCTGCAAGGGCGTATAGACAATATCGGTGGCGATCGCATCGCCGGGCGCGCCGTGCCAGTCAATGGTCAGAGGCGGCGCGTCGGCCATGCCGGCCGAAGTGGTGTTGACGAAAAGATTCGCATCCGGAACGAACTGCGCGGCGTCTGTCAGTGGCGCGGCGACAATTGGTGGGCCGAAATGGCTGGCGAGGGCCTCGGCCCTTGCAAGTGTTCTGTTGAGAACGATAACGGGGTCGAAACGACGGCTGATCAAAGCGTGGATCACGGCGCGGGCGGCACCGCCGGCACCGAACACAATTGCCGCGCCGCCGCTATCCCAACCCGGCGCCCGCTCGTCGAGATTGGCAAGAAAACCGTGACAGTCGGTGTTGTCGGCATGAATGGCGCCGTCGGCCAGCCAAAGGGTGTTGGCGACCTGCAGGGCGGTGGCGACCGGCGAGGCTTTTGCGGCAGCGCGGAAGGCCGCCTCCTTGTGGGGGATCGTCACATTCGCGCCGATAAAACCGGACGCGGCAAATCCGGCAAGAAAAGCATCGATCCTGTCGGGCGGTACCTGTGTCGCGACATAGTCGCCGTCCAGACCATATTTTTCCAGCCAGTAGCGATGAATCAACGGCGATCGTGAATGGCCGACGGGCCAGCCGATGACGCAGGCTGTCGGGCCCATTCTGGTCATTCGATTTCACCCTGGGCGCGCAAAAACGCCAGAAGCGGCAGGAGCGGCAGGCCGAGAATGGCGAAATAGTCACCCTCGATGCGTTCAAAAAGCTGAATGCCGGGACCTTCGATCTGATAAGCGCCGACGCTGGTCAGCGCACTCTCGCCGGCCTTTGCCAGATAGCGGCCGATCTCTTGCGGTGTCAGCGGCCGCATGGTCAGCGTCACACTCTCCATATGCTGCCAGATCACCGCTCCGCCCCGGCAGCAGGCAACCGCCGAATGCAGGCGATGGGGCTTGCCGGCCAGTTTGAGGAGCTGGCGCCGGGCGGCTTCCATGTCGGCCGGCTTGGTCAGCCTTTCGCCTTCGAATTCCAGCGTCTGGTCGGCGCCGATGACCAGATCGGCGGGCCGCTGCTGGCTGACATGGCTTGCCTTGATCATGGCCAGCGCCTGGGCCAAATCGTCAGCGCCGGCGCCTGATTGCAGCAGCGGCGCTTCCGCCGCCCGTTCGTCGATGTCGGCCGGCAGGCTTTGCGCGGTGAGGCCGGCACTCCTCAGGATCGCCTGGCGGGCGGAGCTTGCAGAGGCAAGGATGATCGCCATCGCAGCCGCCTATTTCCGCTCCGCCATCAACGCCATGACCGCCGCGGCGGTTTCCTCGATCGAGCGCCGCGTCACATCGATCACCGGCCAACCATTGCGGGCGCACAGCTTGCGGCTTTCGGTCACTTCCTTGGTCACCTCGGTGCGATCGACATAGGAATCAGGCCGCTCGTCCGGCTTCAGGCCAAGCACCCGGTGCTGGCGAATCTGCACGATGCGGTCGGGGCTTGCCAGCAGTCCGACGATCAGGGGATGTTTCGCTTTGGTCAGGCCGGCGGGAAATTCTATGCCGGGGACCAGCGGCAGATTGGCGGTCTTGATGCCGCGATTGGCAAGGTAGATCGATGTTGGCGTTTTCGACGTCCGGCTGACGCCAAGCAGAATGACATCGGCCTCCTCAAGGTCCGGCGGGAGCTGGCCATCATCATGGGCCATGGAAAAATTCAGCGCATCGATGCGGCGAAAATAATCGGCATCGAGGACATGTTGCGCACCGACGCGGCCGGCCGACCGTGTGCCGAGATAGGATTGGAAGGCGGTCAGAACGGGATCGAGAACAGAGACGCATGGCACGCCGATGTCGCGGCATTCTTTCTCAAGCAGTTGGGAAAGACCCGGATCGACCAGAGTATAAAGGACAATGCCGGGCGCTTTTTCCAGATCGGCGACAATGCGGTCGATCTGCGCCGGTGTGCGGACCAGCGAATGGACATGTTCGATGGCCTGCGTTGAAGAATATTGCGCCGCAGCTGCGCGACCGACATTGAGCAACGTCTCGCCGGTCGCATCGGATATGAGGTGAAGATGAAAGTACCGGGTCTTCGGCAAAACGTTCTGTCTTCTTGTGCGGTTGTGTGGATGAAACGGGAAAATTACGGCGCTCGTCATTCGACGGATTGTTTGATACCCGCTTTTCAAAAACGATCAACCGATGACGCCGCTGTGGACTTTGAGAAAGACACCAAATCGAGCTGGTGATAAACGATTCTTATTACCGAAACCGGATATGCCATGAAAACCGGTGTTTTGTTTTTCCAACACCTAAGTCTTTGAGTTTATTGTTGTTATTTGATGTTTTTGAAATTATTCATGGCTTATCCACGGTTTCAATGGCGCTTCGAATCGGGCTCTGAGGGAGAATGGTGATTGTGGATGGTTATGAATCCCATTAATCCACACACCAACAGAATCAAAAGAATCTTTATTAAGATTTTATTTACCAAAAGGTCTTTCCCACGTGAGCGTTTTGCCGTCGATTATCCGAGTGCTGAATGGTGATGTTCTGGATCCGCCGCCGATCTGGATCATGCGCCAGGCTGGCCGCTATCTGCCGGAATATCGTGCAGTTCGAAAAACAGCGGGATCGTTTCTTGAACTTTGCTATGAGCCGGATCTTGCGACGGAAGTCACGCTTCAGCCGATACGCCGGTTCGATTTTGACGCGGCAATCCTGTTTTCCGATATTCTGGTCATTCCCGATGCGCTGGGACAAAGCGTGCGATTTGAGGAAGGGATAGGACCGGTCCTGGACCCGGTTGATTTGGCAAAGCTTGATGCGCTGCGCACGGAAGGCATTGTTGAGCATTTGCAGCCGGTGCTGGAGACGGTTCGGCGTGTGCGGGCGGATTTGCCACGTGACAAGGCACTGCTCGGATTTTGTGGTGCGCCATGGACGGTGGCGACTTATATGATCGCCGGTCAGGGGACACCGGATCAGGCGCCGGCGCGGCTTGCCGCCTATGAAGCGCCGGACCGGTTTGAAGCGCTGATCGAGATCCTTATCGGTGCATCGACTGATTATCTCATTGCGCAGCTTGAGGCCGGCGCCGATGCGGTGCAGATCTTCGATACCTGGGCCGGCATTCTCGACGATGAGGGTTTTGGGCGCTGGGCAATCGATCCAGTGCGGCGGATCATCGCCGGTGTTCGCAAGGTGGTGCCGGATGCGAAAATCATCGCCTTTGCCAAGGGCGCCGGATCACGGCTGGGCACTTATGCGAGGCAAACCGGAGCGAATGGCGTCGGTGTCGACTGGACGGTGCCGGTCGCCGAGGCGAGCGCCATGCTGCCGGCCAATATTGCCAGCCAGGGCAATCTCGATCCGATGCGGCTGATCGCCGGCGGCGAGGCGCTTGATGCAGGTGTTGATTCGATTCTAGCGGCGACCGTCGGCCGGCCGCATATCTTCAATCTCGGCCATGGCATCACGCCAGATACGCCGATCGCTAACGTGGAACGCCTGATCGGCCGCATTCGCGGCTGATGCGGGTTACAGGAATTTATGCCTATGCTGTGGGTCAAATCGTTTCATGTCGTCGCCATCATCGCCTGGATGGCGGCACTGCTCTATCTGCCGCGCCTGATGGTCTATCACGTCGATTGCGCCGCCGGATCGGAACGTTCCGAAACCTTCAAGATCATGGAGCGGCGGCTTCTAAAGGCGATCGCCACGCCGGCGATGATCGCAAGCTGGGTGCTCGGCCTGTGGCTGGCGTTTCTCATCGATGCCTGGGACATGATCTGGTTCTGGGCGAAGATGATCTTTGTTCTCGGCCTCAGCATTTTTCATATGCAGGCGGCGGGCTGGGTCAGGGCTTTCGCTGACGACAGGAACGAACGCGGCGACCGGTTTTACCGAATCGCCAACGAAGTGCCGACGGTGCTGATGTTCGCCATCGTCATTTTCGTGATCGTCAAACCGTTTTAGCGTAGTCTTTAGGCAGGATCGAATTTGCCGCTTGTGGTTTGCCGCGCGCGCCGGTATTGAGTGCGTTCAAGCGTTAACGCGCGGCGCCGCCCGGTGCTGCAAGAACGGGCAGAGTGTCACGCCCGGCGCGCGTTCAACCCGTCTCTCCTTTCCCTCCCCGCTTTTCCCTACGGGACCAAACCATGCATGAAATGAAACTTCAGGAACTGAAGACCAAATCGCCGACGGAGCTTCTCGCCTTTGCCGAGGAGCACGAGGTGGAAAATGCCAGCACACTGCGCAAGCAGGAGCTGATGTTCGCAATTTTGAAGAACCTCGCCGATCAGGATGTCGAGATCACCGGCGAGGGCGTCATGGAGGTGCTGCAGGACGGCTTTGGCTTCCTGCGCTCGCCGGACGCCAATTATCTGCCCGGTCCTGATGACATCTATGTCTCGCCCTCGCAGATCAGACGGTTCTCGCTGCGCACCGGCGACACCGTTGAAGGCCAGATCCGCAGTCCCAAGGATGGTGAGCGCTATTTTGCCCTGTTGAAGGTCAACACCATCAATTTCGAGGATCCCGACAAGGCCCGGCACACGGTTCATTTCGACAATCTGACGCCGCTTTACCCGGACACCCGCTTCAAACTGGAAGTGGACGATCCGACGATCAAGGATTTCTCTGCCAGGGTGATCGACCTGGTGGCGCCGCTCGGCAAGGGCCAGCGCGGCCTGATCGTGGCGCCGCCGCGAACCGGCAAGACGATGATCCTGCAGAACATCGCCAAATCGATCATCACCAACCATCCGGAATGTTATGTGATCGTGCTTCTGATCGACGAGCGGCCGGAAGAAGTCACCGACATGCAGCGGACGGTGAATGGCGAAGTGGTCTCGTCGACATTTGATGAGCCGGCGGTGCGCCACGTGCAGGTTGCCGAAATGGTGATCGAAAAAGCCAAGCGGCTGGTCGAACATGGCCGCGATGTCGTCATCCTGCTTGATTCCATCACCCGTCTGGGCCGCGCCTACAACACCGTCGTGCCGTCATCCGGCAAGGTGCTGACCGGCGGCGTCGATGCCAACGCGCTGCAGCGGCCGAAGCGGTTCTTCGGCGCGGCGCGCAACATCGAGGAAGGCGGGTCTTTGTCGATCGTCGCGACGGCGCTGATCGATACCGGCAGCCGTATGGACGAGGTGATCTTTGAAGAGTTCAAGGGCACCGGCAATTCGGAAATCGTGCTTGATCGCAAGGTTTCCGACAAGCGCGTCTTCCCGTCGATGGACATCCTCAAATCCGGAACCCGCAAGGAAGAGCTGCTGGTGCCGGGCGACGATCTTAAAAAGATATTCGTGCTGCGCCGGATCCTGTCGTCGATGGGTGTCGTCGATGCCATTGAGTTCCTGCTCGACAAGCTGAAACAGACAAAGACGAACGACGAGTTCTTCGACTCCATGAATACTTGATCAGGCGAAATCTGATCTGGGAATGGGTAAGCGGCTCGACCGGCTCAGACCGTTGGCCGCGGCTCAGGGTCGGTTTTGGGTGCGCGAGCGGGCCAGCAGGTCGGCGGCATCCGCCGCATTGGTGACCGGCGCCTGACAAGAGGTTGCATTGCACAGATAGAGCGCCGGCATCGATCCTGATGCGGCCTTGCCGAGTGCCGGATGGCCTTCCGGCAGGTGTGACAAATCTTCCGGCGCAATCAGAACAAGCGCCGGATCCCCTTCAGCCAGCACTGCCTTTTTCAGGGCGTCGGCATCGGCTCCATTGCCGGTGACAATGGCAAGGCGCGCGCGCCGGTGCGAATCGAGCCCGGCCTGAATGCTGGCGGTGCCGATAATGTTCTGGCCGATCTGTCCGGCGCGTTTTGTGGCAATCGTATCGGCGGTCCGAAGATGGGCGGGATCGCCGGTCAGGTGGAACAGCGCCATCGCCTGCTGGGCGAGGATGCCGGTCGCCGACGGCATGGCCTCGTCGACAACTGAGAGCGGCCGGATGATCAGGTCGGCAGTGCGATCGGTCAGGTAACAGGCACCGCTATCGGCATCATAAAAATGGTCGATCAAGTTCTGATGAAACCGGCGCGCATCGGCGGGCCGGCCGGCGTCGCCGGTTGCAGCGTGGAGCGCGAGCGCGGCGGCAGTCATCCAGGCATAATCCGTCGCCAGCCCGGCAGCGGTGGGACGGCCATCGAACCAGGCATGGGAAAGGTCCTCGCCATCGATCATTTCCGTTGTGATGAAGCGATAGGCGGTGTCGGCCATGGCGAGCCAATCGGATCGGTCAAGGACCTGTGCGGCCCGCACAAGGCCGGTGATTGCTGCGCCGTTCCAGTCGGTAAGAACCTTGTCGTCCCGTGCCGGCTGCGGGCGTTCGATTCGGTGGCGGTACAATTTTTCCCGCATCGCCGCCAGGCTGGCTTCTTCATTATCGCCGCGCCAGGCACGGCTTGTCGCTGCGAGGCGGTTCAGATTGGTCTTGCCTTCAAAATTGCCCTGATCGGTGACGCCGTAGATGGCATTGAACGTCCTGGTGTCTTCGACACCAAGTTCAGCCTCGATTTCGGTCGCCGTCCAGAGATAAGTCAGGCCTTCTTCGCCTTGTGTATCCGCGTCGAGACTGGCGGCAAAAGCGCCACCCGGAAGGGTCATTTCGCGTTCCAGCCACGTAACGGTTTCCTCGATTCGGACCCGGAACAAATCCTCGCCGGTCCGCGCAAAAGCCAATGAGAGAAGACTGAGCAGCTGGCCATTATCGGACAGCATCTTTTCAAAATGCGGGATCAGCCATTGTGCATCGACCGAATAGCGGGCGAAGCCGCCGCCGACATGATCGTAGATGCCGCCCTGGCAGAGCGCGCGAAGCGTCGTCAGGACGGCATCTTCATAATCGGCATTTGCGGTCCTCAGCGCTGAGCGCCAGAGATGATCGAGGAGCGGCGACATCGGGAACTTTGGAGCGCCGCGCAAGCCGCCATTTTCCCGATCCCACATGGAGACGATGCGGGCAGCCGATTCATCGATCGGCGCATCGGCGGTTTGTGCGGTTTGTGCCGCTTCATTCTGCTTCAGGTGATCGAGGATAGCCTGCCGGTTGACGGTGACGGCGTCGTCCTGGTTCTCCCAGGCCGTGGCGATGGCCTGCAGGATCTGGCTAAAGCCGGGCAGGCCGTGGCGCGGCTGCGGTGGAAAATAGGTGCCGCCCCAGAACGGCTCGCCGTCGGGGGAGAGAAACATCGTCAGCGGCCATCCGCCCTGCTGGCCGAGGGCATGCAAAGCCGCCATGTAGATCTGATCGATGTCGGGCCGCTCCTCGCGATCGACCTTGATGTTGACGAAGGCTTCGTTCAGATAGGCCGCGAGACCCGGGTCGCTGAAACTTTCATGAGCCATGACGTGGCACCAGTGACAGGCGGCATAGCCGATCGACAGATGCACCGGGACATTGCGGGCGCGCGCCTCGGCGAAGGCTTCGGGTTGCCACGGCCACCAATGCACCGGATTGTCGGCATGCTGGCGCAGATAGGGACTGCTGCTGGCGGCGAGGCGGTTTTCGGACATTGGCGCTTGTAACCCAGGCAGGCGGATAGAACGATGGAAAATAATCCCGGTGCCGGGGAAACCATAGTCGCGCTTTCAAGCGGCGGCGCGCCATCGGGCGTCGCGGTCATTCGGCTGTCCGGTCCGCGCGCTGAAGAACTTGTTCGGCTTTATGCCGGTGCGATGCCGGCGCCGCGGCGGGCGTCGTTGCGAACGCTGCGGCTGCCGGAAACCGGCGAGGTCGTTGACCAGGGCCTGGTGCTGTGGTTCCCGGATCCGGACAGCTTCACCGGCGAGGATTGCGCCGAGTTCCATTGCCATGGCAGCCGGAGTGTCGTCGCGGCATTGCTTGATTCGTTAGCGAAACAACCCGATTGCCGTTTGGCGGAGCCGGGGGAATTTGCCCGGCGGGCATTCGACAATGGCAAACTTGACCTGACATCGGTGGAGGGTCTTGCCGATCTGATCAATGCGGAGACGGACGCACAGCGCCGGCAGGCGCTGGATCAGGCGCGGGGCGGCCTGTTCAGCGTCGCGGAGAGTTGGCGCGAGGCGTTGATCGAGTTGCGTGCCTTGGTCGAGGCGCGGATCGATTTTTCCGATGAAGGCGACGTGGCCGAGGCCGGCCCGGCCGAGATTGACCGGCGCATCGAATGCTTGCGCGACAACGTCAGTATTGTGGTAGCGACGGCTGATCGTGGCGAGCGGGTCAGGACAGGCTTCAAGGTTGCCCTGGCTGGCCGGCCGAATGCCGGCAAGTCGACATTGCTGAATGCGCTGGCGCGGCGCGAGGTGGCGATCGTCACCGACGAACCGGGGACGACTCGCGACATTCTGGAAGTGCCGCTTGATCTCGGTGGCTTGCCGGTTCTGGTTTATGATACCGCCGGTCTGCGGGCGAGCGCCGGCAAGGCCGAACAGGAGGGCGTGCGCCGGGCTTTGGCGCGGGCCGGGTCTTCCGATCTGATCTTGTGGCTGAGTGCACCGGAGGATTGCGAGGTACCGCCGGAGCCGTTGCCGGAACCGTTGAATGAATCGGTTCCGGTATGGATTGTCGGCACCAAGTCNNNCCGGTGACGGGCTTGCCGGGCTGGAAACTGCGCTGCAAGAGGCGGCATCGGGTGCGATGATCGGCGACGCGGCGTTTACGATCACCCGTCTCCGGCACAAAACCGTGCTGGAAGCGGTTGTTGCCGACCTTGATGCGGCTTTGGCCGCCGGGGAGGAAGAAGTCGTCGCTGAATTGCTGCGGCGAGCGAGCGACGGTCTGGGCCGGTTGACCGGGCGGATCGATGTCGAAGATGTGCTGGACCGGCTGTTCGGCGAATTCTGCATCGGCAAGTGACCGTTCGATTCGACAGCGTTACGATTGACTTGCGAAGACTCGATTCGGTGACGTTACAACCCGCCTCACCCCGTACTTGTTTCACGTGAAACATACCGGCACGGAACCCCGCACCGCGCAAAATGATTCGGCAGCGAAATGTTTCACGTGAAACAGTGGCGAGAAATCCGCTTCACCTGGCCGGGTAAACCGGTTAAACGGCCGGCATGAGCGAAGCCTTGACCTATGACGTGATTGTTGTCGGCGGCGGCCATGCCGGTTGCGAAGCGGCGGCCGCGGCGGCGCGGGCCGGCGTCCGCACAGCGCTGGTCACGCATCGCTTTGCGACGATCGGCGAGATGTCCTGCAATCCGGCGATCGGCGGACTGGGCAAGGGACACCTGGTCCGCGAAATCGACGCCATGGACGGGCTGATGGGCCGTGTCGCCGATCAGGCCGGCATTCAGTTTCGTGTCCTCAACCGGCGCAAGGGACCGGCCGTGCGCGGGCCGCGGGCGCAAGCCGACCGGGCGCTTTATCGCGCCGCGATGCAGGCGGCGATCAAGGGCCAGTCCGGCCTCACCGTCATTGCAGCGGAAGCGCATGATCTGGTGAGCGAGGGGGGCCGTGTCAGCGGCCTGGTGCTGGCCGATGGCCGGCAGATACGGGCGGCGGCGATCGTCATCACCACCGGTACATTCTTGCGCGGGCTTATCCATATCGGCGATGAGACGCGGCCGGCCGGACGCGCCGGCGAGGCGCCGGCAATCGGGTTGTCGGCGACATTCGAGCGCCTCGGCTTCGCCTTGTTGCGGCTAAAAACCGGCACGCCGCCGCGCCTCGACGGCCGGGCGATCGATTACCAGGGCCTGCAGCGGCAGCCGGGCGATTCGCCGCCGGAACCATTTTCGACGCTGACAAGGGCCATAACAACGCCGCAAATCGATTGCCACGTCACCCGGACGAACCGTGCGACCCACGACATCGTGGCGGCCAATCTCAAGCGCTCGGCAATGTATTCGGGCCGCATCGAAAGCCGCGGCCCTCGCTATTGTCCCTCGATCGAAGACAAGGTCGTGCGGTTCGCCGATCGCGACAGCCATCAGATCTTTTTAGAGCCTGAGGGCCTTGACGATCATACGGTCTATCCGAACGGCATTTCGACGTCGCTACCGGCCGATGTGCAGCTCAAGCTGGTGCGTTCGGTCGCCGGTTTGGAGCAGGCTGAAATGGTCCGGCCGGGCTATGCCATTGAATACGACCATGTCGATCCGCGCGAGCTGGCGCCGACGCTGGAGACCTTGAAGGTTGCCGGCCTGTTTCTGGCCGGGCAGATCAACGGCACGACGGGCTATGAGGAGGCCGCCGCGCAGGGCCTGGTCGCCGGGCTGAACGCCGCCCGCCGGGCCGGGGGCAGCGACGGCGTGATCGTCAGCCGCGCCGAGGCCTATCTCGGCGTAATGATCGATGATCTGGTGACCCGCGGTGTGAGCGAGCCTTATCGGATGTTCACTTCGCGGGCCGAATACCGGTTGTTCCTGCGCGCCGACAATGCCGATCAGCGGCTGACGCCGCTGGCCGATTCGGCCGGTCTGGTCGGGCCCAGGCGCCGGGCGGCGTTCCGGGTGCGGATGGTTCGCCTGGAAGCGGCGCACGAGATGCTGCGGGCCTTGTCGATGACCCCCGATGAAGCGGAACGAGCCGGATTGGCGGTCAACAAGGACGGCCAGCGCCGGAGCGCATTTGAGCTTCTGGCCTATCCAGATATCGACTTTAATCGGCTGACGGCGGTTTGGCCGAGCCTTGCGCAGATCGAACCGGCAATCGCCGAACAGGTTTCGGTCGATGCGCGCTATGCGGTCTATCTGGAGCGGCAGAGGGCCGACATTGAGGCCTTGCGCCGCGACGAAGCTTTGTCGATACCCGCCGAATTGGATTACGGCGCAATGCCGGGCCTGTCGAACGAGGTCCGGGACAAGCTGGAAACCGTGCGACCGGCGACCCTGGCGCAAGCGGCGCGCATCGAGGGCGTCACGCCGGCGGCGCTGACGACTTTGCTGGCGCATGTCAAACGTGGCCGCAAACGTCCCGTCCGCCGCGTCGCATAATATGTGCGTTCAATCCACGCCGGCCGACCTGGCGGATCGATTCGCCTGTGTAACGGATACGGTTGTGGAGCGCCTGGAGACGTTCGCGGCATTGCTTGCCGAATGGCAGAAGATCCACAACCTCGTTGGTCCCGACGCGCTGTGCAATCTGTGGACCCGGCATATTGAAGACAGCCTTCAGCTCGCCGACCAGGCGCCGGAAGCGCGCCACTGGATCGATCTTGGCAGCGGCGCCGGTTTTCCCGGCCTTGTTGTCGCTATTGCCCGCGCCGGCGATTCGGACTTCAGCGTCACTTTGGTTGAGTCCAATCATAAGAAAGCGGCCTTTCTGCGCGCCGCGATCCGGGCGACCGGCGCGCCGGCGCGGGTTTTCGCCGGCCGAATCGAAAACTACATCGAAGACTTTGAGGCTGCGCAAACAGATCCGGTCGACGTGATTTCGGCCCGTGCCATGGCGCCGTTTGCCGATCTGTGCCGTCTGGCTTCTCCCCTCATGGGGCCCGAAACGCGATTAATCCTGCTAAAGGGCCAAGATTTTGTGCATGAAGAGCAGGTTGCCACTAAATCTTGGAGTTACGATCTGTTAACCTTGCCGAGCGTGACTGATCGAAGCGGCCGAATCATCACGGTCACAAATTTGAGGCCAAAGGATTCCTGAAATGACTGATCGGCAATATTCGGCTCCGTCGCATTCCGGCCCATCTGCCCGGGAGCCTGATCATGAACCGCCCGAATGGCCGGCCCAACTGCCGCGCCAGCCGCGGATCCTTGCCATCGCCAACCAGAAGGGCGGTGTCGGCAAGACGACCACCGCCATCAATCTGGGTACGGCGCTCGCGGCGATCGGCGAAAGCGTTCTGATCGTCGACCTCGACCCGCAGGGTAATGCGTCGACCGGACTGGGCGTTGAGCGGGCGCATCGGCTGCACTCGACCTATGATGTCCTGATGGATGAAATGCCGCTGGCTGAAGCGGCGCAGGAAACCGCCGTGCCGCGACTCTATCTGGCGCCCTCGACCCTCGACCTTCTCGGCGTCGAACTGGAAATCGCCAATTTTCCCGACCGTTCGTTCCGGATGCGCAAGGCTGTTGCCAGCCTGCAGGATTCACCGTCAGGACCGCAATTCACCTATGTTCTTTTTGATTGTCCGCCCTCGCTGAATCTCCTGACGATCAACGCCATGGCGTCGAGCCATGCCGTTCTCGTTCCGCTGCAATGCGAGTTTTTCGCGCTGGAGGGTCTCAGCCAGATCCTTGAAACCGTAGAGCGTGTGCGCCGCGGCCTCAATCCGGATCTGGCGATCCACGGCATTGTCCTGACGATGTTCGATGGCCGCAACAAATTGTCGATGCAGGTTGTCGAGGATGTTCGGACCCACATGGGCGAGGCGGTCTACAATACTGTCATTCCGCGCAATGTGCGGATTTCCGAAGCACCATCACATGGCAAACCGGCAATTCTTTACGACCTGAATTGCGCCGGCAGCCAAGCCTATTTGCGGCTGGCCAGTGAGATCATTCAACGTGAGCGTTTGTTATGTGCTGCCTGAGCGTATCGATTCGGCTACGGAACGAAAGCGACCCGAAATGAAATCAGAGCCTCAAAAGCGTCTCGGACGCGGACTGGATGCGCTGCTCGGTGAATTCGGCACACCGACTGGCGTCGACGCTTCCGCCGGCAAGCGGCAGAATCGGGTTCCGCTCGCACTTATCCACCCCAATCCCCGTAATCCCCGGCATGAATTCGCGACCGAAGATATCGACGACCTGGCGAACTCGATCCGCAACCACGGCGTCGTGCAGCCGATTGTCGTGCGGGCCATAGCCGGACCCGGTGAGGCCTATGAGATTATTGCCGGCGAGCGCCGGTGGCGTGCCGCGCAACGCGCCGGCTTGCACGATGTGCCGGTCATCGTGCTCGATGTTTCCGATCGACAGGCACTGGAACTGGCAATCGTGGAAAATGTGCAGCGAACCGATCTCAATCCGATCGAAGAGGCGCTCGGCTATCAGGCCCTGCTCGATGAATTTTCCTATTCGCAGGCCGATCTTGGCTCGGTCATCGGCAAGAGCCGTGTCCATGTCACCAATACGCTGCGGCTGTTAAAGCTGCCGGACGATGTGCTGACAGCGATAAAATCCGGCACCCTGTCGGCCGGACATGGCCGCGCTTTGCTGGCCGCACGCGACCCGATCGGTCTGGCGCGCCTGGTCATTGAGAAGGGGCTTTCGGTTCGCGAAACCGAGGCGCTCGGACAGGTGGCCGCCGATCAAGGCGGCAAGCGGGCGAAGACATCGGCCGCGGCGCGCAAAGACGCCGACACGAGGGCGCTGGAAAACCAGTTGTCGGAAGCGCTGGGTCTTGCCGTCGACATCCGTCACAAGGCGAGCGGCAAGGGCGAAGTTCGGCTCCGCTACGGCTCAGTGGAGCAACTCGATGCCTTGTGCAAATTGTTAAAACAATAATATTATCAATAACTTAGATTAAATCAGCGCGATGTTTTCCGCCACCTGCGGCTGCGGCGGCCCCTTGCGGCGATCCGCTGCAAAGCCTCCGACACAAGTGCATCATCGAGCTGCGGTTGCCGGCGCGTGGCAAGGATCGCATCCGTCATGATCTGCCGGGCGCGGGCGATGTGCGCTGCCTGCCAGCGCGCCAGCACCGTTCTCACGGCCGCCTGGCGGTTGAAGAAAATCGGCGGGCGGGCCTGTTTGACGACCGTTTCGGGCGGCTTGCCGGCCGCAACGCTGGCGGACATTCGGTGCAGGGCGATGATCTGACGCAAGGCCTGCGATGCCAGCGCGACAGAGGATTGTCCCTCCGCCCGCAGCCGGATGAGATCTGCCTCGACAGCATCGCTGCGGCCGAGAAACGCGTCATCGGTTATCCTGTCGCCGCGCACATCAAGATTTTCGCCAACGATCGCCAGAACATCGTCAATGCCGGCGCGACCGCCCTCGCCGACAAAGAGAATCAGCTTTTCAATCTCCGAGCGGGAAATCAGTCTGTCATTGCCGATCGTGGCAACCAGAAGATCCGTCGCATCGGGTTCGATCGCGCATCCGGCATCGGCGAACATGGCGTGCGCCATGGCCGCCAGATCGCGGGCATCGCTCTCATAGCAGGGCAGAGCGGCGGCGTGGGCATTGGCCTCGAAGGCTTTTCTCACCGCGCTTGTGCGGGCGAGATCGCCGGCCTCAACAATCAGCCAGCCGGCTTTTGGCGGAGCATCGAGTATAGGCGCCAGGCCGGCCATGACATTGTGACGCCCATCGGTGATGCGAAGAGTGATGACCGGTTCGCCGCCGAATAGCGAAGCGGCGTTGATTTCATCGGACAGCCGCCCGGGATTGCCGGCCACTTCGTCGGACCCCCAGCGCGTCGGCGAACCGCCGGCGGGGTCGCGGCTCCTGGCAAGTGTCTCAAGCTGCCGGGCGCGTTCCGTTATCGCGCCGGTGTCACGTCCAAAGACGAGGAACAGCCGCATATCCCCGGGCGGATCGGCGACGAATTTGGCAACGCCAGCCGCCTTGATCGCCACCATCGGCGTTAACGGGCGGCGAAATAGGTGGCGAGGCGGGTCTCGACCTTGCTCGCCAGAGTGGTCGCCACCCGATCCTCGGCATCACGTTCGGCGCGCAGATTGGCGAAATTCTGTGACGAGCGATTGTAGGATGCGGTGGCCAGCGCCTCATCGACCAGCAGCGATTCGCCGGTCGCCGCGTCTTCCAGTATATAGGCGATGCGCCCGTTGACCTGATAGCTGGTCGGCGTGCCGGTAACGGCCTCGATCGCCAGCTGCTGGACGTCGAATGTCATCCGGTAGTTCATTCTGTAAAGCGACGAGGCCGCCTCGCCGCCGCCGCGCAGTCCGAACATCAGCGCGTTGCGGAAGGCCTGTTCCTGCCGGGTCGCCGGTTCGTCCACGGCGATTGCCGGCAATTGCGCGCGGGCTGAAACGCCGCCTGCATCCGGCGCGTAGAGCGGCCGTACCTGGCAGCCGGTCAATAGCGCGAGCGCCAGCGCCAGGCCGACCAGGCCAAACTTGCCGTGAATTTCCAGGTCAGCCAACGACATTGACGATCCTGCCCGGTACGACGATGACCTTTTTCGGCGGCCGGCCGGCAAGGCTGCGCTGCACCGCGTCGAGCGCCAGCGCTGCCGATTCGACTTCCGATTCGGAGGCATCGGGAGCGACGGAAAGTTCGCCGCGGCGCTTGCCGTTGACCTGCACCGGCAGAATGATCGCCTCATCGACGACCAGCGCGGCGTCGGCCACCGGCCAGGGCGTTTCGGCGACGAGGGCCGAGTGAGCCAGACTGTGCCAGCATTCTTCGGCCAGGTGCGGCATGATCGGAGCAAACATCAGCACGAACATATCAAGGGATTGGCCGCAGGCCCAGCGAAGATCGGCAGGTGCGTCCGCGCTGCCGGCCGCCTCGCAGGCCGATGCGATGGTCGGCAAGAGAGCATGCAGGCGGGCGATCGCGACATTGAAACGAAGACCGTCATAGTCGGCGGTCACGGCAGTCAGGGTCTTGTGCGCCTCGCGCAGGCAGGCGGTCGCCGCGGCGCTTTCGGGCTTGGGCCGATCGGCCTGTCTTAGCGCAACATCGGCGCCGGCCTGGACGGTGCGCCAGATCCGCTGGACAAAGCGGTGCGCACCTTCGACGCCGGCGTCGGTCCATTGCACGTCACGCTCAGGAGGCGAATCGGAAAGCATGAACCAGCGCGCCGTGTCGGCGCCATAGGTTGCCGTGATGTCTTCCGGGCCGACGGTGTTCTGCTTCGACTTCGACATTTTTTCAATCGGGCCGATCTCAACCGGCTCACCGCTGTCGGCGCGGTATGCCGCGCGGGTCTGGTCGTCGCCGCTGAGCGTCACCTTTTCCGGTGACAGCCAGGCGCCGTCCGCGGCGCGATAGGTTTCATGAACGACCATGCCTTGCGTGAACAGGCCGGCAAATGGCTCATCCAGATGCAGATGGCCGGTCTTGTGCATGGCGCGGGTGAAGAACCGCGAATAGAGCAGATGCAGAATGGCGTGTTCGATACCGCCGATATACTGATCGACGGGCAGCCAGGCGTCGGCGGCCTGCGGGTCGGTCGGCCGGCTCTCCCAGGGCGCGGTGAAGCGGGCGAAATACCACGACGAATCGACAAAGGTGTCCAT
>CALZIL010000016.1 GCA_945787495.1 uncultured Afifella sp. | reverse complement strand
GACGCGCGCCTATATGAACGACACGCCGGCTGCCGAGATTGCCAGAGCCGAAAAGGAATATTTCCCCAACATTGATGAAAGCGTCCTAGCGACGTGCATTGCGACCTATCAAAAGCTTGGCTGCTGGACACCGCACGTGGAAATTACCCGTCCGGCTTACCAGGTGACGCTGGATGTCTTTGAACATTTCGGGACGCTCAAAGAGCGGTATCGCTACGAACAGATATGTACCGATCCGCCGGGCACGGACTGAACACGGCCGAACGGCGGGATTGCCATGGCTCTCTCGTGGAACGCACGGAGAAAGTCAGCGATCAGCGTCATTGGTCATCGGAGTTGTCCGCTTCCGCTGCGGATTGGCGCTTTCGGTTTCACCCCCTGCCCCGTCATCGCCCAACTCATCATCGTTGAGGATGCGTGCCGCTGCGCCGTCGAGATCGTCGAACTGGCCGCTTTTCATCGCCCATAGAAACGCCGCCAGGCCGAGCGCGCCGAGAAACAGCGCCACCGGGATGAGAACGAGCAAGGACGTCATGCCGCCGCCTCCTGAAGCCGGAATTCCGCGCGTTCATTCGTTTCTCGCCGCCGCATGATCCAGTTCAGGCGTACCGCGTTGGTCGTAACCAGGATCGATGACGACGACATGGCGAGAGCCGCGATCAATGGCGTGGCGAAGCCGAAAACGGCGAGCGGCACGGCGATCACATTATAGCCGACGGCGAGCGTGAAATTCTGCAGCACGATGCGCCGCGCCGCGCGCGCCATGCGCCAGGCGAACGGCACAGCGGAAAGGTCGTTGGACGTAAAGACGATGTCGGCCGCCGCCTGGCTGATATCGGAGGCGCTGGCCGGCGACATGGAGACGAAGGCCGAGGCCAGTGCCGGGGCGTCATTGATGCCGTCGCCGACCATCAGCACCTTGCCGCCCGCCGCTTGATGCGCGGCGACGATGCCGGTCTTGTCGGCCGGCAGGCAGTCGGCCTGCCACTCGGCAATGCCGGCTTCACCGGCAATGCGGGCGGCGGCCGCTTCATTGTCGCCGGACAGCAGTCTGATCGCCAGGCCGGCCTTTGCGAGTGCGGCGATGCTTGCCGGCGCCTCCGGCCGCAGCCGGTCGGCAAAACGGAATATGGCCACCGGGCCATTCCCCATCCGCAGGCCTATCTCGGCGTTGCCGGTTTCCGGGCCGCTCTCCGACCCTCTTTCCAGATCGCGCCATTTATTCTCGTCAATCCAGCCAAGCCGGCCGAACCGGACGGTCTCGCCATCAAGTCGGCCTTCCATGCCCAATCCCGGTTTTTCGACGATGTCGGTCATGGTGGCCGGTTTGACGCCGCGGCGTGTGGCTTCTCGGTTGAGCGCCTGCGCCAGTGGATGGCGGCTCGTTTCCGCCAGCGCCGCCGCGATCCGCCAGACCTCGTCATCGTTGGCTTGCGCGCTGACGAAACGCGGTGCGCCGATGGTCAGGGTTCCGGTCTTGTCGAAAATGACGGTGTCGATCTCGGCGAGTTTTTCAAGCGCCGCGCCGTCTTTCAGCAAGACGCCGTTTTTAAGCAGCAACCCGCTCGCCACCACCCGCACCGCCGGCACGGCGAGACCGAGCGCACATGGACAGGTGATGATCAGCACCGCAACCGCGGCGGTCAGCGCCGCATGCCAGCCGGCGCCGAGCACGAGCCAGCCAAGGAATGTCGCCGCCGACAGCAGATGGACGGCCGGCGCATAGATTTGCGCCGCCCGGTCGGCCAGTTGCACGAAGCGGCCGGCCGAGCGCTCGGCCGCTTCCGTCAGCCGCACGATATCGGCAAGCAGCGTATCGCCGGCCCGCGCCGTGACGCGCACGGTGAGTGGCCCTGTCAGATTGACTGTCCCGGCAAACACCTCCGTCCCCGGACCGGTCGCTTCGGGCACCGGTTCGCCGGTCAGCATGGCACGGTTAACATCGCTGTTTCCGGCAATCACCACACCATCGAGCGGCAGCCGTTCGCCGCTGGCGACGAGAATGGTTGCGCCGGGGAGAATATCGGCCAGCGGCACCAAAGCCTGCCCGCCATCCTTGGTGATCAGGGTGGCGCTCTCGGCTGAAAGGGACAGAAGCTGCGCCGCGGCCGAGCGCGCCACGCCGCGCATTCGGTGGTCGAGAAACCGGCCAACGAGCAGGAAGAACAGCAGCCCGACGGAAGCATCGAACCAGGCGTGTTCGCCGCCGGTCATCGTCTCGTAAAGGCTCATGGCGGCGGCCAGCAGCACGGCCAACGAGATCGGCACGTCCATGTTCAGCGTGCGCGCGGCAAGCGCCCGCAAGGCAGAGCGGAAAAACGGCCGGCCGGCATAGGCAATCGCCGGCAGGCCGATCAGCGCCGAAATCCAGTGGAAAAGATCGCGTGTCGAGGCCTCGGCGCCCGACCAGATGGAAACCGACAACAGCATAATGTTACCGGCGGCAAAGCCGGCAACCGCCATTGCCTTGGCGAGCTCCTTGCCGGTGTCATCTTTTGCCGCGGCATCGAAGGCTGCGATGTCGAATGGCCGCGCCGTATATCCGGCACTCACCAGCGCCGCGACGATCCGCTCGGCGACGCCGCCTTCAAGGGCGTTATTGGCCAGCACGATATCGGCGCCGAGCCGGTGCGATGTCAGGTTGGCGCGGGCGCTTGTCACACCCTCCACCGCGGCGACGGTCCGCTCGACCCTGGCCAGGCACGCGGCGCAATGCATGTCGGGCACCAGGAAGTCGACATGGCCGGTGGCCTCGCTTGTTCTGGTGATAAATGCCGGATCGAAGCGCTGCCGATGCGGTATCGTCATCGGCCGTCCGCTCCCTCATTTGTGGCGGTTTTGATCCACAGCTCCTGGCTTTGCCGAAAAACCAGCGTGTCGCCGTCACGCGCTTCCACATCAACAATCCAGCGCCCGGCCGGCAGCGCGCTCTCGGCCTGGTAAACATCGCCGGTTTCGATTAAGGCCATGGCCCTGTCCGCATGGCTGCTCGCCGGCCGCCCGACATGGGCGCTCACATCCAATTGCCGCCAAGACGCACCAGACACATCGCCAAGACGAAACCGCAGGACGCCGGCGTCATGCGTCAGTTGCGCCGTCAACCCACTGTCCGCCTGCGCCCGCCCCTCAGCCAGCAGCGCGTTGTAATTCTGGCTCGCGACATAGCTGTTCTTGACGACAAGACCGGGAAATGTGCCGGTGGCAAAGATCGCCAGGGTAATATTGACGGCGAAGACGGTGCCGAAAAACAGACCGACGATGGCAAACACGTGCCAGCCTGTCAGTGGATGGTCGTCGTCAATCCGGAAAAAACGCAAGGCTTTTCTCTCCCTCATCGATCAAGGCCCCTATTCCGGCGCATAGAACTGGGCGTCTTCGGTGACGCTCTCAGGGCCATCGCGGTCACGGACTATCATATCAAAATCCGCCCGGCCCGGTTTGACTGCATCACGCGGCTGCGAGACAAATAGCCGGAATTCACGCAACTTGTCCGGCTCCACGCGCATTTCAAGCGAACGGCCACGCTGCTCTTCGCCGCCGGCGAGCCACATTTCCGCGCCGTCCAGACCATCGAGGCGCAGTTCAAATGTCCGCGCGGCACCCTGCATATTGAGGATTTTGACGATGAAGCCGTTGCGAACGGAACCATCTGACAAGGTGACGAACAGCGGATTGCGGTCATGCAGAATGTTGAGGTCGAGCCGCTCGCGAAGCGACAGCGAGACCAGCATGGCAAGCCCGATAAGTGACCAGAGCCCGAAGTAGATCAGCGTGCGCGGCCGGACGATATGGGAGACATGAACCTTGCGCTGGTTAGCGGTCGCCTGTTGCGGCGAAGTCGCCTTCGCGTCGGCGATATGCGCGCCATAATCGCGCAGCGTCGAATAGGAAATCAGGCCGCGCGCCAGTCCGACCTTGTCCATCATGGCATCGCACGCATCGATGCATAGCGCACAGCTGATGCATTCCAGCTGTTCGCCGTCACGAATGTCGATCCCCATCGGGCAGACCGCGACACAGGCGTTGCAGGCAATGCAATCACCGACCGGTTTGCCCTGTGCCACCGCCTTCTTGCGATGCAGGGAACGCGGCTCGCCGCGCCAGCCATTATAGGTGACGATGAGGGAGTCTTCATCCAGCATAGCGCCCTGGATGCGCGGCCACGGGCACATATAGGTGCAGACCTGTTCGCGCATGAAGCCGGCAAAGATGTAGGTCGTGGCGGTCAGGATCGCGACGGTGGTATAGGCGACCGGCGGTGCTTGCAGCGTCAGGAACTGGCGCACAAGCGTTGGCGCATCGGCAAAATAGAAGATCCAGGCACCGCCCGTCGCCACCGCAATCAGCAGCCAGATCGCATGGACAACCAGACGTTTGCGGATCTTGCCAAATGACCAAGGCGCCTTGTCGAGCCGCATGCGGGCGTTTCGGTCGCCCTCGATCCACCGTTCAACCGAAATGTAGAGATCGGTCCAGACCGTCTGCGGGCAGGCATAGCCGCACCAGGCGCGGCCGGCGACGGATGTGATCAGAAACAGACCGAGGCCAGCCATGATCAACAGGCCGGCAACGTAGTAGAACTCCTGCGGCCAGATCTCGATGAAGAAGAAATAGAAGCGGCGATGGGCGAGATCGGCCAGCACCGCCTGATCCGGTGCTTCCGGTCCCCGATCCCAGCGTATCCACGGCGTGATCCAGTAAACGCCGAGCGCCAGGGACAGAATCCACCATTTCAAGCGCCGGAAAAGGCCGGATACTCGTTTCGGAAATATCTTGACGCGAGCGGCATAGAGCTTGCGCGCCTCCGGTTTGTTGACCGGAGATGCGTCGATCGGCTCAACCGGGTCGCCCGCCGTGACTGTCGCGTCTTCTGCCATCGTGGCCATCGCCGTCGCGGCGGGTTTGGTTGCCCGTTACCGGGCCGAAGTTTCGCCGCCGCCAAGCCCGTGAACGTAAAGGGCGAGTTGCTTGATTGTCGTCGGACTAAGCCGCGATTGCCAGCCCGGCATGACACCATGTTTCGGCTTGGTGATCTGGCTGATCACCGCTTCGCGTTCACCGCCATAGAGCCAGATCGCGTCATTCAGCGCTGGAGCGCCAAGCTCGTGGTTTCCTTCCCCGGCCTCGCCATGGCAGGCAGCGCAGTTTTCCTCAAAAATGACAGCGCCTTCTGCCGCCAACGCCGCGTCATGGTCGAGGCCAGCCAGCGCCAGAACATGTTCCGCCGTCTTTTCGATCTCCTCCCGGTTCAGGATTTCGTCAGCCCCGAACGCCGACATCTCCGAGACCCGCGTTTCCTCGTCCAGCGAATAGCGAATGCCGTGTTTCAACGTCGTTTCGATCGCTTCCAGCGTGCCGCCCCAGAGCCAGTCGTCGTCGTTGAGGTTGGGATAGTTTGCCCCGCCGGCGGCGCCTGAGCCGTGACATTGCGAACAATTGACCAGAAAGGCGGATTTGCCGCCGGCGACGGCGTAGCGCAGAAGATCCTCGTCGGCCTTGATGTCTTCAAGTGGAAGCTCGGTGATGCGGCTGATCTTGTCGGACTGCGCGGCGCGCGCATCGGCGATCGTCTGTTCAACGGCGCCGCGTGTGGAATAGCCGAGGAAACCTTTCGTCGCCGAACTGACCAGCGGCCAGGCCGGATAGGCGACCGTATAGGCAAGACCCCAGATCACCGTGGCGTAGAACGTCCACAGCCACCAGCGCGGCAACGGCGTGTTCAGTTCCTTGATTCCGTCCCATGTATGGCCGGTGGTCTCGGTACCGGAAAATTCGTCGACTTCCAGGCCGGATCCATTCTGGGTTTTATCATCGGTGGACATGGCGTCAGTCCTCGAACTTTTCGTATTTGAAAGGAATGTCAGCCTGATCACGGTAGCGTGTCCTGGAACCCGGCCGGAACGCCCAGGCGAGGATGCCGACGAATACAAGGGTCATGAACAACAGGCCCCAGCTATCGGCGAACTGCCGCATGACGTCATATGTTGTCATATCGCTCATGGGTCACCTCAGATTGGCTTCTGCGAGCGGCTCGTAGCTGGTGAAATCGACCAGCGTGCCGAGCATCTGCAGATAGGCCACAATCGCATCCATTTCCGTTAGCCGGCCCGGATCGCCATCCCAGTCGCGTAGCTGCGCCTTGGGATACCGTGCCTGGAGCCCTTCGGCGTCGGCGTCCGTATTAGCCTGCGCCAGCAAGTCTGCGCGGGCACTGTCGATCATTTCGGCTGAATAGGGTACGCCGAGTACGGCATTGGCCTTCAGGTGATCGGCAATGTCATCGGCTTTGAGATCGGTTGTCGCCAGATGGCTGTAGCGCGGCATGATCGATGCCGGCACCACGCTGCGCGGATTGACCAGATGCTGAACCTGCCATTCGTCGGAATATCGTCCGCCAACCCGCGCCAGGTCTGGGCCCGTGCGCTTTGATCCCCACTGGAAAGGATGGTCGTAGATGCTTTCCGCCGCCAGGCTGTAATGGCCGTAACGTTCGACCTCGTCGCGCATCGGCCGCACCATTTGGCTGTGGCAAACATAACAGCCCTCACGGACATAGATGTTGCGCCCGGCCAGCTCCAGCGGTGTATAGGGCCGCATGCCGTCGACCTTTTCGATCGTGTTTTCCAAATAGAACAACGGCGCGATTTCGACAATCCCGCCGACCGTCACCACCAGAAACGACAGCACGAGAAGGAGCGTGGCGTTCGTTTCGATCTTCTTGTGATCAATCATCGGTCTATCTCCTGCCCGCTCATTCGGCCGCTTGAATGGCGCCCATCGGAATTTCCTGGCGCAGATCGCCACGGATGGTTTTCCAGATGTTAAAGGCCATGATCAGCGCGCCGGCCAGATAGAGAACGCCGCCAAGTGCGCGGATAATGTACATGGGGTGCATGGCTTCCATGCTTTCGGCGAACGAATAGATCAGGAAGCCGAGGCCATCGTATTCGCGCCACATCAGGCCTTGCATGATGCCGGAAACCCACATTGATGAGGCGTAGAGAACGATGCCGATCGTCGCCAGCCAGAAGTGCCAGTTGACATAACGCAGGCTGTACAGCCGCTCCCGGTTCCACAGTTTCGGCACCAGGAAGTAGATGGCGCCGAACGAAATCATGCCATTCCAGCCAAGCGCGCCGGAATGCACGTGGCCGATGGTCCAGTCGGTGTAGTGGGAAAGCGAGTTGACCGCCTTGATCGACATCATCGGCCCTTCAAAGGTCGACATGCCATAAAACGCGATGGAGATGACCATCATGCGGATGATCGGATCGGTGCGCAGCTTGTCCCAGGCGCCCGACAAGGTCATCAGGCCGTTGATCATGCCACCCCAGGACGGCATCCACAGCATAATCGAAAACACCATACCGAGCGTCTGCGCCCAGTCCGGCAGTGCGGTGTAATGAAGGTGGTGAGGCCCGGCCCAGATATAGAGGAAGATCAGCGACCAGAAGTGAACGATCGACAGCCGATAGGAATAGACCGGCCGGTTCACCTGTTTGGGCACGAAATAGTACATCATGCCGAGGAATCCGGCGGTCAGGAAGAAGCCGACGGCGTTGTGAGCGTACCACCACTGCACCAGGGCACCCTGGACACCGGAAAAGACCGGATAGCTCTTCGAGCCGAGCAACGAGACCGGAATCGCCAGGTTGTTCACCACATGCAGCAGCGCCACGGTGACGATGAAGCTCAGGAAGAACCAGTTGGCGACATAGATATGCGGCTCCTTGCGCTTTAAAAGCGTGCCGACGAACACCGCCAGATAGACGACCCAGACGACCGTCAGCCAAAGATCGATGTACCATTCCGGCTCGGCGTATTCCATTGACTGGGTGACGCCGAGCAGATAGCCGGTGGCGGCCAGCACGATGAACAGCTGATAGCCCCAGAAGACGAACCAGGCGGCATTGCCGAGCGCCAGCCGTGCACCGGACGTGCGCTGCACGATATAAAAACTGGTGCAAATGAGCGCATTGCCGCCAAAGGCGAAAATCACGGCCGACGTATGCAAGGGGCGCAACCGCGAAAAATTTAGATAAGGCTCCAGATTGAGCTCGGGAAACGCCAGCTGCCAGGCGATCAGCACGCCGACCAGGAACCCGGCCAGACCCCAGAACAATGTTGCGATCGTGCCGTAACGCACCGGTCCGTCCATATAGCCGCCATCGTCGGCCTGAACCGGGATCGCCTTGCCCGAAACGTCCATCGTCCGCAGCCGGTAGATGGCAAGGCAGAGCGCAATAATCGCGATCAGCCCCATATGGATCGCGAACTGGCTGTCATGGGCCAGCGCCGCGCCGAGCATCGCCAACAGCGCTATTACGGCCAACAATCCGGCTTGAGCCATCGCCATGGTTAAATCCCTTTCATGATCGCTTTGGCGACTCATCCACTCGCCGGCAGCATTCTACAACGCATCTACGGATTAGATACCGACAGAACGCTGATCTTTGATCCAGATCAACATCACATCTGCTCATACACGGCATAATTCAACTAATTACCGTCGGCTTTCGGGCTGGCGGACAAACGGAGCCGATTGATGTCCGAACAGATGCGGCAGCGAGAAAATCTGGCCGCGGCCGCCAATCATCCACCGACCGCCGCCGAAATCCGGCATGATCCGTTTGCCTATCTTTCGTATGAGCACGTTATCGAAGAGCGGCTCTGCGATCTACTGGAAGCCATCGCCGATGCCTTGCCCGACGGCGTTTCCCCGGTTTGCGCGAAATTGGCAGTGGACTACCTGCAATCCCGGTTTCCCGGACATATTGCCCTGGAAAACGAGATTGTCTTCCCCGTGTTAAAAGCGGCCCGGTCGGTCAACCTGTCGCTTGGCCATGCCATCAAACAGGCAATGCAGGAGCATGCTGCCGACGAAGACACCGCAGCCGAGCTCGCCGAGGCGCTGACGGCCTTTGTGGATGACCGCGAAGCCGGCGATGCCAATGTTCTGGGCTATATGTTGCGCGGCTTCTTCGAGCAGCGCCGCCGCCACATCGTTTGGGAAGAATCGCTGCTTTATCCCCTCGCCCGCAGCAACGTTGAGGCTGCGGAGGTGGATGGGCTGGGAGAATCGATCCTGCATTACCTGATGCAGTCAAATCGCATCGTCCGGGTGTCAGGCTGACACAAATCGCCTTTATCACGGCCTGATAAGAGCGATGCAGGGTGCGATTGTTATTGGCCGGACGCCGCCTCCAGTCTGGAAACCGACGGCACGGTTATGGTCCGGTTCTGTTCGACGTCAATCAGGCCATCGGTTTTCAGCCGCGTGATCTGCCGGCTCACCGTCTCGATCGTCAGGCCGAGGAAATCGGCCATATCGGCGCGCGAAAGCGGCAGATCGAAGCGAATCGCATCGGTGTCATCTTCGGTGCCGCAGCCGATATTGGGAATCCGCCGGGCGATCATCATCAGGAATTTGGCGACTTTCTCGCGCGCCGACTGCCGTCCCAGAAGCAGCAGCCAGTCGCGCGCCGCATCCAGTTCATCGAGCGTATTGGCGAAAAGCCGGTCTTCCAGATCGTGGATATCATTGAGCAGCGTTTCAAAAGGCTTGCGCGGAAAGATGCATAATTCGACGTCGGTCGCAGCCTCGGCATGGCAGTTCGCGTTGCCCTTGAAAGCGCGGCCGAGAAAATCGCTGGCAAACTGCAGCCCGACGATCTGCTGGCGTCCATCCGGCAGCAGCTTGCCGAGTTTAACGACACCCGACAGGACATTACCGAGATAATCGACATCATCGTTCTCAAAAAAGATCGTTTCGCCGGCCCGATACGTCTTTTGCCGTGCGATGTCGTTGATCCGCGTCAGGTTGTCCCCGTTCAACGCGCCGCAGATTGCGCGATGGCGGATTGCGCAATGGTTACATTGCAGGGGAATAAGATTGCGAACTACTGAGGCCGGCACGAAAGTTCTCCCTCAAAACTTCGTTGCGCTGTGATGACCGATTAGCGGCTCGTGTGCAATGCACAAATTGTAGCAGTGCGCTGCAAGGTCAATCAACGATAACGATCGATTATGGTATATTGTGGCAGGAATAAACGCGGACCCGTGGATCCGCGTTAATTTCAGGACAAGCCTGCCCTATTGCGGCAAATCGCCCTCCACGCCTTCGACATAGTAATTCATGCCGAGAAGCACCTCGTCGGAAAGCCGTTCGCCCGCACCGATCACTTCGGTTCCGTCCTGCTTTTTGATCGGACCCTGGAAGGGATGGATTTCGCCGGATTCGATTTTTGCCGCGGTATCGGCCGCCATGGCTTTCACATCGTCCGGCATGTTCTTGTAGTCCGACATTTCCACCATATCCATGGCAAAGCCGCCCCATACGTCCTGACTTTTCCAGCTTCCGTCCATGACCGCCTTGGCGCGGGAAACGTAATAGTCGCTCCAATTGTCGACAATCGCCGTCAGCTGATTGTCCGGCGCGAAGCGATGCATATCGGAAGCCTGGCCAAAAGCCGGAATATCGCGCTCCGCGGCAATCTGCAGCGGTGCCGGCGAATCAGTGTGCTGGGTGATGATATCGGCGCCCTGATCGATCAGCGCCTTGGCCGCATCCGCTTCCCGGCCCGGATCAAACCAGGAATTGACCCACACGACCTTGATCTTGAAATCCGGATTGATCGTCCGCGCGCCCAGCAAAAAGGCATTGATGCCGCGAACAACTTCGGGGATCGGGAACGAGGCGACATAGCCGGCGACACCGGATTTCGAAGTTTTCGCGGCGATCTGGCCGATGACGTAGCGGCCTTCATAGAAGCGGGCCGAATAGGTCGAAACATTGTCGGCGCGCTTGAAGCCAGTGGCATGCTCGAACTTTACATCCGGAAATTTCGCGGCGACTTTTACGGTCGGGTTCATATAGCCGAACGAGGTCGTGAATATCAGCTTGTTGCCATCGCGCGCCAGCCGCTCGATGGCACGTTCGGCGTCCGGGCCTTCAGAAACATTCTCCACGAATGTCGTTTCGATCTTGTCGCCAAACTCCTTCTCAAGCGCCAGGCGGCCTTCATTGTGCTGGTAGGTCCAGCCATGGTCGCCGACGGGACCGACATAAATGAACCCGACCTTGAGCTTGTCCTGCGCCTGCGCGGCGCCGGCACCCAGCGCCAGCATCGCTGCCGCCGCAACCAATTTCATCCTGATAGCCATCTGTCTTTCCCTCCGTTTTGACTGTCGTTTTTGGTAGTAGCTTTATTTAACGCGCCGGCACGAACGGCTTGCCCAGGCAGGCCGGCGTATTGACGCGCAAAAGCGTCTTGTTGCGCGATATGATGACCAGAACCACGATCGTGGCAAGATAGGGCAAGGCGGAAATGAATTGCGAGGGAATGCGGATGCCGGCACCCTGCGCATGAAACCCGAGGATTGTCACCGCGCCGAAGAGATAGGCGCCGATCGCCACGCGCCACGGCAGCCAGCTTGAAAAGACAACCAGCGCCAGAGCGATCCAACCCCTGCCGGCTGTCATATTCTCCGTCCACAAGGGCGTGTAGGCGAGCGAAAGATAGCCGCCGCCGAGGCCGGCGCAGGCACCGCCAAAAAGCACCGCCATCCATCGAACCTTGCGGACCGAAATCCCCAGATTGTGCGCCGAATCGTGACTGTCGCCAACGGCCCTGAGCGTCAGCCCGGCGCGGCTGCGGGTGAGAAACCAGCTGGTGGCGGCAACCAGCACGAAGGACAGATAGACCAGACCGTCCTGGCCAAAGAGCACCGGACCGATAACCTGGAGGTCGGTGAGACCGGGGATATCGAGCTTCGGCAGTTTGAGACCGGGCGTGCCGAGAAACGGTTCGCCGACCATTGCCGCCGCACCCAGCCCGAACAGCGTCAAGGACAGACCCGTCGCCACCTGATTGGCGGCAAGGTTGATGACCAGAATGCCGAACGGGATGGAAAGCACGGCACCGGCGACAGCGGCGACCCCCACCCCGATCGCGGTCGACCCCGTAAGGTTTGCCGCGGCGAAGCCGCCGATGGCGCCGGCGATCATCATCCCCTCCAAGCCAAGATTGAGAACCCCGGAACGTTCCACGACGAGTTCGCCGATTGCCGCCAGCAGCAGCGGTGTCGAAGCGGTGATAACCGTCAAGGCGATGGCGGTGATGATGCCGGCGTCAACCATTGGACACCATCTTCTGGTCGGCGGTGCCCGTCACGCCTGCTGCCCGGTGACCGAATTTTAACGACACCCGGTAGGCAATCAGCGTGTCGCAGGCCAGAATCATGAACAGCAGAAAGCCCTGAAACAAGCGGGTGACCTTGTCCGACAGGCCGAGCGTAATTTGTGCCGCCTCGCCGCCCAGAAATGTCAGCGCCAGAAGCAAGCCGGCAATGACGATCCCGAGCGGATTGAGCCGGCCGAGAAACGCCACGATGATCGCCGTAAAGCCATAGCCGGGCGAAATCTCCGGCCGCAGCTGGCCAATCGTGCCGGAGACTTCGGCAATCCCCGCCAGCCCGGCAAGGGCGCCGGCAATGACAAAGACGGCAAGGATGATGCGTTTTTGGTCAAAACCGGCAAAGCGCGCCGCACGCGGCGCCTCGCCCGTCACCTTGATGGCAAATCCGTGCACCGAAACACCGAGACGCCAGGCGGCCAAAGCAGCTATAATCAGCCCAAAAAGAATACCGACATGCATCCGCCCGCCTTCGGCAAGCAGCGGCAGCGTTGCGGAGGCATTGAACAGCCGCGATTCGGGAAAATTGAAGCTGCCTGGATCGCGCCATGGGCCGCGAACGAGCCAGTCGAGTATGAGCAGTGCGACATAGGATAGCATCAGGCTTGTCAGGATCTCATTGGCGCTGAAGCGGTTCTTCAGGATTGCCGGGATGGCGCCGTAAAGCGCGCCGCCCGCCATGGCCATGACCAGCATCGCCGGCAGAAGAACCGGTGACTGGAAATCCGGGAAATAGATCGGCAGCACCGAGCCGGCGATGGCGCCGGCGGTAAACTGGCCTTCCGCGCCGATGTTCCAGGCATTGGCCCGGAAACAGATCGCCAGGCCGACGGCGATCAGCACCAGCGGTGACGCCTTGACGACAAGCTCTTCCAGCGACCAGGCCTTTGTCAGCGGCTCCACGAAATAGATGTAAAGCGCCCTGGCCGGATTAACGCCGAGGCTGGCGAACAGGACAACGCCGAAAATGAGCGTCAGGCCGATAGCGATGACCGGCGACACCAACGCCATCGCCGTGGAACGCTCAGCTCGCGGCACAAGTTCAAGCCGCATGGCCGCTCTCCCCACCATCCGTGGCAGCTTGCAGGCCGTCATGGGCGTGATGAACGCCGCCCATCATCAAGCCGATCTTCTCCGCAGTCAGTGTTTCCGCCGGGTAGACCGGTGACAATTTGCCATCGGAAATCACCGTGATCAGGTCGGAAATCTCGAACAATTCATCCAGGTCCTGACTGATGACGAGGACAGCGGCGCCCTTGCGGGCAAGCGACACCAGTTCTTCACGGATTGTCTGCGCCGCGCCTGCATCGACGCCCCAGGTTGGCTGGTTGACGACCATGACTGCGGGATCGCGGTCGATCTCCCGGCCGACGACGAATTTTTGCAGATTGCCACCCGACAACGCACTGGCGCGCGGGTCATCGGTGGATCGGCGAACATCGAACCGTTCACCGACGCGGGTCTCCACTTCCCGCGCCGCGTGGCGGTTGATCCGTCCAGACGGCGCGACAGCTTCGCCGGCGCCATGGTGGGTCAAAACGACATTTTCAGACAGCCGGAACACGGCGACGGCGCCGTGGCCGATCCGTTCTTCCGGAACAAATGCCGCGCCCATCTGCCGACGCGCATTGATGCCCTTGTCGCCGACGGGCTGACTGTCGATGACGATTGCTCCGCTGTCGGCCAGTCGTTCCCCGGACAGCGCGTCGAATAGTTCCGACTGTCCGTTTCCAGCGACCCCGGCAATGCCGACTACCTGCCCTGCGGCGACGTCGAGATCGATATTGGCAAGAGCAATGCCGAACGGACCGTCGGCGGGAACCGATAGATTTCTGACCTGAAGGCGAGGCGCGCTGCCGTCCACGCTTGCAGCTGGCCTTTCAACGCCGGCGACGTCGGCACCGACCATCATCTTTGCCAGGCTGGCGGCGCTTTCCGCTTTCGGATCGGCGGTCGCCACGACCTGACCGCGCCGCAAGATCGTCGCGCGACCGGCCAGTTCCAGCACTTCCGACAGCCGGTGGGTGATATAAAGGATCGCCCGGCCCTCAGCTGCCAGCCGGCGCAATGTGACGAACAGCAAATCGGCTTCCTGAGGCGTCAGCACCGATGTCGGCTCATCCATGATGATGAGCTGCGGCTCCTGCAGCAGGCAGCGGACGATTTCGACCCTTTGGCGCTCGCCGACCGACAGATCATGAACGCTGGCGTCCGGGTCGAGCGGCAATCCATATTCACGCGAGATTGTCCGGATTTTGTCTGCCAGACCCCGCCGACCTTCGTCCGGCGGCAGACCAAGCAGGATGTTTTCGGCGACGCTCAATGCTTCAAACAGCGAAAAATGCTGAAACACCATGCCGATGCCATGGCTGCGCGCTTCTGCCGGATTGCTGTGACGAACCGGTTCTCCGCGCCACAAAATCGTCCCCTCATCGGGCTCAAGAGCGCCATACAGCATTTTAACCAGGGTCGACTTGCCGGCGCCGTTTTCTCCGAGCAGGGCATGGATTTCGCCGGCGCCGATATCGAACGAGATCGCATCGCAGGCGATCAACTCGCCGAACCGCTTGGTCAGACCGATCGTATGGACGAGCGGCGCAGAACCGCGATCGGATTGCTCCGATCCGCCCGCCTTCGCCATTGAACTGGTCCCATCTCCGGCCATGCGGACTACGCTATTGCCATCGCCGGTTTTGCGCCAGCCTTCGCCGGTGCTTTTCCCGGCAATCCGGATTCACGCCTCGAATCAATATGCCGTCACGGAATGAGGACCGTCGCGCCCGTCGTCTTCCGGCCCTCAAGCGCCCGGTGCGCTTCGGCAGCGTCTTTCAGGGCAAATGTCTGGTTGACCTCGATCCTGACCGCTCCGCTGACGATGACCTGCATCAGATCGGCGGCCATGGCCTCCAGATTGGCGCGCGTGTCGATGTAATTGAACAAGGTCGGCCGAATGGCATAGAGCGAGCCTTTCTGGGCCAGCAGCGCAAGATTGAAATCGGTGATCGGACCGGAAGACTGCCCGAATGTGACCCACATGCCGCGCGGCCTCAGGCAGTCAAGCGATCCCGGATAGGTATCCTTGCCGACCGAATCGTAAACCACGTCGCACTTTTCGCCACCGGTGATTTCCGCCACACGCGCCACGAAATCCTCTTCGTTGTAATTAATCGTGTGATGACAGCCATGGGCCTTTGCCAGCCCTGCCTTTTCTGCAGAGCCCACGGTGCCGATGACGGTCGCGCCAAGATGATTGGCCCATTGGCAGGCGATCAGGCCGACGCCGCCGGCTGCGGCGTGAAACAGGATCGTCTGGCCTTTTTCCACCGGGAAGGTCTGGCGCAGCAGATATTGCGCCGTCAGGCCTTTCAGCATCATCGCCGCGGCGGTGTTGAAGTCGATGTCATCGGCCAGCCTGATCAGCTTGTCGGCCGGCACAAGGCGTTCGCTGGCATAGGCACCGATCGGGCCGGTATAGGCGATCCGGTCGCCGACACTGAGGCCGGTAACGCCCTCGCCGAGCGCCATTACGGTACCGGCGCCTTCATTGCCGGGAATGAACGGCAGGCCGTTCGGCGCCGGGTAAAGGCCGGAGCGGAAATAGACATCGATAAAGTTGAGGCCGACAGCCTGTTGCCGGATCATGGCCTCACCGGGGCCCGGATCACCGACGTCTTGTTGCTCAAACGTCAGGACCTCCGGTCCACCGGTTTCGTGTACCATGATGACGTCGGCCATTTTCGTTTCTCCCTCAGTCTGCCGGTTCGGACACGCGCCCGCGGCGCGCCATGACGTTGAATGCTTCGACCATCGCGGCAAAAGCCATGGAAAAATAGATGTAGCCGCGCGGAATATGAAATCCGAGCCCGTCGGCGATCAGCGCAACGCCGATCAGCAGCAGAAATGCCAGCGCCAGCATCTTCGTCGTCGGATTGCGCTTGATGAAGGCGGCGATCGGGCCCGAGGCAACATACATCACCATCATCGCGAGAATGACGGCGGCAACCATCACCTCGACATGTTCGGCCATGCCGACCGCCGTGACAATGGAATCGACGGAAAACACCAGATCAATAACGATGATCTGGGCGATGATTGCGGCAAAGGCGCCTGAGCGGCTGCGCGTCAGCGGTTCCGGCTCATTTTCAATGTCCTGATGGATTTCGCGTGTCGCCTTGACCAGAAGAAACAGTCCGCCGGCCAGCAAAATGACGTCGCGCCAGGAAATCGGCTCGCCAAGAACGGTGATGAACGGTTCCGACAGGCCGATCAGCCAGGCCAGCGCGACGAGCATGAGGATACGGAAGACCAGGGCCAGGCTGAGACCAATTTTCCGGGCCCGTCGCGCCTGATCTTCATCGAGTCGGCCGACAAGGATTGAAATGAAAACGATATTGTCGATGCCGAGCACGATCTCCAGCACCGTGAGCGTGACAAGACTGGCCCAGACTTGCGGATCGTCAAGCAATGCCAGCACGTTTCGATCCGCCTCCGCTCACCGGGGCTGAAAAATCTGCTGAACGGCCCCGACGCCGAACATATAGAGACTTGCCGCCACAAGAATGCCCTGCAGGACCGGCGAAACGTCGAAGTTGGCGGCAACGATCCAGGTCGCCACGACAAACCACAAGGCCGCAATGGCCAGAGTCAGAGGCCGCCAGCGCTCGACGCGGACCGGGTGGATGAACCTGACCGGCAGGAACGTCAGCGCGGCCAGCGCCACGGTCACGGCCATCACCACGGCAGGATGCGGCGCCAGGACGAAAAGCACGAAGACGATCATGTTCCAGCCGGCCGGAAAGCCGCGAAAGGAATTGTCGTCCTGTTTCATGCGGGTATCGGCGAAATAGATTGCCCCGCTCACCGCGGCCATTGTCGCGGCAAGTGCCGCCGGATAGCCGCTCAGCCCGCAACCAAGCGCCAGGATGATCGCCGGTACGAACACATAGGTCGTATAATCGATGACGAAATCGAGCGTCCCACCGTCCCAGTCGGGCAGCCGCTCGCGCACGCGCAGTCGCCGGGCCAGCGGACCGTCTATGCCGTCGACGATCAGCGCCAGGCCAAGCCAGATGAAGGCGGCGCGCCAGTCAAGGCCGGCAACCGCGATTGCGGCGAGCACGGCCAGCGCCGCGCCGCTGGCTGTCAGCAGATGAACCGCATAAAGGTGAACTTGCCCCACGGATCCAGCCTACGGACCGGCCCAGTCGAGCCGGCACAGTTCCGCCGACCGCCCGGCGAAGTTCCAGTTGCGGCCGAAAGCGCGCATGCGGCTTTTATCCGACTGGCACACAGTGATATCCGGGGCGATCCAGTACTGCGAATTGCTGATAACGACTTCGTCTCCGCCATCCCGGCCGGCGATCGGCGTGATCACGCCGTCAATGTAACCCTCCACCTTGACGATCCGGGATTTGTCCTCGATCTCGTATTGGATCGGCGCCTGCCGGACACCGAGGAAATTGCCAACCAGGATTGACAACAATGATGTCGATCCCCCGGCCCGGCCGGAGAATATCTTCGTCAGCGCATTGACCGCATAGACCGAGGCCCGGTCGTCGATGAAGACGCCGGCGGTCCAGTTGCCGCGCGCCATCAGGCCGGGAATTTCCATGATCAGGCCGAGGTTGATGCCGGAGAGATCGGTGTCGCCATAATGGCCTTCCTCGATCCTGATGCCGGCCCATGTCTGGCAATTGCCTTCGGTCGGCGGATGCTGGCCGAGTGAGAGCACGCAGGGGCAAAAGACGGTGCAGTTACAGGACAGCGCCAGCTCACCCTTCAATGTCCACGCTTCACGCGACACGGCATTCTCCACTCATCGAATTTGTCATGCCCCGGACCATGCCAGCAACGCAAGCCCGCCGGCGATCAAGATCAAACCAAGCGGCTTGTCAAACCGGGGCAGGCCCCGGTGCTTCTGTGCAGCCATGACGGCCGCCAATATGGCCATGAAACCGAGATGCAGAACGCCAGTGGCCAGCATCAACGCCATCAACGCCCAGCAGCAACCCAGGCAGAACAGCCCCTGCTCGACGCCAAGCCGGAATATCCGTCCGTTATCCGGCCTGAACCGGCCGAAAAGCACGGCGAAGGGATGCCGGCACTTGTTCAGGCAAGCTGCCTTCAGCAGCGTAAGTTCATAGAGCCCGGCGCCGATCAGGAGTGCCCCGGCGAAAACCGGATCGATTGATCCGTGTGCCGCCTGCCCCAGGCCGATGCTCTGAAGGCGGATCTGAACCACGGCGGCAATCGCCGAAAAACCAATCCAGACGACGAGATAACCGGCGATGACGACGGCAACCGATGGCACGCTTGTGTTCTTTTCGCGCGCGGCATGGGCGATATCGAGATAGGTGCCGATAAAGCCCCATGCCGTCGGCAGCATCATGGCGACCGACATAAGAACCCACAGATTGAATGCCACAAGATAAATGAACGCCGTAATGGCGCCCTCACCGGCATGGTGTCCGTGGCCCGGCATGGCGATCAGGATCAGCGCAGCCGACAGGCTCAGTGCGGCAATTGCAGCCGCGACCGCCAACCGCAGGCGATGCGGTGCGTGGCCGATGGATGGGCCTGTCTCCAGCCCCCTGCCCTGCGATAAGCCTGTTGCACTCATAAGCGCTTATTGAACGGTTTTCGCGCCTCCGACAACGTCAGAAAGCGGTACTCTCGATGCCGGAATTCGTTTGGCTGCGATGCAGCGCAGGATTGCCGGCTTGCAATCGGGAGTTCAAGATACCGACCATGGCCAGGGCCCGGACAATAGACCGATTTGAAATTGCCGTGGTTGGCGGCGGCGCGACCGGCTATGCCGCTGCGCTGACGGCGGCCAGATCGGGATTTGAGACGGCGCTCTTTGCTCCGCCGGCCCGCATTCCACCCGGACGCACCGCGGCGCTTTTTCATGGCTCCATTGCCATGCTGGAACATTTCGGCGTCTGGCCGGAATTGGCCGGCAACGCCGCGCCGCTTGCCTCCATGCGCCTTGTTGACGCGACCGCTCGTTTGATCCGTGCGCCGGAAGTCATCTTTCATGCATCCGAGATCGGCCTGCCGGCCTTCGGCTACAACATCGCCAATGCCGATCTGGTCGAGGCGTTTCAAAAACAGGCGGCAAGGCAAAAACGGCTGACGATCCTCGCCGATCCGGTGACGGCAATCGAGCCGCAGCCGGACGGGGTGAATCTGGCATTCGGCAAAGGACAAAAGACATCGGCCCGCCTGGTGATCGGCGCTGACGGTGGCCGCTCGCTGGCCCGGCGTGCCGCCGGTATTGCGACGCGCGACTGGGACTACGCCCAGGCGGCACTCGTCACCACCTTGGCGATTGAATATCCGCACGAGGATATTTCGACCGAATTCCACACCGAGACCGGTCCGTTCACGCTCGTGCCCCTGGCCGGCCGGCGCATGAGCCTCGTTTGGATCGACCGCCCGGACGTTGCCGGGGTCGCTGCGAAATCGGCCGAGCCGGCCTTCAACGCCGAGGTTGAGAAAAAAGCCCGCTCCATCGTCGGGCAGATGTCCGTCGATAGCGAGCGGGCGGTCTTTCCCTTGCGCGCCATGCTGGCGGAGCGTTTTGCCGCCAGCCGGATCATGCTCGTCGGCGAGGCGGCGCATGTTTTTCCGCCGATCGGCGCCCAGGGCCTTAATCTCGGCTTCCGCGACATCGAGGCGCTTGAACGAATCCTGCCGCGACACCGCGACGATCCGGGCGACGCGTCGGCGCTGCAGGCTTATCACCGCGCACGCCAAGGCGATGTTCGCTCGCGCACCTATGCGGTCGATCTGCTCAATCGGTCGCTGCTGACCGGCTTCCTGCCGTTTCATGCGCTGCGCGGCGTCGCCCTGGCGCTGGCCGGATCGCTGCCGCCGCTACGCCGGATTTTGATGAAACAGGGACTGGCCATGCGTGGTCAGGGCTGAGATCCATGCGGTCCTTCCATTCTTCCGGTTTCTGCTGATTACAATCCTCCGCCTGTCCGAGAATGACACCGGGGCGTAAAAACCATCCACGCCAAAACCCTCCGCCGCCTTGCGGCCCGGAGTGATACGAGAGGTCGGGGCGCCGAAAGACGCGTCCGAAACTAATTTAGTGCGCCTTGCGGCGCCCCGTTGCGGCGGTTTTGGGCTTCCAGTCCTTCACTCTCGGG
>CALZIL010000015.1:1032-21603 GCA_945787495.1 uncultured Afifella sp. | reverse complement strand
GATGCCTCAGCAGTCGAGGCAGTATCTGGCGGGGCCGGCGCTGGGCGCGCGTCAATCGACCAATCAGGCGAGATTGCGATCTTATTCAGTGGTCCAGTTTCCTATGAGCCACGTTTGGCAAAAGAAGCGCTATTGCGCAGCAATTCGATATTGTTAGCTGTCGTTTCATTGCCCGGCTCTTTTTCATAGGCCTTAAGAAAATAGCGTCGCGCCTGCGGGAGATCGCCGCGCAGCAGATGCGAATATCCGACATTGTTAAGGTATACCGGACTGTCCGGTATCATAGTCGCGAGCAGACGATATGCGTTGTCTGCGTTGTCGAATCGGCCGATCTGATCCGCTGAAGCAGCGTAACCGAGCCAGGCCAACGGATCTTCGGGAAACACCGATACCGCTCGTTTGAACAATGCGTAGGACTTGCCGAAATTGCGCTCATTGAACTGAACAACGCCCAAAGCTACCAGTTCATCGGCCGGGTAAAAGGAAACATCAGAAAGATCATCGACGGACGCGGCGCTATCGCCGAAGCTTGAATAATCTTCAATATTCGTTGATTGACAGCCTGCCAGAAGCAAACCGGCCAATACGAACCCCAACACCTGACGCGACTGAATTCTCATAATACCCCAACCCGCATGCGCTGGATTGCCTCCACTCTGGCCTTACCCCTATCGTATATCAGCACATTTAACGATAGCTTGAGACACCAAAAAAACTGAATTTTACCCTATTGTGACCGCACTGTTGCGAATTTGCCATAGTTTCACTACGCTGATTTACGAGAAATTCCGCGGAGTCAGATTGCTGACATTCACCAGCCCGTTGATCAATTCCCGGAAGCGAATCGCGCCAAATTAAGATTTCCCAGTTATATCTATGGAATATACCCAGTGTCGGCACCTATAATTCCAGCACCTCCCATTCCTTCGATACCGGAAGATACCGGTATCGAACGGGAGATATTGCTAAAGCTGGTCGGAAAAACACTCTTCATCCACGGAACCATGACGCCCTCGGCAATAGCCCGGGAAATGCGGCTTTCAGCAAGCATCATATCCTTGTTGCTCAAAGACCTGCAGAAACTGCAATATGTCGAAGCCAAAGGGCTGGCCGGCGCCGACATACGGTCCGAACTCCGCTTCGCGCTCGGCGGCAAGGGGCATGAATGGGTCGCGGATGCAATGACCCAGTCGCAATATGTCGGCCCTGCTCCGGTGAATCTGTCGACATTCATTGAACAAATCCGGCGCCAGTCCATTGCGCGCGAACGGATTACGAAGGGCAAACTTCAGGAATGCCTGTCGCATCTTGTCCTGCCCGATGATTTGGTCGACCAACTGGGACCGGCGGTAAATTCTGCACGTTCCGTTTTGTTCTACGGCGATCCTGGCAATGGAAAGACCAGCATAGCAATAGCCGTCGGTGGTGCGTTTCAGGACACGATTTATGTTCCCTACTGCTTCGAAGTCGGCGGCCAGATTATCAATTTTTTTGATCCGACGATCCACACACCTGTCGAAATTCAGGACACTTCCGCGGCTGGAACCAATGGAAGCGCCAAGCCTGCTTACGACATGCGTTGGCAGGCTTGCCGACGGCCATTTGTGTTGACTGGCGGCGAGTTGAACCTCGACATGCTCGACTTGGCCTTTAACCCGATTTCCCGGTTCTACGAAGCCCCTGTCCATTTCAAGGCGACCGGAGGCGTCTTCGTCGTCGACGATTTCGGGCGCCAGCGCACTGATCCGCAGTCCGTGCTCAACCGCTGGATCATTCCGCTTGAACGCCATCACGACCAACTTACACTGCATACGGGAAAAAAGTTTTCCGTTCCCTTCGACCAGCTGGCCATATTTTCCACCAATCTTGAACCGGAAAAGCTGGCGGACGCCGGCGCCCTCAGGCGTCTTTATTACAAAATCAAGGTTCCGACACCGACGGCGAACGATTACAGGTCCATTTTCGAGGATGTTGTTGCACAGCATGACATGGAGTTTGACCAGACCATATTTACCCGGTTCTTCGAGAAAAACTATGGCATTGGCGGTAGCATTCCAGCCGGACATCACCCCAAATATATTGTCGATTTCATCGAGTCGGTCTGCAATTTTCGCGGCGACAGGCCGCATATGGATGATGCTCTAATGGAGGGCGGCTGGAACAATCTGAACGTGCGATAGAATCTCTGACCTGCTTCCAATTCATTAGGGAGGGTTAAGTTCTGCGCCTGCCCAATGTCGCCGCCCATCACCACCGCAATATCGTGATCGATCTGCCGCGCCATGATACGCCTTATTCTGAGACCACCCTGAAGGGGTCGGACCAGATCTTTCTGGTTACATTGCTGACCATCCCGGCGATCAAATATGCCCGCGATGCCTATTTGCGGATTCGCGAGGCTCGCGGCAGCGGCGACAACATCCATTTGATCATCAACAAGAACCGGACAAGGCTGTTTTCCTCCGGCATTTCCCGCAAGGAAGTGGAGAAGGTCTTTAAAGGCAACACGATCAATTTTTTGCCAGAAGACAATGATTTGATGGCAGAAGCGCTCAATCGCGGTATCCTACCTCAGGACGTGAACAAGAGATCGCGGCTGATCAAGCGCTTTAACAAGCTGCTTGACGATATTTTGGTGGCGGAAACCGACCGGTGAATCTGGCTATGGCGGGTACTTGATCTTGCCAGCCGCAGAAAACTGGAGTCTGTTGTGAAGGCAAGTGTCATGGCTGTTGGGATTTTAAGCCGGATTGCAGGGGCGATCGCTGTCTTTGCCGTGATGATCGCCGCCGCTGGCGACGTTCGGGCTGAGGGTGGCCTGACCGTCCATTCCGTCCTGCGCGGCGCCTTCTCGCCGGCGCCAGAAAGCGCCACGGTACAGCCCGGCTATTCCATTCCACGCAATCTCGGTCCAAGTTTTCGCGAAAAAGTCACCTTTGAGACAAAAGCGCGTCCCGGCTCGGTGATCGTCGATACACAGACGAAAAACCTTTATTACATCACCGGTGCGAACCGCGCTTTGCGTTATCGCATCGGCGTTGGCCGCGAAGGTTTCGGCTGGACCGGTATTGTCAGTGTCGGACGCAAGGCCGAATGGCCTGACTGGCGCCCGCCGGCCGAAATGCGCCAACGCGATCCCAGCCTGCCTGAATATGTCCCGCCCGGACCGCGCAATCCGCTTGGCGCCCGCGCCATCTATCTGCACAAAAACGGTGCTGACACGCTTTACCGGATCCACGGAACCAACGATCCCACCACGATCGGCGGCAATGTCTCATCCGGTTGCTTTCGCATGACCAACACCGATGTCCTGGACCTTTACCAGCGGATGCGTGTTGGCGCGCAGGTCATCGTCCGCTGATTGACGGAATATTTGCAACAATCTCGCCGACAATTAACTGGCCGCGCTGAGATCGTTTGCCGGGTCGGTGAGTGCATTAACCAGGTATTGATGCGGCGGCGCCCGAAATATTCGTGAAATTTGTGTCGTTCCGGCCGCGATAGAGCGGTTTTGCACGTCCGTGTTGGCACTTTCTTAAGCTGGATCGCCGAAATTGGTCGCACATCGGAGTGTGACGCATGGCGTTCGGCATCAAAACGGAAGCGCTTGTTCCGGGTCTGACATTTTCAGGACTGTTCCTGCTGGTGGTCGCAGCGGCGATGCTCAACCTCCACCCCTCGAGCGAATCGCTGTGGTGGGTCAATCTCACTGTCGGCGGCCAGGTGACCGACGTCTTCAATTTCCTGGATGTGGCCGGCATGAGCAGCCTCAGCCTGCAGATAGCCCTGTTTGCGGTGCTGGCTTGCCTTTCTATATGGTCGTCCGGCCGGTTCTGGCTTCATCGCGCCTTCCTTCTGAATCATATTGCCGCCATGTTGATTGGTCTGTCGCTGTTTGGCCCGGCAGCTTCTGCTTCGGCCTCGGTCACCGGGCCGCCCCAAGGTACGTTTGGATGGTTCTCCGCGATGCCAGGGCGCGAAGATGCCGCGCTTCTGATACTTCTTGCCGTCGCCTTGGCATCCTGTTTCGCAACCCATCGCAAGATGCTTCGCTGCAACCGCGCTAACTGAATTTCATTTCCTCAACTCCGCACTGGCGGGCAATTTCCGTGCCGGATAAGCTCCGGGCGGAAAATGCCCTTGCGAGCGTGATATTATTCATGAAGCCGACTAACAGCGTCTATACCGGCCTGCCGACGACGGTTTTTGAGGAAATGAGCCGTCTGGCGATCGCCAATGAGGCGATCAATCTCGGCCAGGGCTTTCCCGATGTCGACGGTCCCATGGAGATCCGAGAAAAGGCTGCCGAAGCGGTTGTTTCCGGGCCGAACCAGTATCCGCCCATGCTCGGTATTGGAGCGCTTACTGAAGCTGTCGCGCAAACCTGGCAGCGCTTTCAAGGCCTTGCCATCGATCCACGGCGCGAGGTGCTGATCACCTCCGGCGCGACGGAGGCCCTCTCCGACACGATCAACGCGCTTGTCGAGCCCGGTGATGAAGTCGTGCTGATCGAGCCGCTCTATGATTGTTATCTGCCGCTGGTCAAACGCGCCGGCGCCACGCCGCGGCTTGTTAGGGTGACGCCGCCGGACTGGCGGCTCGACCCGGACGCGCTCAGCGCCGCCTTCTCCGCTCGCACGAAGGCGATCCTGATCAACAATCCGATGAATCCGGCCGCCAATGTCTTCAGTAAAGATGAACTCCGGCTCATTGCCGATCTGGCGATCAGGCACGATACCTATGTCATCGCCGACGAGGTTTATGAGCACCTCGTATTCGATGGCGGCAGGCATATGTCCATGCTTGCTCTTAAGGGCATGCGCGAGCGCACCGTGGCGATCGGATCGGCCGGCAAGACGTTTTCGCTGACCGGCTGGAAGGTCGGATACGTGACGGCTGCGCCCAAGCTGCTGGATCCCATTGCCAAGGCGCATCAGTTCACCACCTTTACCACGCCGCCACACCTGCAAGCGGCGGTGGCCTTCGGCCTCGGCATGGACGATGCCTATTTTGCTTGCCTTGCCAGCGACTTGCAGGCCAAGCGCGATCGTTTGGCGCAGGCCTGCGCCGGGCTCGGATTTGGTATTGTGCCCTGTGCGGGAACCTATTTCCTGACGCTCGACGTTACGCCGCTTGGCCTTGAAGCCGACGATGTGGCGTTGGCGCGCCGCATGACGATTGAGGCTAAGGTCGCGGCGGTTCCGGTTTCCGCCTTCTATTCCGGCGATCCGCCGCGCAATTATCTTCGCCTGTGCTTTTGCAAAAAAGACGAAGTGCTTGATGAGGCTGTCAAGCGGATCGGAGGTTGGCTCAAAGCGGCATCGGAAACCGCGGCCTGACGCAGGCAGCGTTATGCCTCTTCGCGTCGTCTTGTGATCCGCGGCTGCCTAACTTACGTCTAGGCCATTATGCCGGAGGACTTGTCATGTCGGGCTGTATTGTCGGTTGGTCGCATTCCCGGTTCGGGAAGCTGGAAAACGATGATCTGGAATCACTGATTGCCAATTGTGCAACCGAAGCGATCGCCGATGCCGGCCTGGCGCCGGCCGATATCGACGCGATCTATGTCGGCAATTTCGGTGGCTTTGAGAAACAGTCTTTTCCGGCTTCCTTTGCACTTGCCGCGGATCCGGTGCTGCGCTTTCGCCCGGCAACGCGTGTTGAAAACGCCTGCGCCACCGGTTCGGCCGCCATCCATCAGGGCCTCAACGACGTCGCCGCCGGCAAGAGCCGCTTCGTCCTGGTTGTCGGCGCTGAGAAGATGACCGTCGCCCCCGGCGCGCTGATCGGCGACATTCTCCTAAACGCCGCCTACCGCAAGGAGGAGGGCGAGACGGAAGGTGGCTTTGCCGGAATTTTCGGCCAGATCGCCCAGAGTTATTTCCAAGCCTATGGCGACCGCTCGGCCGCCTTAGCGCGGATCGCCGCGAAGAACCACAAGAACGGCGTTGAAAATCCTTATGCGCAACTGCGCAAGGATCTCAATTTTGAATTCTGCAACACCGTTTCGGAGAAAAACCCGCTGATTGCCGGCCCGCTGCGGCGGACCGATTGCTCGCTTGTTTCCGATGGCGCCGCGGCGGTCGTTCTCACCGATATTGAGACCGCTCTGCGCCGTCCCAAGGCGATCCATTTCCGCGCCGCCGCGCAGGTCAACGACTATCTGCCAATGTCACGACGCGAGATCATTGCCTTTGAAGGTTGCAGCGAGGCCTGGAAAAAAGCTCATACCGAGGCCGGCACCAGCCTTGATGATCTCGATTTCGTCGAGACCCATGATTGTTTCACCATTGCCGAACTCATCGAATATGAAGCCATGGGGCTTGCGGCCAAGGGCGAGGGGTACCGCGCGATTGAGGAAGGCTGGGTGGAAAAGGGCGGCAGGCTGCCGATCAACCCGTCCGGCGGCCTGAAATCCAAGGGCCACCCAATTGGCGCCACGGGCGTCTCAATGCACGCCATGTGCGCACTGCAATTGATGGGCGAGGCCGGCGGCATGCAGATCGAGAACGCCCAAACCGCAGCCATCTACAATATGGGTGGCGCTGCCGTTGCCAATTACGTCTCCATTCTGGAGCGCATTCGCTGAAAACAGTGCGACGAAGGTTTCACAGTCGCGCGCCAGACCTGCGCGCAAAAGCCTATCCGGTCAGCGGAATCCGGCCAAGGCCGGGCAGCAGCACAGCCGGACGGCCAAATTCGACACCGGCGACCAGGCCGAGTAGATTGATCTGGACGCCCTCGATCATGCCGAAGGTCACGCCAGCGAAGCCGGCAAATGAAATCGTCCAGCCACCGGCGCTTGATCGGGTCAAAAAATCGCCATTGACCGGGAAATCGCGTCCGACTGCTGTCGGCGGCAATACGACGCCGAGCTGCGGCACCTTGGACAGGATACTGGCGACAAAGGTGTTTGAATTCGGACCCGGCCAAATCCGGTAATCGCCGTGCGCGGACCGGGGATAGTCGGCGATCGCGTTTTCGATCCTGGGAATAAGGTCCGCCGCTTTTTTCCCTTTCAACTCAAAAACGATCTCCGGATCATTGGAATACCAGCGCCCATCCGGCGGATAGGCGTTCTTGCGCAGGGGCCGGCCCCATCCGACCACGTCATAGCGGTCATAGGAGGCTGCGCCGGCCGGCTTGATAACCAGCCACGAATGTACCGACAGGATGCCTTTGTAACCGCCGGTGCGCGCCGAAAGAACACGGATGCTCGCGCCGTTCTCTTCAACCGGCTGCGGCAAAATCCCGCTCGCTGACCAGTCGGCATCGCGCCAATGCATTGGCCGATTTTCCGCTGCCCACAAGGCCGTCTTGATGAGAACCGGAACGATGAAAACCGCAATCAGAATGATGAGCATGAATTTTGACAAACGACGCATGGACGGACCAATGGCAACCTGACAGATAAGTGTGATTATGCAGTGAATTTACAACGATCACACCGAAAGTTGGACAGACTGTGGCCAATCCCGTCCTTGTCGAAGTCACACGCGGCAGCCGCGTGGAAAGCCGTCATCGCGGCGCCATAGCGGTATTTGATGCTGATGGTCGGTCGGTCTTCTCGGCTGGCAATGTTGATGAAGCGATTTATCCGCGTTCCGCCGTCAAGGCGCTCCAGGCGCTGCCGCTGATCGAAAGCGGCGCCGCCGACACGTTCGGCTATGGCGAGTGTGAACTGGCCCTAGCGCAGGCGTCCCATGGTGGCGAGCCCGATCACGCCGCCACCGCCGCCGCCATGTTGCACGCCGCCGGGCTTGACAAAAGCACGCTGCAATGCGGCAGCCAATGGCCCTCCCATAGCGCCTCGGCGGCCGCGCTGAGCGCCGCCGGAGACAAACCATCGGCATTGCATAACAATTGTTCGGGAAAACATGCCGGATTTCTGGCCGTAGCCCGCCACAACGGTTTTCTGATCGAAGGTTATGTCAAACCGGATCACCCGGTCCAACGGCTTGTCCGTGACGTCCTGGAATCGCTGACTGGGGCGGCTCACCTCGCTGATGAATGCGGCGTCGATGGCTGTTCGATCCCGACATATGCCGTGCCGCTGAGCGCGCTTGCCACCGGTTTTGCCCGCTTCGGTAGCCGCCGGGGGTTGGCGCCTGATCGCGCTGCTGCGGCGCGGCGGATATTTGCTGCCGCCATCGCCGAGCCATTCTATATTGCCGGCACCGGGCGGTTTTGTAGCGAAGCCATCACGGCAATGAATGGCGACGCCCTGGTCAAGACCGGCGCGGAAGGTGTCTTTTGTGGCACCATGCCGGATGCCGGCTTCGGTATTGCGATAAAATGCGACGATGGCGCTTCGCGCGCCGCCGAGACGGTGATGGCCAACCTCCTGCTTGTGCTGGGACGGCAGGATAATGCGGCATTGCGGCGTTGGGCCAATCCGCCGTTGCTTAACCGGCGCGATATCCCGATCGGCGAAATCCGTCTCGCCGAGGGTGTGCTCGCCGGTCTTCGGCCGTGATCAGACGCCGATCCTGGCAATAACACTGTCGACAGCGCGGTCCGGCGTGATGTCTCCGGCGCGAACCTGTCTTTCGATGTCTTTCAGGGCTTTCTGATCGCCTTCCTTTTGGAATAGCCGCGCCGCGATCGCCAGGTCCAGAAGCGCGCGGAACCAGCGGACGGCCTGTTCGGCACGCTTTGCCGAAAATGTGCCCGAAGCCTCATGTTCCGACCGGAACCGTTCGATCGTCTGCCACAGTTCATCGAGGCCTTCATTGGCAAGGCCGGAGACGAGCAGCACCGGCACGCTCCAGCCGTCCGGGTGCGGGGATAGGATCTTCAGCGCCGCGCTGTACTCCGCCGCCGCGGCCCCGGCCCGTTCGCGGTTGCCACCCTCGGCCTTGTTGACGGCGATGATGTCGGCGATTTCAAGCACGCCTTTCTTCAGGCCCTGCAGTTCGTCGCCAGCGCCTGGAAGCATCAGGGCGACAAAGACATCGACCATGTCGGAAACGGTTGTCTCCGACTGGCCAATACCGACGGTCTCAACGATGACGACGTCAAATCCGGCCGCTTCACACAAGAGCATCGCTTCGCGCGTCTTAGCCGCGACGCCGCCGAGCGTGCCGGCAGTCGGCGAGGGACGGACGAAGGCGTTGGCATCCTGAGAGAGGTGCGCCATGCGGGTCTTGTCGCCGAGGATGGAGCCGCCGGTTCGCGTCGATGACGGATCAACTGCCAGAACCGCGACCTTGCGGCCAGCGCCGGTCAGATTGCCGCCGAAGGCATCGATCAGCGTCGATTTGCCGACACCCGGCGTTCCAGTCATGCCGATGCGGATGGCGTTGCCGGTTTTCGGCAACAACATCTCGATCAGCTCCGCCGCCTGTTGCCGGTGGTCCTTGCGCCGCGATTCAACCAGCGTGATGCCGCGCGCCAGCGCCGACCGGTCGCCGGTGGCGATCTGAGCGGCCAATGCGGTAATATCAGGTGGCGCCACGTCGTTCATAGGCCCTGCTTAATGGCAAGAAGGCAGGCCGTCACGCCAGCAGGCCGAACGAATTGCGCTAATCCACGACAACGGCGGTTCCCGACGCCGACACCATCAGCATGGAGCCGCTGTTTCCCGCCGTGATGTTCTCATAATCGATATCGATGCCGATAACCGCGTTGGCGCCCAGCCGCTGTGCTTCTTCGGTCATTTCCCGGATGGCGATTTCGCGGGCCTCCTGCAATGCCTTTTCATAGGCGCCGGAGCGGCCGCCGACGATGTCGCGGATGCCGGCGAAAAAATCGCGGAAAATATTGGTTCCGAGGATCGCCTCGCCCATGACCAGGCCCTTGTAGTCGCGAACCGGCCGCCCCTCGATGAGATTGGTTGTGGTGGTCAGCATCGGTCGCCTCCGTCATTGGGTGTCATCAACAATATCCTATTCCGCCGCTTGTTTCGGCTCGTAGCCCAGCCGCACATTAAGGTCGTGCAGCAGTTTCTCAGCCGCCTCGGCGATCACCGTTCCAGGCGGAAAAATTGCCGACGCGCCCGCCGCCATCAGCGCCTCGTAATCCTGCGGCGGCACGACGCCGCCGACGACGATCATCACATCGCCACGCCCTTGTTCGGCCAGCGCCGTCTTCAGCGCTGGAACGAGGGTGAGATGGCCGGCGGCTAGGGAAGAAACGCCGACGATATGGACATCGTTTTCCACCGCCTGGCGGGCGACTTCCTCTGGCGTTGCGAAAAGCGGTCCGACATCGACGTCGAATCCAAGGTCGGCGAAAGCCGAGGCGATCACCTTCTGGCCGCGATCATGCCCGTCCTGGCCCATCTTGGCGACCAGAATGCGTGGCCGCCGGCCGTCATTGCGTTCAAAGTCCGCCGTTATGGCGAGCACTGTTTCCACAGCCGGGTTCATCGCGCCGACCTCCCGCTTATAGACGCCCGATAGCGTCCTGATCTCTGCGACATGTCGGCCGAAGGCCTGCTCCATCGCATCGGAAATCTCGCCGACCGTCGCCCGGGCTCGTGCCGCGTCAACTGAAAGAGCAAGAAGATTTCCCTTGCCCGAGCTGGCGGCCTGGTTCAACGCGGCAAGTGCCGCCTTGACCGTCTCCGGGTCGCGTTCAGCACGCAGTCTTTCCAGTTTGGCAAGCTGTTCGCCGCGCACCGCCGCATTGTCCACCTTCAACACATCGATTTCGGTTTCTTCACCGCTTTGGTAGCGATTGACGCCGACAATCGTCTGCTGGCCGGTATCGATGCGCGCCTGCGCCTTGGCCGCCGCTTCTTCGATACGGATCTTCGGCAATCCCTTTTCGATTGCTTTGGCCATGCCGCCGAGTTGTTCGACCTCGGCAATATGTGCCAGCGCGCGCGCCGCCAGATCATGGGTCAGGCGCTCCACATAGAACGACCCGCCCCACGGATCGATGATCCGCGTTGTGCCGGATTCGGCCTGCAGAACAAGCTGTGTGTTGCGCGCGATCCGGGCCGAAAAATCCGTCGGCAAGGCCAGCGCCTCGTCGAGCGAATTGGTATGCAGGGATTGCGTGCCGCCCTGCGTCGCCGCCATCGCCTCGATCATCGTCCGCATGACATTGTTGAAGATGTCCTGCGCCGTCAGTGACCAGCCGGACGTCTGGCAATGGGTCCTGAGCGACAGAGATCGCCCATCCTTGGGCGAAAATTCCTCGCGCATCAGCTTGGCCCATAAAAGCCGGGCGGCGCGCAGCTTCGCCACTTCCATGAAGAAATTCATGCCAATGCCGAAGAAAAATGACAGCCGCGGCGCGAACCGATCGACGTCAAGCCCGGCAGAAATGCCGGTACGCACATATTCGATGCCGTCGGCCAGCGTATACGCCAGTTCCAGGTCCGCCGACGCGCCGGCTTCCTGCATGTGGTAGCCGGAAATGGAAATGGAGTTGTATTTCGGCATATGTGTCGAGGTATGGGCGAAGATGTCGGAGATGATCCGCATGGAGGCTGCCGGCGGATAGATATAGGTGTTGCGGACCATGAACTCCTTCAGTACGTCGTTCTGGATCGTCCCTGAAAGCTGTTCCGGCTTCAGCCCCTGTTCTTCCGCCGCGACGATAAAGAGCGCCAGCACCGGTAATACGGCACCGTTCATCGTCATCGACACGCTCATCCGGTCGAGCGGGATGCCGTCAAACAGCTCTTGCATGTCGTAGATGGAATCGATCGCCACGCCGGCCATGCCGACATCGCCGGCGACACGCGGATGATCGGAATCGTAACCGCGATGCGTTGCCAGGTCGAAGGCGACCGACAGGCCCTTCTGCCCGGCGGCCAGGTTGCGGCGATAAAAGGCGTTGGAATCCTTTGCCGTCGAAAATCCGGCATATTGCCGGATCGTCCACGGTTTCTGGACATACATGGTCGGGTAGGGGCCGCGCACGAAAGGCGGCAGGCCGGGCCAACCGTCGACAAAGTCCAGACCCTCAAGATCGGTTTCCGAATAGGCCGGCTTAAGCGCAATGCCCTCCGGCGTCTGGGGCGCGTCCGCTATGATCGAGCCGTCTTCGGCGACCGCTGCCCGCCAAGCGATGTCCACCGGTGCCGGATCCGGCCCCGGCCGCTCAAACGGTATCGTCGTGAAATCGGGCAGCTTGGACGGCGCGGTCATGCTGCACCCGCGCCCGGTTCATGTTCATTGGCGAGCCGCCATGGCGCAAGCGGTACGCAGGGCGTTGTCGGCATACCGATTGCGGGATCAGGCACTGTCTCGCTGAGAAGCACTTCCACCGGTTGCGCCATATCGATACTGAAATCCGTAGTTCCGATAATCGTCGTTGTGCCGTCCGCGACGTTAGTGGCGACGGACTGACGATGTTGAGCGATCCGATCCTGCACCATGCCGGATGCAAGCGCCTCGACGATGCCGCCGGCCTTTTCGATCTCCTGAAACGCCTGCCAGGCGGCATGGCAGGTCGCATCGGTCAAGGCTTCCAGGGCGCCGGAACCGGCGGACGGATCCATCACCGCATCGATATGGCTTTCCTCGATCAGCAGAAGCTGCGTATTGCGCGCCAACCGCCGCGCAAGCGCATCGGGAAGGCCCAGCACCTGGGTGAATGGTAAAACGGCGATGCTGTTTGCGCCGCCAACACCTGCCGCAAAAGCCGCCAGCGTCGTCCTGAGCAAATTGCTGTGCGGATCGCGCCGCGTCATCATCGGCCAGGAGGTCTGGGCATGGATGCGAAGCGGCGGCCAAAACGGCAGGTCCAGAACCTCGGCAAGACGGTTCCACAACAGCCGGCATGCGCGAAGCTTGGCGATCGATTCCAACTGGTTCTGATCGACCGCAAGCGATACGCCAATTCCGATCATCAGATCGAGAACATCAGCGTCCTCGCCGGCGAGGCTGCGCAACAAGCTAGCGATTGTGGCGAACACTGTACCGAGCTCGAGCGCGCTGGACGCTCCCGCATCGTGATAGACGCGCCCGTCGGCTTCCAGGAAACTCCCGATGAAACCAAAATGGTTGTCAGTCTGATCGGCTGTTCTGAGCGCGGCGACCGTTGCTGCCATCTGAGCCTCGACCGCCGGCCTGTCGGCCGGCACAACGCCATGGCGTGCAAGGCTGCCGATTGTATCGATGCCGAAAGAGACGGCCGTCTCAACCCTGCCAAAAGGTGCTTCGTCGACAAATTCACTTATCCAGGCAGCGCTCTCCAGGGCTCGTGGATGTGGTTCGATGCGCAGCGGCACGGCGTCAAGCCTGATGCCGTCAAGCGCCTCGCAAAGGCTCGCCTGATCAACCGGCAATCCAAATCCATAGGCAGTCGGTGCGCCCTGAAAGACCAGTGTCACCTCGCTTGCGCCATGCTCCAGTTCGGCATGCAGAAGGCGGTTGGCTTCTTTCGGGTCGGGATGATCCATCCGGGCCGCGATGGTCCAGGGCGCGCCGGCAATACGACTGGTAATCGGTACAGCGCCGCACGTGCGCGGATAGACTGGCGCAATTATTCCGCCGTCTGACGTGCTTGAAAACAAGCTTTCAAGCGGCGCGCCCTTCAGTGCTTTTTCAGCGTGGGCTCGCCAGTCGGATTGCGTTGTTTTCGTAAACCCGGTGGCCAGCGACTGGATTTCAGACATGATCAACCTCGAAGCCGCAATTTACGGCTTCTGCGGTCGCCATGGCAACGCGACAATGGGATGATCCAACGGAGACGATAACCGCCGCCGTTCAAAGATGGATCAGAAAGGGAGAAGGAGGCGGTGATCCGCCTCCGCCTGAATGCCCCTAATAGGTCATCATTGGATCGAGCTTCTTGGCATGCTCGACCCAGGCGGTGACCCGCTTTTCGCTCGGAAGGAGCCGCACAAGCTTTTTCTTCTTGTTCACTTCCTGCATCTTCGCGGCGAGATTGGCGGCATTGCGCCGCTTCATTTCCTTGACCGTATCCACGCCCGCAGCTTCAAGCAGCTCCGAATATTCCTCCGCGACACCACGGATGCGCATAAGGTCGGCCATATTCGCCCATTTGAGGATCTTGCCCTCATCTATCCCCGACTCTTCCGCCAAAGCGCGGCGGCCCTTGGGGTTTTTTGCCCGCTCGAGCAGCTTGGTTGTCGAACGGACGCCGACGGCTTTGAGTTTCTTTGTAAAAGACGGACCGATTCCCTCGATCTCAGCAATGGCATACGACGCCATGAGTCACCTCCAGAATTTAAGCGTTCTTTTTATGACAAACTGTCCCCCAGGACCATACCAAACAAACTATCCCCCAGGATCAGACAATCAGACGAATTGACCAAGGCCCGGTATCGCAGAAACAATTTCGTTGACCAGATCCTCGCCGCCCTTCTCTTTCGCAAACGATATGGTTTCCTGGGTTACACCCTGGATTTCGCCCATATCCAGGCCGAGGCCCTGGAGTTCGCCGAGAACGGCCATTGCCCCGCCACCCATTATGCCGCCGACCATCGAGTCGGTACCGCCGCCGGCCTGCCCAAGCAGATCATCGCCGCCGATCTGGCCGGCAAGCTGTTCGACCTTTTCCGACGGCCCTTCCTTATGAAGGAACGACATGATTACGGAGACAGCGGATTTCGCAACGGACTCATCGACACCCACCTTGGCGACGATGCGTTGGATCAACTCTTCCATAAATGTCTCCGGCATGGGAACGAACGTTGCGGGGGCATAAAACCCGCAAAAGGGCAAAACACAAGAGGGGCCCGATCGAATTGTGCCGATTGTGACCTGCTTGCACCACGCCTATAAGGATCGCCTTGACTATCGAAGGGAGACGTACCGGTGCTTCAAGAAGGAATGGTTTATGTCGGCACAAGCCGGAAACCCGATGACAGCATCAACAAGGCCGAATTTCTGGCCCTGAAACTGGCCAATCGTCATGGGCTTGTTACCGGGGCGACCGGGACCGGCAAGACCGTGTCTCTGCAGATCCTGACGGAAGGATTTTCCGCTGCCGGCGTGCCGGTCTTTGCCGCCGACATCAAGGGCGACCTGTCCGGTGTGGCCGTTGCCGGCGATGGCAAGGATTTTCTCATCAAGCGGGCCGAGCAGATTGGCTTTGCCGACGAATATAATTTCGAGAGCTTTCCGACCGTGTTCTGGGACCTGTTCGGCGAACAGGGTCACCCCATCCGCACCACCGTATCGGAAATGGGTCCGCTGCTCCTGGCCCGGCTGATGAGTCTGAGCGATGTACAGGAGGGCGTTCTCAACATCGCCTTCAAGATCGCCGACGATGAAGGCCTCCTTCTTCTCGACCTGAAGGATTTGCAGGCCCTCCTGGCCAATCTTTCCAAACGGTCGTCGGAGATTTCGGGTGCCTATGGCAATGTGTCGAAATCCTCCGTCGGTGCGATCCAGCGCCAGCTTCTGGTTTTGGAACAGCAGGGCGGCGAGGCATTTTTCGGCGAGCCGGCGCTGGATATCATGGAGTTGATGCGCACGACCCGCGACGGCCGAGGCGTCGTCAACATTCTGGCCGCGGACAAGTTGATGATGTCGCCGCGGCTTTATGCGACGTTCCTGCTGTGGCTGCTCTCCGAGCTGTTTGAGGAGCTTCCTGAAGTCGGCAATCCGGATAAGCCGCGAATGGTCTTCTTTTTCGATGAAGCCCATCTTCTGTTCGACGAGGCGCCGAAGATTCTGCTCGAAAAAGTCGAGCAGGTCGTCAAGCTCATTCGTTCCAAGGGCATCGGCGTCTTTTTCGTCACCCAAAATCCCCTCGATGTGCCTGACGGCGTACTGGCGCAGATCGGCAATCGGGTCCAGCATGCGCTGCGCGCCTATACTCCGCGCGAGCGCAAGGCGGTGAAGACCGCCGCCGACACCTTCCGGCCCAATCCCGACTTCAACGCATTCGAAGTCATCACCCAGCTTGGCGTTGGCGAAGCGCTGGTCTCCACACTGGAGAAGAAAGGCGTCCCCTCGATCGTCCAGCGCACCTTGATCCGCCCGCCATCCTCGCGCCTCGGCCCGATTACAGAAGCGGAACGCAAGTCGGTTATCAAGGAGAGCCCGGTCTTCGGTCTGTACGACAAACCCGTCGATCGGGAATCGGCATTTGAGATCCTGAAAAAACGGACTGCGGATAAAGCCAAGGCGGAGGAGAAGCAACGCGCCCGCGAGGACAAGGAGCGTGAGGAAACCGGGCGGATGAAAAAGTCGCGCACGGGCTTTCAGCTTCCCGAGTTTGGCCGCGACGACCGGCCGACTCGGAGTTCGCGCCGCCGCTCAACGACCCGCCGCCGTTCAAGCCGGCAATCGGTCACTGAGACCGCCATCAAGCAGGTTGCCCGCACCGTCGCTTCGCAATTGGGTCGGGCGCTGGTCCGCGGCGTCCTCGGCAGTTTCAAACGTGGCGGCTGAGGCAACTTCATGAGCCTGGACCGGGTCCTCGCCCACATCGACAATGAATGCGACAGTGCTCTGGAGCGTCTTTTCCAGATTGTCCGAATTCCGTCGATTTCTGCCGATCCAGCCTATCGGGACGATTGCCGGCGCGCCGCCGAATGGTGCTCATCGAACTTGAACGAGGCCGGTTTCACCGCCGGTGTCCGGCCGACGATTGGCCACCCAATGGTGGTCGGCAATTACGACGGCGCCGGCGCCAACGCACCGCATGTGCTGTTTTACGGCCACTACGACGTCCAGCCCATCGATCCGTTGGAGCTGTGGACGCGCGATCCGTTCGATCCGGCGGTCGTCGATGTCGATGGCGAAAAGCAGATCACCGGACGCGGCGTCTCCGATGACAAGGGCCAGTTGCTGACCTTCGTGGAGGCGGCCCGCGCTTGGATCGCTGAAACGGGCGGCCTGCCCATCAATGTGACGGTGTTTTTGGAGGGTGAGGAGGAATCCGCCAGCCCCAGCATGATACCGTTTCTCACCGAAAACGCTGACGAATTAAAAGCCGATGTGGCGCTCGTCTGCGACACCAATATGTGGGACCGCGCGACGCCGGCGATCTCCACAATGCTGCGCGGTCTGGTTTACGAAGACGTCGTCGTTCACGCCGCCAGCCACGATCTTCATTCCGGCTATTACGGCAGCGCGGCGTGCAATCCGATCCATGTTCTGGCCGCTATCCTCGCCGATCTCCACGATGAGACCGGGCGCATCACCATTCCCGGTTTTTATGACGGTGTGCCGGAGGTGTCGGCCGAACAGAAGGCCCAATGGGCTGAACTCGGCTTTGATGAAAAAGCTTTCTTCGGCGGAATTGGCCTGTCCGAGCCGGCTGGCGAGGCGGGATATTCGACGCTTGAGCAAATCTGGTCGCGGCCGACGGCCGAAGTCAACGGCATCATTGGCGGCTATACCGGCGAGGGCGCCAAGACGGTCATTCCGGCCCTCGCATCAGCCAAGATTTCGTTCCGTCTCGTCGGTGACCAGGATCCCGAAACGATCCGCGAAAACTTTCGCGCCTTCGTGACGGAGCGGCTGCCGGCCGATTGCCGGGCCGAGTTCCGCTCCCATGGCGGCGACCGTGCCGTCAGCCAACCCGTCGACAATCCCTGGGTTCAAAAAACGCGAGCGGCGCTGTCAAGCGAATGGGGCCGCGACGCGGCGCTGATTGGCATGGGCGGCTCCATCCCGGTCGTTACCCAGTTCAAGACGCTGCTCGGCATGGATACGGTACTTGTCGGCTTCGCCCTGGAGGACGATCGCATCCACTCGCCGAACGAGAAATACAATCTGGCCAGCTTCCAGCGTGGAACCCGCTCCTGGGCGCGTATCCTCGCCGCGCTGGCCGCGTGAGTAAGGCAATGCCGATGCATCTGGTGCAAATGAACGTGGCGACGGCGCTCCATGACCTGGAAGACCCGCGCATGGCGGGCTTCATGATGAGACTTGATGAAGTCAATGCCTTGGCCGAGAACAGCCTAGGCTTCGTCTGGAGGCTGAAAAGCGATAGCGGCAATGCCACGGATATTCAGGTGTCCGACGACCCCCGGCTTATCGTCAACATGTCGGTCTGGGAAAGCGTCGAGGCGCTGTTCGACTTCGCTTATCGCTCCGACCATCGGGGCGTTATGGTCAGGCGGCGATCCTGGTTTGAAAAGCCGGACGGCCCCTATCAGGTCTTGTGGTGGCTTGAACCGGGTCGATTGCCGACAGTGGATGACGGACTGGACCGCCTTGAAATCCTCTGCGCACAAGGCCCGACGCCGCGCGCCTTCACCTTCAAATCGGTGTTCCGGCCGCAAAAGGAAATTCCCGACGACATGAAGCCCGAACCTTATTGTATCGGCTGGTCCTAGTGTTCCCGAATTCTGCCTCATGAAAAGCATCTGCGTCTTTTGCGGCTCCAATTCGGGCGCACGTGAAGCCTATCTGGCTGCGGCGCGGGCGCTGGCGGGGGCGATCGCCGGCCGTGGCCTGACGCTGGTTTACGGCGGCGCCAATGTCGGCCTGATGGGTGCCCTGGCCGATGCCGCAATCGCGGCCGGCGGCAAGGTCGTCGGCGTGATGCCGAAAGCGCTGATTGCCCGCGAGATCGAGCATGAAGACCTGAGCGAGTTTCACAAGGTCGGCTCCATGCACGAACGCAAGGCGCTGATGGCCGATCTGTCCGACGGCTTCATCGCCCTGCCCGGCGGCGCCGGGACGCTTGAGGAGATTTTCGAGATCTGGACCTGGGGCCAGCTTGGTCACCACGCAAAGCCGATGGGCTTTCTCAATGTCGCTGGCTATTACGACAAGCTTTTCGCCTTCCTCGACCATCAAAGCGATGAACGCTTCATGCGCCAGGTCCACCGCGACATGCTGCTAGTTGAACGCGAGCCCGATCGCCTGCTCGATGGCTTCGCCGCCTACTCGGCGCCGGTCGTTGAAAAATGGATCTCGCCGGCCGAGCGCTAATCCCTCTAAAGACCGGCCAACCCGTCCAGCGAGGCCAGGATCGCTGCCGGCGGCAGATCGTTGTATTCGTCCGCCAATCCGGCCCGGTTGATCCACACGGTGCGGAAACCAAAGGCGGTCGCGCCGGCGACATCCCAGCGGTTGGAGGACTGGAACGACACCGCTTCCGGATAGACCCGGAAATGGTTGGTGACGATTTCGTAGACCCGTTCGTCGGTCTTGTAGGCGGCGATCGCGTCGACGGAAAAGACCTCGTCGAAGACGCCGTCCAGTCCCGCTGCCGAGACCGCCGAGGCGAGCATGTCCGGCGAACCATTGGACAAGATGGCAAGCTGCTTGCCTTGGCTTTTCAGCGATTTGATCACCTCCGGCACTTCCAGGTAGCAATCAAGCTTGCGGTAGGCATCAAGCAGCGCCGGTTTCATCGAACTGTCGGTGCTTGGAAACGAGGCAAAGGCGTGATCGAGCGCCTGCTCCGTCAGGGTCCAGAAATCCAGGTAGCGGCCCATCAGCGAACGCACCCAGGAATATTCAAGCTGCTTGGCGCGCCAATGCGCCGATAGTGCATTAGCATCCGGACCGACTGCCTCGGCATTGCGGCGCACCGCTGCGTGAACGTCGAACAGCGTGCCATAGGCATCGAATACATAGATAGCGTGCGACATCGGTCTTCCTTGTGCCGCCGGCAAAGTGAAACAAAGCGGCGCTGCGGTCCACCCTCCGAAAGTCGAGCCGCCAATTGGCCGCACTGCCACACACGCTCATGCGGCGTTTTTTGCCTTTATCCGCTGCCGGTTTTTGATCACTGTAGCGGCATGTGACGGAGGACATGATGACAGACTGGTCGCAAACTTGGACCTTTATCGACGGCGACTGGCATGAGGGCAACGCACCGATCATGGGTGCGCGGACCCATGCGGCATGGCTCAGTTCGTGCGTCTTTGACGGCGCCCGCGCATTTGAAGGCGTCACCCCCGATCTCGATCGCCATTGCCAGCGAGTCAACGATTCAGCGCTGGCGCTCGGTCTGCGGCCGACAATGGAGGTCGATGAGATCGTCGGCTTGAGCCGCGAGGGTATCGGCAAATTCGCCGACGATGCGGCGCTTTACATCCGGCCAATGTATTGGGCCGAGGAGGGCGGTTTCATGTCGGTCCCGGCAAACCCGGAGTCCACCCGCTTCTGTTTGTCCATCTACGAAACGCCGATGCCCGGTCCGGCCGGTTTCACGGTAACTGTGTCGCCGTTTCGGCGACCGACTCTGGAATGCATGCCGACCAATGCCAAGGCCGGCTGTCTTTATCCCAACAATGGCCGCGCCATCATGGAAGCCAAATCCCGCGGCTTCGACAACGCGTTGGTACGCGACATGCTCGGCAATGTTGCCGAAACGGCCACATCCAACGTCTTCATGGTCAAGGACGGAACGATCTTCACGCCGCAGCCCAATGGCACGTTCCTGAACGGAATTACCCGCCAGCGTGTGATCGCGTTGCTGCGCGATGCCGGGCATGAGGTTTGCGAAACCGTTCTGAAAGTTGAGGATTTTTTTGATGCCGACGAGCTGTTCTCAACCGGCAATTATTCCAAGGTCGTGCCGATCACCGGGTTTGAGGATCGGCAATTGCAGCCCGGTCCAATGTTGAAAAAAGCCCGCGACCTCTATTGGGCCTGGGCGCACGCGTAAAACACGCTCACGCGCCAAATACGGCTTTGCGATAATTTGTGAGTGGCGCGTAGCGCAATTGCG
>CALZIL010000015.1:0-1024 GCA_945787495.1 uncultured Afifella sp. | reverse complement strand
GACGCCCAAGTCAGAAACATCATCGACTATATTCTGGCCGGCGATCATTCCAACACCCGGCCACCGGCCGGAAACTGCCGAGTGCTGGTTGATCGTCATGGCGCCGATGCGGTCTGGCACGGCGAGTTTGCCGGCAAGCGCCGCGATATCCATACACACCGGGACCGGTATCATTCCTATTTCGGCAGTGGGTGTTTTTTATCGGAGCGCGCCTGCCGCATCTGGCAGGGCCGTTCGCTGTCGGCTTTGGACGGTGGCCCATCGATTGCCACACGCTGCCACCGACCAGTGCCAAACTGGGAACTTCGCTAGAGGCCAGACCTTCGCGACCTATTTCGCCGCTTCGGTTTTGACATAGCCGTTCGACCGGGCCGGCACGGTTTTAAGATAAGCAGCGATCGCCGCTCGGTCGTCCGCCGGTAGCTGCGCCATGTTTTCCTGCACCGCCACCATCGCGCCGCCGACGGAATCGAAATCCGGCGTGAAGCCGGTTTCCAGGTAGTAGGCGATATCCTTGGTCGACCAGGCGTCCAGCCCGTCTCCATGCGGCGTGATGTTGGGGATGATGCCCTTACCCTCCGGGTTGGGCGCGCCGGAAAGCCAGGCTGTGGGTTTGATGCCGCCGGCAATGTCACGCGGCGTGTGGCACTCGCCGCAATGGCCGGGACCTTCCACGAGATACCGGCCGCGTTCGACAAGCGCATCGGTGCCATCCGGCTCAACGACCGGCATATCGCGCAGATAGACAAGCTTCCACAGGCCGAGCCCGCGGCGAATATTGAACGGAAAGCCGAGTTCGTGGCCGGCGACGGCGTTTCTGACCACCGGCAAGGTGTCGAGAAAGGCCTTCAGGTCGATGATGTCACCCGCTCTCATGCGCGCATAAGAGGCGTAGGGAAATGCCGGATAGTAATGCCGCCCGTCCGGCGCAAGGCCGAGTTGCATGGCGTTGATGAGGTCCAGCGCTGACCAGCTGCCGATGCCGGATTGCGGGTCGGGCGAAATATTGGGAACGCGGAAGACG
>CALZIL010000014.1 GCA_945787495.1 uncultured Afifella sp. | reverse complement strand
TCATTTTCGAGCGCTTCCCCGCCCGAATCCGCAAATGGCTGGCCGTGGCTTTCGACATCATGGCTTTCGGGTTTTTCGCTATCATCTGTTTTTACGGCATTGGGTTGGTCGAGCGTGGCTTTGGCCGTTTCACCATGATTGAGGCGATTCCCAAAGCCTATCCTTTCATGGGGGTGCCACTGGCCGGAGCCCTAGCCTGTATCCAGCTTCTACTGGTTACGATCCACGATTTCTTTGCGGAGACCGGCATCACCGCAGCCGACAGGGTTGAGATCTGACCATGCTCTATGTCGCGCTCACCTTTTTCGGTCTCCTGGCGCTTGGCATGCCCGTGGGCTACGTGCTCGGCATTGCCGGGTTGGTCGGTATCTTAGACATGGGTGGTGGGCGTTTCCTGGCAATGGTGCCGGATCGCATGTTCGCAGGCCTCGATCTGTTCCCGTTTCTCGCTATGCCATTTTTCATTCTTGCCGGGGAAATCATGAACCGCTCCGGAATAACCACTCACCTGGTGCGTTTCGCCGATGCTCTGGTGGGATGGTTGAGAGGCGGCATGGCCCATTCCAATATGGTTGCCTCGGTGATGTTCGCCGGCATTACCGGCGCGGCCACGGCGGATGCCGCGGCGTTTGGCAACACGCTGGTACCGGCAATGGTCAAGCAGGGTTATGCAAAGCCCTTCGCCTGCGCGGTTACGGCTGCCGGCTCGATCATTGGGCCCACCATTCCACCGTCCACGCTGATGGTTATCTACGGGTCGATAATGGGAGTTTCCATCGCCGGCCTGTTCGCTGCGGGGATCTTGCCCGGTCTGCTGATTTGCGCGATCTGCATGGCGGTTATTGCCGCCCTCGGCAAGCGACTCAACCTGCCAAAATCCGATGAACGTCCCAGCCTTTGCACCATATTTGTTGCTTTCAAGGAGAGTTTCCTCGCCCTTGTGCTGCCGGTTTTCATTCTCGGTTCCATCCTCGGCGGCATCGCCACGCCGACGGAAGCGGCTTCAATTGCCGTCTTTTACGCCCTGGTCGTCGGCGGTCTCGTTTATCGTGGCCTAACCTGGCAAGACCTTTACGAAATACTGGTTCGCACCACGCGTATAACCGGCATTATTTTCCTGATCATCGCATCGGCCTCAATCCTGGGCTGGTGGATGACATTCAATCAGATCCCCCAAGCCATTGCCGCCGGCGTCCTGTCCTTGTCCAGCAATCCGAATGTAATCATCGGCATGGTCATTGTCTTGCTGCTGTTCATTGGGATGTTCATGGACATCAATGCGACCCTGATCATCCTGGCACCGGTTCTGGCGCCGCTGACGGCAAGCATTGGCATGGACCCGGTTCATGCCGGGATCATGATTATCCTGGCGCTCAATATCTCACTGATGACACCACCGGTGGGTGCGTGTTTGTTCGTCCTGGCATCGGTTACAAAGGAGAAAATTGAAAACATTACCCGGTCGCTTTGGCCATTCCTGCTCGCCGAAACGGCGGTCCTGGTGCTCATTGCCTACTGGGAGGACTTGACCCTTGCCGTTCCCCGGTTCCTGGGGCTTTAGGCAAAACTGCACATCTTTCGGGAACCGTTTCAACCACCCAAATTGAATACACAAACAAGGAGGATAGATTATGAGATTCTTGCGGAAAACCGCCAAAATGACGGCGGGCCTGGCCATAACCTGCATGCTGTCGGCGACCGCCCTTGCCGCCGAAGTGACGATCCGGGTCGGTCATCTCAATCCGGCGGACGCTTTTCAAAGTCACTCAGGAGCGATGACCACAATTTTCAAGTCGCTAGTAGAAACGGCAAGTGGCGGCGACATTGAGGTCCAGTTGTTCCCCAATGGCCAGCTTGGCAAGGACAATGAAGTCATCCAGCAGGTTCGTGACGGCATCGTTGAATCAACAATCTCGTCGGCAGGCGGCATCGCCCAGCATTATCCATTGGTCGGTGTGTTCGACATCCCGTTCGCCTTCCCCAACATCGCTGTTGCCAATCGGGTCATCGATTTGCGTAGCGACTTTGGCAAGAAGTTCGCCGGTGATCTGGAAAAAAAGACCAGCCTGAAGGTTTTGGGCCTGATTGATTCCGGCGGCTTCTTCGCATTCTCCAACTCCAAGCGTCCGATCAAGACCGTCAAGGACATGGAAGGGCTTCGGATCCGCACAATGACATTGCCGACTCATCAGACCATCGTCGGCTCGCTGGGCGGCAAGCCCACACCGCTGCCCTGGGCCGAGGTCTACACGGCCTTGCAGACCGGCGTTGCCGACGGTCAGATGAACCCGGTCCCCATCATCGCCTTTGCCAAGTTCGACGAAGTCCAGAAATATCTGTCGATCACCAATCACGTGATCACGCCCTACATCTGGACCATGAACCAGGGCTTCTATGACGGCCTGAAGCCCGAGCATCGTGCGATTGTCGACTGGGCGGCCGAAGTGGCAAGCGAAGCCGGGCGCGGTGTATCGCGGGTGATTGAAGCCTCCGAACACGGCCTTCCGAAACTGGCTCAGAAAATGGAGGTCAATGCGGTTTCACCGGCTGAACAGGCAAAATTTGCAGCCGCCTCGCAGCCCGCCGTGCGCAAACTCATCGAAGAAAAGCTCGGTGCCGAAGGCGTTGATATGCTGAACGCAATGCTGGATGCAATCAAGAACGCCCAGTAACGCACACACCGGTGAATTACACACCCTGAGGCCAGCCCGCTGCGGTGGGCCGGCCTCTTTTTCAGATATTGCAGACATATCGAAATCAGACATCGCCACAATGAGACCGCTCACCCCATATGTTGCTGAGCTTGCGGTCAATCCGTCGGCTCGCCATGGCGCTGACTATGGCCCGGCGCAAATGCGGATACTGAACGCCGATGGCCTCAATACCGCAAAGGCCATCATCGGCGCGTGGCCGGGCTATCAACCAACCCCGCTGGTCGCTCTGGCAGGTCTCGCCAGGGCAGCCGATGTCAATGACCTTCACTACAAGGATGAAGCGCATCGTTTTGGGCTAAAGAGCTTCAAGCCCCTGGGCGGCGCCTTTGCGGTTGCCCGTATGTTGATCAGGGAACTGCCGGGGATCGTCGGAACAGCCGATATCACGATCGACGATCTCCTCGCCGGACGCCACAGGCAAGCGGTTTCGCGCTTTACCGTCACGGCCGCCACAGACGGCAACCATGGCCGGTCCGTGGCCTGGGGAGCGCGAATGTTCGGCTGCCGCTGTGTCATCTTCATCAACGAGGCTGTGAGTGAAGGACGCGAAAAGGCAATTGCTTCCTACGGTGCTGAAGTGCGCCGCAATCCGGGAAGCTACGACGATGCTGTGCGCAAGGCACAAGCCACCGCCGAGGCGGAGGGCTGGCACGTCATCGCCGACACCTCGAATGACATCGCTGCCCGAGCACCGCGCGACGTCACGCAAGGTTACGCTGTGATGGCAGCCGAAACCATCGATCAGCTGCCCTATGGCGGGGCGCCAACCCATATCTTCCTGCAAGCTGGTGTCGGCGGCATGGCCGCAGCCACCTGCGCGCAATTTTGGCAGGAATTCGGGCCCAAGCGCCCAATGACAGTCCTGGTCGAGCCGGTCAATGCGGCGTGCTGGCTTGCCAGTTTGAAAGCCGGCCATCCGGTCGTCATCGATGGCGATCTGGATTCGCTAATGGGAGGACTGGCTTGCGGAGAAATTTCCCGCCTGGCTTGGGAAATCCTGGCAACCGGAGCCGATGCCATGATGACCATCGAAGATGTAGCGGCCGCTGATTGCATGCGGCTGCTGGCCAAAGGAGCGTATGGAGATCCGGTGATCGTTGCCGGCGAATCCGGCGTCGCCGGTCTGGCCGGCTTCCTGGCTGCCACACAAGACGCCGATATGAGGCAAACCTTGGGTCTGGACGGAAATTCGCGTGTGGTCGTTTTCGGCACCGAAGGCGCGACTGATCCCGACACCTACGCCGAAATCGTCGGACCTGCTACCGAATGACTGACGCTGTGAAAGATGCACCCATGCAGTATGACAATCTGCGGATCGATCTTGATCGCCTTATGGGGCGGATCGGGCACCTCGGCGAAGTCGGCGCGCTGGAAGGCGGCGGTGTTTGCCGCCTCGCTCTGACCGATGAAGACCGGAAAGGCCGTGATCTGGTCGTCGGCTGGATGAAAGAGTTGGGGCTCAAGGTCACTATCGACAGGATCGGCAATATTGTCGGTGTGCGCCCTGGCCATGAAAACGGCGCGCCAGTCATGGCGGGCTCGCACATCGATTCAGTTGCCACCGGCGGCCTCTACGATGGCAGCCTTGGGGTCCTGGCCGGATTGGAGATTGTGGCCACCCTCAATGACGCCGGCATTACGACACGCCGCCCGATAGCGGTTGGCGTTTTTACCAATGAGGAAGGTGCACGCTTCGCGCCCGACATGATGGGCAGCGGCACGCACCAAGGCAGCCTCGACCTGCAGACTATGCTCGACTGCAAGGGGATTGACGGCTCCACCGTTGAAGAAAACCTGCAAAGCATCGGCTATGCAGGTCCTGCACCGGTCGGCGGATTTCACGCCAGATGCTTCTTCGAATTGCACGTCGAACAGGGACCGATCCTGGAGAAAGAGCAAATCACCATTGGCGCCGTGACCGGAGTGCAGGGAATTTCGTGGACCGAATATAAAATCAGTGGCGTTTCCAACCATGCCGGTACGACACCGATGCGATTGCGCCACGACGCTGGCTACGTCGCGGCGGCAATTGCCATTGAGGCCCGCACCATCGCCCGCCAATTAGGTGGTGACCAAGTAGCAACTGTTGGCGTTACCGAACTAACCCCCAATCTGGTCAACGTCATTGCCAAGGAAGCGCTCGCCACGGTTGATCTGCGCAATACCGATGATGAGATACTCAAGCAGGCCGAAGCCCGCATGGCGGCATTTGTCGATGCAACGGCAAAAGCTGAAGGCGTTGAAGTGCAAAGTCGGACGTTGGCACGATTCGTACCGGTTGATTTCGATCCGTCGATGATTGCACTCGTCGAAAAGACCGCCGGCGACCTTGGACATACCGTCCGCCGCATGCCGTCCGGTGCTGGTCACGATGCCCAGATGTTTGCGCTCAACTGTCCAACCGCCATGATCTTCGTGCCATCCAAGGCGGGGATCAGTCACAACGTTGAAGAATTCACCCAACCAGAAGATATTCGGGCGGGCGCTGACGTCCTTCTTCAGGTGATGCTGGCGACTGCCGAATAGGACAGCATAGATGCCGAGATATTTGACCGTTGCCGCCGCACAGATGGGGCCCATCTCTCGCAGTGAACCGCGCGCTTCTGCGGTCCGTCGGATGATCGACATGATGCGTCAGGCAAAGTCTCGCGGTGCCGAGATCGTCGTGTATCCGGAACTGGCCCTTACGACCTTTTTTCCGCGCTGGTATTTTGAAGATCAGGCCGCTATTGATTCCTACTTCGAACGCGAAATGCCGAATGAAGACACCCGGCCACTGTTTGAAGCGGCTTCTGAATTGGGCATCGGGTTTTACCTTGGGTATGCCGAGCTAACCGAGGAGGATGGCCGGCTTTACCACTACAATTCAGCGGTTCTCGTCGATTCCAGCGGCACAATCATTGGCAAGTACCGCAAGATTCATCTGCCGGGCCACACCGAAAACGAACCGTGGCGGCCCTTCCAGCATTTGGAAAAACGGTATTTTGAGACCGGAAATCTCGGATTTCCCGTTTTTGACGCCTTCGGCGGACGGATGGGCATGTGCATCTGCAACGATCGCCGATGGCCGGAGACCTTCCGGGTAATGGGGCTGCAGGGCGTTGAAATGGTGATGCTTGGCTACAATACGCCAGTTCACTATCCCCTGGCGCCTGAACACGACCATCTTCAAGATTTCCATAACCACCTGGTCATGCAGGCTGGTGCCTATCAAAACGGTACCTGGGTTGTTGGCGTCGCCAAGGCCGGCAAGGAAGAAGATTGCGACCTGATCGGTGGCACCTGCGTCATCGCGCCAACCGGAGAAATCGTTGCACAGTGCCAGTCGCTTGACGATGAAGTGATCACCTATCAGTGCGAGCTCGATCGCTGCAGAGAAATTCAGGACAATATTTTCAACCTCGCCCTGCACCGGGTGCCGGCGGCTTATCGGTTGATCACCGAGACAAAGAGCGCCTGACGCCACCAAGTAAAACCAACCAGAGAGGTCGGGCCATGCCCATCGGACTCGTACGAGATATCGTTGATCGCACGATCTACGACCGGACAGTCGATCGGTTTCGGGATGCCGATATCCGTCTGCCCAAGATTTCTCAATTGGCCGATCCCTCGACCCTGGATCGTTCGATTACCGGCGGTCTTGAAATTGTCGATCCGGATAAGCCGGATCCGCGCAATCTTTTCCGTGTCCATTGGTACAATGCCGAAGACCGGCGCGGCATTTCAGAAGTGCCCGCGCACATCGTGTTGCCGCCGGAACTAACCGGTATGGAGGCCAAGATCATTGTCGCCATCGGCAACCGGTTTCCCATGATCCGTGCCCACAAGGTCCTGGCGGCCTATGGCTGCCTGGTGCCGCGGCTCATTGCCGGACAATTCGATCCGGCCCGTCATCGCGCAGTCTGGCCGTCAACCGGCAACTATTGCCGCGGCGGCGTCGCGATCTCGCGCATTCTCGGTTGCCGCAGTGTCGCCGTATTGCCCGAAGGCATGAGCCGCGAGCGGTTTGAGTGGTTGGAAAATTGGGTCATTGACCCAGCCGACATTGTGCGCACGCCGGGCACGGAGAGCAACGTCAAGGAAATCTACGATGCTTGCCGTGAACTGTCTCGCGATCCCGACAATGTCATTTTGAACCAGTTCAACGAATTCGGGAATTATATCGTCCACCGCGCAGTCACGGGTCCGGCCATGGAAAAGGCATTCCTGGCCGTCAAGGCGGACGGCCCATTGAAGGCACGCGCTTTTGTCGCCGCATCAGGCTCGGCCGGCACCCTTGCAGCTGGCGATTATCTGAAACAAAGCCTGGGCGCTTCTATCGCCGCAGTCGAGGCGCTGGAATGCCCGACCCTGCTTTATAACGGCTACGGCGAACACAACATCCAGGGTATCGGCGACAAGCATGTGCCGTTCATACACAATGTTCTGAACACGGATTTGGTGATCGGCGTGTCGGATCAGGCTTCCGATGCGCTCAACCTCTTGTTCAACACGACGATCGGCCGTGAATTCCTCACCGCGCGTAAAGGAATGACACAAGATCAGATCTTCGCGCTCGGAGATCTCGGACTTTCATCAATCGCCAATGTTCTGGCTGCCATCAAGGTGGCCAAATATATGGAGTTGGGCGCCGACGATGCGGTGCTGACCGTGGCGACAGATGGTGCGGAAATGTATAGCACCGAACTGGCCAAGACGGCCAGCGACGTTTTTGGCGGAAGTTTCGATGAACTGGCAGCCGCAGAAGTGTTCGGACAGTATTTGTCAGGCGCAACGACCGACAACATGCTGGAACCGAACCGGCGCGACCGCGAGCGTATATTCAACCTTGGCTACTACACATGGGTTGAGCAGCAGGGCGTTTCGGTTGCTGATTTCGATGTGCGGCGCGATCCTGCCTTCTGGGACGGCTTGATGGACATGGTTCCAGTTTGGGATTCGGCGATCGATCAATTCAATGCTGCCACCGCGTGATGGGTCGGCCTGGTGCGGTCCGCATCAGCGACTACGATGGCTCCTGTGCGGCAACCTACTCGGTCTGATCAGGACGGCGGCCGCGCGATGCTCTTTTTCAGAACATCCTCGCGGATTTCAGGTACCAGGTTCACCGCTCGCATCCAAGAGCGATAGTCGGTATCGGCTCCAGGTCGCCCCATGCCAGTTCGATTTCGTCAGCCCCGGTGCGTATCGCCCGCAGCAACTCGTCCTGATCGACGGGCAGACTGCGCACGCGTACACCCGTGGCGCGGTAAATCGCATTGCATATTGCCGCGCTCGTCGGAATGCTCGGCAGTTCGCCCACACCCTTTGCCCCATACGGGCCGCCCGAAGTGGGGTGCTCTACGATGTGCGATGTAATTGCGGGCGTATGTGTGATGCTGGGCATCTTGTATCTCGCCATCACGTCGGTCCAGGGTTTGCCCTGCTCCTGGATGTAATGTTCCGTCAACGTGTAGCCAATGCACATGACGATGCCGCCCTCGATTTGTCCCTGTAGCGTCAAAGGGTTAATGGTGCGGCCGACATCGTGTGCCGCGATGACCTTGCGGACATGAACCTCGCCCGTGTCCATGTCGATCTCGACCAGCGCAGCCTGGGCGCAGAAGCTGAAAGCGAAGTGCATGTCGCCACCAGTCCCAAGCGCTCGTGTCTGTGGCGCGTCATAATCGTACCGGGCCCGAACGCTCTGCGCGGAGCTGGCGTTCGCGAGTTTTTTTGCGGCCTTGCGCGCCGCGAGCCGTGCCGCGTTGCCACTGACAAACGTTTGCCGGCTGGCCGTCGTCGGCCCGCCGTCGGGACAGTAGTCAGTGTCGCCGAGCAGCACGTCGACGTTGTCCATCGGAATCCCGAGTTCCTCCGCGACACAGGCGGCGAGTACGGCGGGCAAGCCCTGGCCCATCTCGGCTGACGACGTGCGGACTTCCGCCCGGATTGAGTCATTACCGTCACGCCAGACTTCGACTTCGGCTCCGGCCCTGTCCGGCGCGCCGCCGCCGAGGCCGGTGTTCTTGTACGCCACGGCGAGGCCCCAGGCGAAACGGCTGTTGCCTTCCTCCCAGGTCCAGTGAAAGTCCTTGCCGCGCATGCCGACGTCGACCATGTCGATACACTCGTTCAGGCCGGCGCTCTCACGCAGCACCTGCCCCGTGGAGGTCGCCCGGCCTATATCCAGTGCGTTGACGCGGCGGATCTCTGCCGCATCGAGACCCAGCTTCTCGGCGAGCATATCCATGTTGCTCTCGACGGCGAAGCAGCTCTGTGTCACGCCGAAGCCACGGAACGCGCCGCTAGGCGCATTGTTGGTGTATATGGCGAAACAATCGACCTTGACGTTGGGAACGTCATAAGGACCGGCGGCATGTGTGGTCGCGCGCGTCAGGACTTTCTCGCTGAGACTGGCATAAGCCCCGGCATCGCCGTACAGCGTTGCTTCGACGGCGGTGAGCGTGCCGTCGCTCTTTGCCCCCGTGCGTATGCGAATGACCGTCGCATGCCGTTTGGGATGCACGAGCAGGCTTTCCTGTCGTGAATACAACATCTTGACGGGGCGCTGCGTTTTTTCGGCGAGCAGCGCGGTATGGATTTGTCCTGTAATATCTTCCTTGCCGCCGAAACCGCCGCCGGTGAGCGTTGCGACAACTCTTACGGCATCGGGTTCGACGCCGAGCGCCGCCGCCGTCTGGCCGCGATCCTGATACGGGATCTGGCTACCGACATAGATCGTTGTTTTGTCGTGTGTCGCCGTTTCGCCACGTGCCGCATTGCGATCCAAGGTTCCGCCGAAGTCTTCGGGGTTGTAACCGCCGGGCACAGCGATCGAACACTCCGGTTCGAGGAACAGATGTTCGGTGGCGGGGGTGCGATAAGTCTGGTCGACAATGGCATCAGCCGCGGCGAAGCCGGCCTCGATATCGCCTTTGTCTACCTTGATGTGCCTGAGCAGGTTGCCGTTGTCACGGCCCTCGTGAACGAGCGGTGCATCCGGCTTGGTGGCTGCTATTGCGTCGCTCACCACGGGCAATTCGTCGTATTCGACTCTGATCCGCTCGAGAGCCGCGGCTGCGACTTCGTCCGAGTCGGCAGCGACGATTGCAACTGCATCGCCGGCATAGCGGACCTTGTCGTCGCAGAGCACGGGCCAGTCGTCGATCACGAGTCCATGCCGGTTGTGACCGGGAACGTCCTCGTGAGTCAGCACGGCTCGCACGCCTGGCAGATTGCGTGCCGCCGCAGTATTGATCGAACGAATGCGGGCATGCGGTACGCCGGCACGTTTCGTTCGCGCATAAAGCATTCCCGGGAAGCGGTAGTCATCGGTATAGCGGGCACGGCCCATGATTTTCGCTCGCGACTGCGGGTTCGGATGCGGCCGTCCGATTGAATCGCCGGCGGGCTGAATGTTGGGAAGGAGCGGCGCAACGTTCTGGCCGGCCGCCTGCCGGATGGCACGGATCACGCTCTGGTATCCGGTGCAGCGGCAATAGGTGTCTTTTAACGCAACGCTGATCTCGTCATCCGTCAGCGATGCACCTTTCTCGTCCAGCAACGCTTTGGCGGTCATAATCACGCCGGGTGTGCAAATGCCGCATTGAACCGCGCCATGATCGAGAAACGCCTGCTGCAGCGGATGCAATTCGCCATCCTGCGAAAGACTTTCGATCGTCTCCACCGTTGCGCCCTGCGCCTTGAACGCGGGGAACACACAACTCTCTATGGGCGTGCCATTGACAAGTACCGTGCAGATGCCGCACTCAGCCTCGTTGCAGCCGATCTTCGTGCCGGTCAGTCCGAGGTCATTACGCAGTACTTCCGAAAGGTAACGGGACTCGGGTACGTCAATATCGACCGGTCTGCCGTTCAGGATCAAATGCAACATGCTCATAACCCGGTCCCCTGCGCCCGCTCCACGGCACGGTTCAGGATCATGGGCAAGAACGTACGGACCATCTGCTCGCGGTACTCATGGCTTGCACGGTATTTGCTCGCGCGGAGCGAAACGCTGTTCAGAGCGACCTCTGCGGCTTGCCGGAACTGTTCAGGCGTTGCCGGGCCGCCGACCAGTACATCCATCGCGGTTTCGGCGAGATACGGCACGGGTCCGACCGGACCCATGCTGATGCGTACGGCGGAGATCGTGTCGTCGTCATCGAGTTTCACTCGCACCCCCATCGAAATGATCGGCAGACAAAGGCCTTGTGGCCGCATGACACGGTGGTGCGCCGATCCCTCACGTTCGGCAGTGGGCGTGAAACGCAAGCGCGTCAAAATTTGCCGGTGACGATCGATGAAACTCTTACCAGGCCCCTTGAACGATTCCTGCAGTGGCATCCAGTGAGAGCCGCCTTCGCCGGCGACCTCGATTTCACCGCCGAGAGCCAGCAGGCCGATAGTGCCGTCGCCGGCGGGCAATGCATGCGCAACGTTGCCAGCAAGTGTCCCGACGTTGCGCACTTGTGGCCCACCGATAACGCTGCAGCTTTCCGCGAGGCAACTGCCGCGCTCGATGATCAGAGCATTCGTGACGATCTGGCTGTGGGTTACACCGCAGCCCATCACGATGTGGCCGTCATCCGACGTAATCGTGTCCAGGCCACCGATGTTCGTGACATCCACCATGGCCTGCGCGGGCCTGTGTAAACCGCGTCGCGTTTCGACGAGCAGGTCAGTACCGCCGCCGACCACGCGCGCCTGGCCGTCATATTGCTGCAGCAACTCGATGGCTTCTGCCACAGTTGCGGGCGTGTAGTAGCGATCCCAGCGATTTGGCGATGCGTTGGCCATTGTGTTTAGTCAATCCTCGTCCAGATCGCGGCCGCACGTTCGCTGCAGTGGGCACGCGTCCTGTTTTCGTCGAGATGCGGCAGATGTCCGCCATCGACGACGACCACACCTCTCGCGATCGTCGTCTGCACACGGCTGAAACTCAGCCCGAACAGCAGGTGTCCGTAAAACGTGTTCGCGGCGAGCGGCGTGAACGGCACGTAGTCGTGGATTACAACGTCAGCCAGGTGTCCCGGCACAAGCGCCCCGCGCGGTTCCGTGAACAGGCGATTGCAGATGTCGCGGTTGTTGTGCAAGAGAATCTCGCAGGCCTCGGCGAAGGCCAGGGTCGGGTCGCGGTGATCGGTGCGTTGATGCAGGTACATGGACCGGGCCTGAGAAATGAGATGCGAGGACATTCCGTCAGTACCGACGCCCACGGTCACGCCGTGTTTTAGAAACTCGAGAATCGGTGAGACGCGTAACCCGTTGTTCATGTTGGACTCGGGGTTGCTCACGAGCATCGAATCGGTGGAATTTAGCAGATCCATCTCACGGGGTTCGAGATGAGTGCCGTGCACGAAGATCGTGCTGGGGCCTGCAATGCCGTACTCGAGGTAGCGATCCATGATGCCCCGCCGGTCACGGTCTGCCGTTATGCGGACGTCGATCTGGTCTTCAGCCGCATGTACGTGGAAGCCGGTGTCCTGGCCGGCGGCGGCGCAGCGTTCGAGCGTCTTCGCACCCAGCGTCATTGACGCATGCATGCCGAACAGGGCGGCCATCTGCTCGTCGTCGGATTCGCGGCATTTGCGGATGTAGCGCTCATTCTCCTCGATGCCTTCGCCTGCCGCGTTGCGATCCGAGACTTCGTAGCAGAGGCAGCCGCTCAGCCCGACGTCCCTGAATGCACGCTCCACTTGATCCAGGCTGCCGTCCCAACAGGACGGAGAAGCGTGATGATCGATAATCGTCGTGCATCCGGCGCGGGCCGCCTCCATGAGGGCGAGTAATGCTGAGTAGTAGACGTCCTCGGACTCGAGCGCCCTGTCGAGCTTCCACCACAAGTTCTTCAGATTCTCATCGAAATCGCGTGCCGGCGGTCCGGGTGGCGTAAAGCCCCGGGCGAACGTCGAATACAGGTGATGGTGGGCATTGATCAGTCCCGGCATCACCAGCCGGCCGCCGGCGTCGATGCTGCAGTCGGCGGCGTAGGTCCCGGGGGCGATCTCACCGACAGCGACGATCCGGTTACCGTCGATGTACACGCTGCCGCCGTCGATGAAGCGATTGTCCTCATCGAGGGTGACCAGGCGCCCGTTGGTGATCAGCAAGGAACTCATCGTAACAGTCTCTTTTTATTGAAAATAACCCCGCGAAGGGCCCGGATCGGTCGTGGCTAATCCCTATATCCCGGGTGTCTTACCCTGACTTCGGCGGCCGGAGCGCCGGGTTGGGCCGCGGGCAGGAACGGCAGGGAGTCACGCAGGCCGTGCAGGAGCGCGTACATCGCCGCGTAAGGCTCGGCGTCGTTGTACTCGCCGTCGAGATCGATATGGTGCGTTACCCCATGCCAGCGTGCGTCCATCGCCCAGTCGTTGCCGCTCTTGACCACCATGAATGCGTTGTCTTCCTGGACGTCGAATTCAGCGCGGTCGAGGTACAGTCGGGGCTTATCGCGGTAGGGCGCCCCGGCGGTTGGGCAGAAGGTCGTGCAGTTGCCGCACTCGTTGCAGAGATCGGCGAGTACCGCAACCTGGAACGGCTGTCGCACAGGCCCATTGCCCGGATCGGTCTCGTAGGTCATTAGCGCTAGGTTCGGGCAAACTCCCACGCAAAGGCTGCAGTAGGTATCACATTCCAGGCAGCGCGCAGCCTCTCTGCGAGCCTGCTGCTCGTCGTAGGTCAGGACCACCTCGCGGAAGTCGTGGCGCTCATCGAGCGGCGTTCGCGGCGCTGGGACGCGCCATTCGCGGTGACCGCGCCGCAGCTGCAACGCTGCGGGATCGATCGCGGCCGCCACCGCTTCGGCTGTGGACGAAGTGCGCCGCAGGATGCTGTTTGCGATGGCCTTGCCCGCCGCCGCCGCCTTGACGATCGATGCGGGCCCGTCATTAGCCACGTCGCCACCGGCATAGACGCCAGGGACCGAGGTCTCGAAGTTTACCGGGTCCACGGCGATATAGCCGCGGTCATTGAGGACGATCGGCTCGTCACCGAAGAAATCTAGAACCGCGTGCTGACTGATTGCGAGGATCAGCGTGTCCAGCGGCACCTCGAAGTCAGCGTCGGCCACCTCGTGCGGAATCTTGCGGCCCGAGGCATCGCGGTTGCCTTTGAAGGTCATGCGCCGGCAAATCAGTGCCCTGAGCTTGCCATCCGCAACGACCAGTCGCTGCGGCTTGCTCAGTTCGAGCACTTCGATGCCTTCCTCGAGTAAGTGCTCTACCTCCTCGCGGTCGGCCGGCATCTGGTCGATCGTGCGGCGGTAGATCAGGCTCACCACACCGTCGGAATGACGTCGAGCGACACGCGCGCAGTCCATAGCCGTATCGCCGGCACCGATGACGCCGACGCGTTCGCCGAACGCAAGCGGATTGCCTTCCCGGGAGCGCCGCAGCAACTGCAGCGCATCCATCACGCCTTCGCAGTCTTCGCCCTCAAGGCCCAACGTCTTGCTGATCTGCGCCCCGACCATGATGACGATCTGCTCGAAGCCATCACGGCGCAGCCCAGAGAGGCTGAAGTCGCGCCCCGCCCGCATGCCATAGTGGACTTTCACGCCAAGGTCCCGAAGCACCTCGAAGTCGCGGTCGAACACGTCCTGCGGCAGCCGGTACTCGGGTACAGCTCCGCCAACCATGCCGCCACCGTAGGAGTGCTGCTCGAATACTTCCACATCGATACCCGCCGCGGCCAGCTCGATTGCCGCCGCCATGCCGCCGGGGCCGGCACCAATGATCGCGACCCCGGTGCCGGTGCGCGTTGCGGGCTGCTCAACAGCAGGTCTTTGCACGCGGTCGGTGATGAATCGTTTGACGTCGCGAATTGCTAACGGCTCGTCGAGATGGGTCCGGACACAGACCTGCTCACACAAATGGTCACAGACGCGGCCGAGTACGCAAGGAAGGGGGTTGTCCTCGCGAACGACATCCAGAGCCGCCGCGAAATCACCATCGCGCACCGCGTTCATGTAGCCGGGGACTTTCTGCTGCAACGGGCACTCATCAACGCAAGGCGCCTTGATGCAATCGAACATCTCCAGCTCGCGTGATGTCTTCGTATGCGCTGTGTCGAACGTACTTTTGATGTACTTCGCATCGCTGCGTGTCTGCTCTGCGTAACGGCGCAGGTTGAGTCTCGCGGCTGACTTCACGTCCGCAAGAGCAGCGTCGGTTCCTGCCGTACTGAGGATGAACGCATCCATGCTCTGCGAACCAAGTTGTTTGAACGCGTCGGTGGCACTTTCCGTGTATTGCAGCAGACGCAGGTAGCCGCCGGTCTTGAGCAGGTCCGAGCAGGTCGTGACTGTCATCATGCCCGCAGCGAGCAGCGCCGGTGCATTGAAACAGTTTGCTCCGGCCGAAAAAGACATCGGCAGCTCACCGTCGAATTCTTCGGCGAGTTCATGGGCAAGGTTGACGGTAATCGGATGCAATGCTCGCCCCGAGAGGTACATCATCTTTTCGGCTGCGTCGAAGACGGCGCGCGAGTTCTCGACCTCGAGCGTATTGCTGAGCTTCACGCCGAATTCGAGACCGCAATCCTTCGCGACTGCCTGCAGATTTCGCATCATGGGTACGGCATCCGAATACTTCAGGTCGTGCCCGAACGCCGCGTCCGGCACCACGACGTCCGTGTACTTGAGGTCGTCATTGAGGATCGATCGCACGCGCTCCGGTCCGAGCAGCGTTGGATTGCATTTCACGAGCGTGTGCAGGCCACGTTCCCGCAAGAGATAGCTGCTGATGCTCTCAATCTCACCAGGCGGACAACCGTGCATCGTTGACAGCGTGACGTTGTCAGAGAGGCAATTCGGAATTTCCACATCCCGGACCCCGGGATGGAAGCGAGCAACCTCATCGATAACGGCCTGTTTGTAGTCGCTACTGTCCTGCATCTGGTCCAGGAACCACTGCATGTTGGGTTGCTGAATTCCGTCGAGGTTGTAGCCGACGCTGAGATTGAAAACGATTCCCGGGGAGTTGCCGGGGAAGCCGAGCTTGTCGTGCAACGCGTGTATCAGCACCCAGGCGCGCAGGTACTCGTCGGAGGACTGATGGACCTTCAACTCCTGCGACCATTCGACGTTGTAGCCTTCGTCCTCCATGTCGATACAAGGCTTCGATACGTCGAGGACGTCGAGCGTCTGCACTGTTTTCAGTTCAATGTAGCGCGCGCCGCACAGCCAGGCGGCGACGATATTCTGCGCCATTTGGGAGTGCGGCCCCGCCGCAGGTCCGAACGGTGTCTCGAGCGGATGGCCATACGCGCTGGTGCGATACGGCGCATCGTCACGGGGAACGTAGAAATGCTGGCGGGGAATACCAAAAACGGAATCGCGGGTATCCAGTTCAGAGAACACCCATGCGACTAACTGATCCGCAGCGATCGGTTGGAACAGCTCAGACATAATCGTCCGCCTCCCTCATGAATTGAACCTTCAATACCTGATGCGTAGATATACGCATATGCTGCAATCCCTATATAATGGCGCTCGCTCCGGGTGGCCGGCAGCCTCACTCACCTAAGTCAAGCTTTCACGAGCCGGCCGACGTCCCACTTTTTGATCCAGGTCATAGACACGGCAAAACATGGAACCGAGTATGCGCCCGGGAGCTTCCCATGGGCACGTCTCGGTACGCATCCCGGGGTCTGGTCGACATCAAGTGGACGTTGACGCGCACGGGATTGGGTGCAATCAAGGCCCTCCACGCGAGGGGAGAAATGGAGCATGGCGTTCACAGTTCGCCGTATCGACTACTTCTACATCACGGTCACGGAATCTCCCGGGCTTGGGTACGAGGTGCTCTCCGGACTGGCGGAGCAAGGTGTCAATCTCGTCGCCATAACCGCGGTTCCCTTCGGCCCCGCGCGCACGCAGCTCACCGTGTTCCCCGATGACACCGCCAAGATGCAGCACGCCGCCCAGCAGGCGAATATTCCGCTCGACGGCCCGCACCCGGCGCTGGTCGTGCAGGGAGACGACGAGGTTGGTGCGCTGGCCCATATCCACGAGAAGTTGCTCGATGCCAACGTGCATGTGTTCGCCTCCACCGGGGTGGCGGATGGGAGAGGCGGCTACGGCTATATCATCTACGTCCGTCCCGAGGAGTACGAGCGGGCTGCCGAGGCGCTGGACGTCTGACGGTCGGCAGGGCACTGTCTTCGGAAGACCTGACACCAATGCCCATTTCCGTTCCGGGTCAAACTCGGAAGTCGGCAACCACATTTGTGATGTCCGCTTCACCCCCAGGAACGGACATCATGTGGCGAGCCGGCCATGTCCGTTGTGTGCCAGAAGCGGTCATTCTGCACCGAATGCAGGTTAGTATCGAGATACTGGCTGGCATATATCTCGAAAACGAAAAATTTACTCCTGTTTTGGGCGGGAGATTATTCGCCTCAATTGCAGCTCAGACATGATCGTCATGTTTGTGACCCGCATGGCCGCCGGAGATCTCCTCGGTCTGCTCGTCGGTAAGTTCCTCCGGAATTACGAGATTGAGGATAATTGCGAGGATGGCTGCTGGAAGAAGGCCAGAGGTCATCAAGATACGCAATGTGTCCGGCAGATATTGCAGCGCTTTGGGCTCCAGCTGCAGGCCAAGGCCGACCGCGAGCGAAACCGCGAAAATCACCATATTGCGGCGGTTCCAATCCACATCTGACAGCATGGAGACGCCCGCAGCACAAACCATCCCGAACATCACGATAACTCCGCCGCCGAGGACTTCGATAGGAATTGTCGAGATCAATGCCCCGACTTTCGGGATCAAACCAGCCAGGATCAGGAAGAGTGCACCGATGGTCACCACGTGGCGGCTCATGACGCCCGTCATGGCTATCAGCCCGACATTCTGGCTGAAGGAGGTGTTCGGCAATCCACCAAATACGCCGGCAACCGCGGTGCCAAGCCCGTCCGCATAGGTTGCGCCAACGATCTCCTTGTCGGTCGCTTCGCGGCCGGCCCCACCTTTCGTTATGCCCGAAACATCACCCACAGTTTCGACTGCAGAGACGAAGGCCATCAGGCAAAAGCCGATCACGGCAGCAAGACTAAATTCAAAGCCGAAATGGAAGGGATCGGGCACGGCAAACGCCGCCGCCCTCCCCACGTTTCCGAAGCTTACCATGCCAAGTGCCAGCGCCACGACATAGCCGGCAATCAGGCCAAGCAAAACTGCTGCAACCGATAGCATGCCGCGCGTAAAGAATTTCAGACCCAGCGTTGCCAGAATGACGACCAGTGCCACAAACCAATTTTGCAAGCTGCCATATTCAGGTTTGTCGATGGCCGGGATGCCGCCCGCCGCATATTGAATGCCGACCTTCACCAGGGCGAGCCCGATCATCAACACCACCAGACCGGTCACCAGTGGCGGCAGGGCAAAACGGATGCGGCCGATGAAGGTACCAAGAAGAGCGTGAAACAAACCACCGATGAGGACACCACCGAAAAGCGCAGGGAGGGCCTCGACACCCTTGCCCGCCACCAGAGGGATCATGATCGGAATGAAGGCGAAACTGGTGCCCTGCACAACGGGAAGCCTGGCACCGACCGGGCCGAATCCAATGGTCTGGAACAGAGTCGCGATGCCAGCAAAAAACATCGACATCTGAATCATGTAGATTAGCTGGGGAAAGTCTGGAGAATTCGAACCAAATCCAAACCCCGCGGCGCCGGCGACGATGATCGCAGGCGTGACGTTTGAGATGAACATCGCCAGGATATGCTGGATCCCAAGCGGTATCGCTTTGGCAACGGGCGGCGTGTATTCGGGATCGCGGAGTTGTTCCAGTGTCCCGATTGAAGTATCTGTCGCCATTTGATTTTCTCCCCCTGTGAACAGCCGATTCACTTGCTTCTGGAACGGCTGCGCCCGCTCCATACCGTCAGATCGTGAAAGACTGTCTGCCCGACACTCTGAACCTGGTGATATTCACGGTGCGGTCGATAATGGCAGAAAGACCGGACACAGTCACCGCCGTGAGTAGACACCCGCGGAAATTGACACCTCGGGAAGTCAACGCCGAGGGAGCGGCTTATCCGCCTTAAACAAAGAGCTCATGGTGCACTTTAGTGATTTTTCGTAAGGTAAAAAGGGCTCGATTTTGCGTCGGGTGTTCAAATGGGAACTGTCACATAAAACCGGATGCCTTCGGTCTGGCGAGCCACTAGCCTCCCGGGATGAGAAAGATCAGCTATTGCCGCCACCGCTTCCCGCCCGAGATCATTCAGCACTCCGTCTGGCTGTATTTCCGGTTTCCCCTGAGCTTCCGTGATGTCGAGGATCTGCTCGCTGAGCGGGGGATAGATGTTTCCTGCGAAACGGTCCGGCGCTGGGCATTGAAGTTTGGGCAGGCCTATGCCCGAAGACTGAGGACAACGCGCCCTCGACCAGACGGCCGGTGGCGCCTCGATGAGATGTTCGTGTCGATCAATGGCAAGCGCATGTACCTATGGCGTGCGGTCGATAGTGAAGGCGAAGTGCTGGGTATCCTGGCTCAATCCGGGCCAAACAAAACAGCCGCGCTGAAACTGATGCGCAATTTGTTGAAGAAACAGAGCTTTGTCCCTGATGCGTTCATCACCGACAAACTGCCATCATATGGCGCTGCTCTGAAGGATCTGGGGCTTTCCAAGCACCATGATTTTGGTGGCAGGAAGAACAATCGGGCGGAGAATTCTCATCTGCCAGTTCGGCAACGCGAACGACGAATGCAATGTTTTAAATCGGCTGGATCAGCGCAGCGATTTCTCTCCACCCATGCCGCCGTCTACAACACCTTCAACGTCCAACGCCATCTTATTTCCCGAAGAACATTACGCCAGTTTCGAAACGAGGCAATAAGGACCTGGCAGACCGCAACCGCTGCCGCTTGAGCAGAGGTTGACGCCCGAGATTCACGCGACTGCAGTTTGACAACGTGACAACGCCCGCTGACGCGCATCACGTCCAAACCGGCTAAGTCCTCATGGCAAAGTTTTTTCGTGCCGCTGCGGGCGTCTGTGGCGTCCAGTTCGGCGACGCCGCCGCTGGCGACCCTTTTACCCTGCGCCTTAAGTCCAAGGGAACTCCAACGCCGGAAGACAGCTCATTGCTTGTGCTTTTTCATAAGCTTGCTGAAGGCTGCAGAGTCAGCTCTCTGAAGCGTGTCTAGAGCACGCTCCGCGTCCTCCACAAGTTCCTTCTTGCTCTCTCGCTTTATCGCATCGATCTTCTTTACCAACGCCTCCAGTCGGTCCAGAGAGTCCCCCTTTCTTCTGCCGGCTAATTCCAAAACCGCCTCCGACAAAATGCCAAGCTGCTTGCCGTAGCTAGCAACTTTCGCAACGACTTCGGCTTCAATTTTTGAGTTTCCTGCAAAATTGAACTCATACTTCTGCGAAAACCACTCTCGGAGGATGTCCTGGGTCACATCACCGCTAGGCAGGTTGACATTTACCTCTGGCCACCACGGCCAAAGCGGCGCGCTAGTGTTGCGTGTCATATCGAAATCCTCGATCATTATCTGGCCTGACCGATATCTTATACCAGGCAAAATGAGAAATTATTGGGCGATCTGGATGGTGTCGAGCGGATGCCTACGTGGCCGGTTCGCGACGGAAGCTAGAGGCCCATCGCGTTTAAGCAATCTCGTCCAGTGTCGGCTTCAACAGTTTTACCAACGCCCTGACATACGCCGACGCGGCCAGAGCCTCCTGCGTGTACCGTTTGATTCTCACGGGCGTTATCATTGTTTCCGTGATCGTTGTTGCAAGCGGCAGCAAGTCGTAAAAGAGGTGATGAATCCAGGGGGCCGGAGAACCATTTGGTTTCGGGCCGGGCCGTCGCGCACCAACTGACGGTACCCACGGCGAAGGTCGAGACTCTGTTTGACCAGTGCCGCTGGTCGGAGGGCCCCGTCTGGTTCGGCGACGCCGGCTTTCTCGCGTGGAGCGATATCCCGAACAACCGAATGCTTCGCTGGATCCCGGATCTCGGCGTCGACGTATTTCGCGCTGATTCCCGCTATGCGAACGGCAATACCCGCGACCGGGAAGGCCGGCTCGTGACCTGTGAGCACGGGAGCCGTTCTGTCACGCGCACAGAGCCGGACGGGACAATTACGGTCATCGCCGACGGCTATGACGGCAAGCGCCTGAATTCGCCCAATGACGTGGTCGTCAAATCCGATGGCACGATCTGGTTCACCGATCCGACCTACGGCATCATGAGCGACTATGAAGGGCACAAAGGCGAGCAGGAGCAGGCCGGTTGCTTCGTTTTCCGTGTCGATCCAGAAACCGGCGAAATCCGCATCGCGGTCGATGATTTCGTCAAGCCAAACGGCATCGCGTTTTCGCCCGACGAGTCGATTCTTTACATCGCCGATTCCGGCGTGACCCACGATCCTGACGGGCCGCATCATATCCGCACCTTCGATGTTGCGTCGGATAACCGGCTAACCCGCGACCGAATATTCGCCGAGGTTTCGCCCGGGCTTCCCGATGGTTTCCGGCTCGACACCGACGGAAACGTCTGGACCAGCGCGCAAGACGGGGTCCATTGCTATTCGCCGGAAGGCGATCTGCTCGGCAAGATCCGCCTGCCGACCATGGCCGCGAACCTGACTTTCGGAGGTCCGAAACGGAACCGGCTGTTCATCACCGCAACGGAGTATCTGTTCTCTGTCTATGTTGCGGCGACAGGTGCGCAAAGACCTTGAAAGGGCGCCGTCCGGAGGCCCCCGGAAGTTGGTTCGGTGCCAAAATCCGAAGTCTCGACATGGTCTCAAAGCGCCACTCGTTCCGTCGGCGGATCCAGATCCAGATGCACTCTCCACTTTTCACAGACAGGTCGGCAGCATCGACCAGCGCATTGATATTTGGATCGACGGTGCGCGCCTTGACGTCGACGAATATTTCATCAAAACCGGGGTGACCGCTTGACCAGACGGGAGTTGCCCCATGTCCTTTGCCGTCTATCCGAGCCTGAATGAGACGGTGGTTTTCATCACGGGCGGAGCGTCAGGTATCGGCGAGGAGATCGTCCGTGCCTTCGCCGCCCAGGGTTCACGAATCGGCTTCGTCGACATCGACGCGGAGCGTGGTGAAGCGCTTGCCGTTGAACTGAAAACGCAAGGTACCAATATTCGTTTTGAGCCTTGCGACCTGCGCGACATAGACGCCTTGAAGCGTGCCTTTACCGCCTTGGAAACCGCCCTTGGGCCGGCGACTGTTTTGGTCAACAATGCCGCCCGCGACGACCGGCATGCATGGCAGGACGTGACGCCCGACTTCTATGACGAGCGCATTGCCACAAACCTGCGCCACATGTTCTTCGCCATCCAGGCGGTGGCGCCCGGCATGATCGCCGCCGGCAAGGGCTCTATCGTCAATTTTGGCTCCAACTCCTGGTGGGAAGCTTCCGGGGGCATGCCGGTCTACACAACGTCCAAGGCCGGGGTACATGGCATGACCCGCTCCTTCGCCCGCGATCTTGGAATGCACCGCATTCGAGTCAACACGGTGGTACCAGGCTGGGTAATGACCGAGCGGCAGAAGGAACTTTGGGCAACGCCGGAGGCGCTTGAGCGTCAACGCGAGTCGCAGTGCCTGCCGGACCTGATCGAGCCGGTCTATCTCGCGCGCATGGTGCTCTTTCTTGCCTCCGACGACGCCGCCATGTGCACGGCCAATAACTACATGGTTGAGGCAGGATCGATTTAAGGCTGGCCCGTAAATGGCGAAACGGTCCGCCGCTTCCTAGCGTTTTCGCATTATGAAATGACGTTGACCAACGAGGGCAGTTTCAAACGGTCTCGACGTTTTGCGCGTTTTCAGGCGTCCCGGAGACGATAATTCCCAGGATTTCGTGTTCCGTCGTATCCGCCACAAGCCGTTCGCCGACATTCTCGCCTCGTTTGAGGACCATAACGCGGTCGCCGACCTGGAATATGTCGGTCAGCCTGTGAGAGATGATAACCTGCGCAACATTGTGCTTTTTCAGCTCCAGCATCGTCTCAAGCAGACGCTCGGTCGCCATGACTGACAAATTGGCCGTAGGCTCATCGAGAATGACGACCTTCGGTTCAAATGAAATCGCCCGTGCGATCGCCACCGATTGCTGTCGGCCGCCAGAAAGGCTTTCAACCTTCTGATAGACCGAATTGACGTCAACCTTCAGGCGTTGCAACACAGCATACGCATCTTCATACATTTTTCGGCGGTTCAGAAAGAAGCCCTTACGCGGCCAGCGGCCCAGAAAAATGTTCTGGCCGACATCCATGTTTCCGCACAAAGCAAAATCCTGATAAATCATCTCAATTCCGCGGTCGCGGCTTTCGTGCGGATTGGAAAAATCGGTCGACTGGTTTTCCACCAGAACGTCGCCATCATCGCGCTGATAGGCGCCGGTCAGACACTTCATCAAAGTTGATTTGCCCGCCGAATTGTCGCCGACAAGGCCCAGTATTTCCCCGGGCCGGAGATTGAAATTGACGTTATGCAGGGCGCGTACAGCTCCGAACGCCTTGGAGATGCTGCGCATCTCAATAATATAATCGCTGCTGCTGTTTGCGGTTTCGGCGATGCTTGAGGAACTGCCAGGATTAATCATCGTCAATCTCCGGCCCGGCGCGCTTCAGGCCGAGCCTTGTTGCCATCACACTCAAGATGCGATTCTGGCGGAACCAGATATCACCAAGAACAGCCGCGATAAGAATCAAACCAATGAAGACACTGACCCAGTGCTGCGGCATCACAAAAGACGAACCGTCGGAAAGGAATATCTGCAACGACAGCAATGCACGGATCAACGCGATGACCGCCGCGCCTGCAAGGGAGCCCAATATCGATCCGTAGCCGCCGAAAATCGATCCACCACCGATGATCACGGCAGCAATCGCATCCAGTTCGCGCAACTGCCCTGCCTGCGGATTGAAGCTGCGGAAGAACGCGATATAAATGATGCCGGCAAGTGAGGCGCACATGGCTGAAAACACCAATGCGCGGAACCGCACCCGATTGGTATTGATGCCGGAATAATCGGCCGCGCGCCGGCTCCCCCCTGTCGCCAGAACCATCTGCCCGATTGGCGTAAAGCCCAGCACGATTCCAGCCGCGATCGCGATCGCGAACATGATCAGGGACTGCACGCTGACCGCCGCCGCTATGTCGTGGATCAAGCCGCTTTCCGGTGCGATTCCCAAATAACGCAGAAGTTCGATCACCTTGCGACCAACAAGATTGAACTCTTCAGGAAAGCCCGACAATTGCCGTCCGGCAACCATCCAGGCGCCGAGACCGCGTGCCATGTAAAACATGCCGAGCGTTGCGACAAAGGCTGGCAGCGCAAAGCGCGTAACCAACACACCATTGACGACGCCAGCCAGCGTTCCTGCAAAAAACGCGATTGTCACAGCCAGCAGCGGATCGGCCCCAAGCGTTTTCATGAAAAAGGCGGCAGTCGCGCCGGACAGGGCTAAAACGGCGCCAACCGAAAGGTCGATGTCGCCATTGGCGATAACAAATGTCAGGCCAATGGAAAGGAAACCGACTTCGGTGAATGCCAGCATCAGATTGAAGGAATTGTCCAGCGAACCCCAGAAATCGGGCCGCAACCAGAAGCCGACCGTCCACAGCCCGACCATCAAAATGATGGCCGCTGCGTCTCGCCTGTGAACAAACGAAGCAAGTCCCTTCACGCGCATCGCGCGCGCGCTGGCTCGGCTACCGTAGGTTTGCGTGCCTTCAATCGCGACGCTGTCGATATCTGGCGCCGGCGGTACAGGTTTTCCAGTCAGTCTGGCCCGGATTCGCTCCAGTAATTTCCCGCGGATCAGTACCGGCTCGATTAGCACGGCGAACAACAAAATCATCCCCAGAAACGCTGGCACCGCGCCAGGCGGCAACTGGGCCATGGCATTGACGACCATCTCGGTATCGCCAATCTTGATCACCCGCTGAATTGGCACACCTTCGCGCAGTACCTTGTCGATCACGACGATCAGCACCGCCCCAAGACATGATCCGATGACGCGCCCGCGCCCGCCCAGGATTGATGCGCCTCCGACGATGACCGAGGCGATGATGATGAGTTCGTATCCCAGACCATACTGGCTGGTGACAGTCTTGTCCTGGGCCATGGCCATCAGACCGGCGAGCGTGGCGCAAAGCGCCGAAATCATATAGGCGCGAATACGCACCTTCTTGGTGGAAATACCGGCATAATCGGCGGCGAGCGCGTTACCGCCGGTGGCAAAGGTTTCGTATCCCCAGCGGGTGCGGGCTAGGACGATCGCACCAATGGCGGCAACGGCAATAAATATTAGAATTTGATTGTTGAAACCAAGCGCATTGGTTTCGCCTATGGAGAAGATATCGTAATTTTTCGCCTTGATGTCATACCCGATGGTCTTGCCGCCGCTGAGAGCGAGAACCATGCCCCGCCCAATGAACAACATCGTCAGCGTAGCGATGAAGGACGGCACCTGGAGATAGGTGACCAGAACACCGTTGATCAAACCAATACCCATCCCGACGGCAACGCAGATCGCGATCGCTGGAACGACGCCCAGGTCGTAGACCGTGGGAGAGAAGACCATCGAGAATACGATAGCCACCAGGCCGTAGGTGGAACCGACCGACAGGTCGAGATCCTTGTTAACGATGACAAATGACATGCCGACGGCCATTGTGCCGAAGCGTGCCGCATCCCGCAGTATGGCAAGAAAGGCGTCAGCCGATCCGAAAAACCTCGGATTGAGCATAACCCCGCCGATATAGAGCAACACCATCAAAACCACGAGACCGATTTCCCATCCGCCCCAAAATGAATTGGGCTGGCGGTCCATGCTGATCGTGGGAGAGGCTTCTGAAGCGTGTGTCACAGGCCAGCTCATCTCGGCAAATAAATGAAATCCGGATAACCCGCCAACACGCCCGGTAGGCCATGTCGCCTCAAATCAGAAGGAGGGGGACGCCCTCTTTGGTCACCAGCTGGGCGCGCGTGTCCAAATTCGCCGCCGAAATGCCGCGGTCGATTTCAAGATAGAGCTGCGCTACCGGCCAAAATCCCTGCAAGAAGGGCTGCTGACCAAGCGACCCGTCAAGATGGCCTGCCTTGATCTGCTCCTGCTGAGCCGGTCCAAGATCAAATCCGAATGAGCAGATCTTGTCGCCGGCATTCAGCTGCGCAATGGCATTGCCCAGTGCCGGCGTGACAAATCCGTTGGCCGCAAAGGCGCCGACCACGTCGCCGCGTGACTCAATGAGAGATGCGACTGAGGCCACGATATTGTCCTTGTCAACGTCAATGCCGATATTTTCCGGACCGGCGTCGACAACAAAATCACCCAGTTTGCCAGCAGCGTTAAGGGCTTTGACCGTTGCCTCAAACGCCGCCGTGATGCGGTTGTTCACCTCGACATTGCCAAGCGTCGTTGTGTTCGGGAAGACAATGGTGCCGCCGCTGATGCCCCCATCCAGAATGCACTTGGCCATGGCTTCGCCGCCGATTGCCGCTGCCGAAGCGTCCTGACCGGTATGGCTGATGCTGTTACGATTGTAGATTGCACCGTCATAGGAATTTGTGGTTGCAACATGAACGCCGCGGTCAAGCAAGCTCTTGACGATATCGTCATAAGCGCCTGATTGGGGCGTGGTCAGGATCAGCCCGTCGATTGTCGGATCCTGAATGACCTGGTTGATAATCTCGATCTCACGCGGAATGTCGTCAACCGGCGCTTCGGAACCGAGCATGATAAGATTGATGCCGAAGAGGTCCGCCGCGACCTTTGCGCCGGTATATACCGGATCGAAAAAGCCATTGCCCGCAGTGTGTGTGACGATCGCGAATGTTAACTTGCCGTCGGCCGAATTGTAGTTCTTGGTATCGGGCGCTTCCATGGCGGCGTCTTTAAACGTATAGCCGCCAACCGCCTTGTCCAGGATGCCGGTTTGTGCAAATGCGCCGGATGCGAAAAGACTGCAAACCGCCGCTAGGATGAAGGTTTGTTTCGCTGACATGATCAATGTCCTCCCTTTGTATATTTAATCCCGGTCACCGCGTTTTAGGTGTTGCCGGGTGATTTGCTTCCAGGACCGCAGCTACACGTTTCCGCCCATCTTCGCCGGAAGCAAGATGGAGCCCTACGGACTCCAGCCCATGATGCTAATGCGGTTTTGTTCATATTGCCAATTAGGGCGCGTCGGATTGATGATCCATCAACGACCGGTAAGCTGACACGAACAATCGCGCGTGTTTGGAGACCTCCACTGCTGTGAATTCCGGCCGAAAAAGAGACGACCCCAAACCGAAGCCGTCGGCGCCCACCGCCAGGTATGGCGCCATTGCCTCCGGCGTGATGCCTCCAACAGGCAGAAGCCATATTTCTTCCGGGAGAACGGCCCGCCAGGCTTTAATGATTTTCGGCGGCAAGGCTTCGGCAGGGAACGCCTTCAGGATATCGGCACCAGCTTTCAATGCCGTGAAAGCCTCGCTTGGCGTACTCACCCCCGGCACACTCAACAATCCCAGGGATTTCGTTGCCGTAATCACCGTTGGATCAGTATTGGGACTGACGACAAACTGACCTCCGGCTTCGCGCACCCCCTGGACATCGTCTGGGCGCAGCACCGTGCCCGCGCCGACGAGAAGGCCATCTGCGAACTCCCGTGCAGCAATCTCGATGCTCTTCAACGGTTGCGGACTGTTGAGGGGGACCTCAACAGCACCAAAGCCCGCCTCGCAAAGCGCTCCGATGATATTACTGGCATTTTCCGGCCGAAGTCCCCGAAGAATGGCGATCAGAGGAAGGGGAGTCAGTGCCGATTTCCAATCCACGATGCTCATCCTTTTAGGTTTTCAGGATACCTGCCCGCTTTGCCAAATCCGCGTAAATTCTTCCTATTGCGCAAGGCCCCACGACGCTGACTTTTGCGCCACGACTTTCAAGGGCCATGCGATAAGTCTCGCAAAGGTGTTCGCTTCCTATCAGCTTTACAGAGGAGACATCAGGACCATGGGCAGAAAGCGCGCCCGCTATTTCCGCGCCGATAAGCAAGCCTGAGAGGTAGTCGGATACGGCATCAGGCGCCAATTCCCCGAACAAGACCCGGGTTCTCGCGCCAAAAAGGACGTGGGTGAGCTCTCCGTTGTGCGAAAAACCGACATCGACACCGAGCGCGAAGGCGTTTTGATCACCAATGCTATCCTTGACGCGAAGTTGCGATATCACGGTGTGATTAAGGATCGCCCCAAATAAATCCCCGGTCATGAACGTCGTGAATTCGATGATGCGCCCTTCCCGTACATGAACCCATTTACTGTGAGTGCCGGGGACGACGATCAAGGAGCTGTCGTCTTGCCAGCCGGCGGCTATCGCCTGAATTTCCTCACCCCGAATGACATCGGCGACACCGATCCGATCACGAGTTGAAACACCGGGGACAATCCAAATCTGATCGTCCGATGGCGCCCGTTCCAAAGATCCGGCCAATTCGTCTAGCCCGGCTGGCAGTGGACAATAAGGGGCTTCCGTCCACCCCTTGGTCGCGCCGACCATGCCGGAGAGCAATGCCGGCATCGCCCCACACGTCTCGATCCATGGTGCGGTAAGGATTTCGAAGGCCTCCTGAAAACGGCCATCCTTTACGTTGACAAGACCGAGGTCATCCTTTCGTGCATCCAATATCGCTCCATTGCCGTCGAGCAAATAGCCACGGCGATTGGTAGTGCCCCAGTCCACTGCCACGAGCGCGGCTGAACACCATGCAGGAACGGTCATCTTGTTGCTCTCGAACGTCGTCCTGAAGACTGCGGCTCCGGCATGCCGGGCTGCCAATTCGACAAAGGAGTTTACACAATATTCAACCCGGTCTACCCGCGTAAGCAGATCGAACTCATGGAAAAGCGGACATCGGCTAACTGATATCCGGTTAGAGCCCGAAAGCAGAAGTTTCTGGCACGGCGCCTGTGAGTCCGTTTCTTGCCACAGGGAGGCATAGGGTCAGGCTGATATTCAAAAACGGCGGTGCGTTGAATGACCCCGAAGACCGCGAGAATGCCGATGGCATACGGCGGCACGATCTGGGCTCACGTCGGCCAGGGCACACCGAGGCTCAACTCAGCGCTCCAAATGGCGGTGCTATCCTGGATTAATTTGCCGCGCGAATGGGGGATCATCTGCCCCAGCGGAGCGCCATCGGATCAAGCTCCCGGGCAAGCTCCAACAATCCCGTTTGCGTCGCTGGATCGAGCGGTGACAGCGGATGGCGGACATAATCGGACTTGATCACGCCGCCCTTCATCATCACGGTCTTGCAGGCGCGAAGACCGCACTGGCGGTTTTCATAATTGACCAGCGGCAGGATGCGCGCATACGCGTCCGCAGCAGTATCGCGTTGTCCGTTCCGGTGCGCTTCGACAACCGGTTTGATCAAATCCGGCAAAAGCGCGCTCGGCATGGTCCCGGTCGCGCCCGCGTCAAGATCAGCCATCAACGTAATCGCCTCTTCACCGTCAAACGGCCCGTCGATGAAGCCGCCGCCCATTTTGACCAGCGCCCGCAGCTTGGCGGCGGCTTGCGGTGTTTCGATCTTGAAGTAGGCGACCTGTTCAATCTCACGCGCCATTCTCACAAGAAACGGCACCGGTAACTCCACACCGGACAGGGGCGCGTCCTGCACCATGATCGGCAGCCCGACTTCCGCCGCGCGGGCAAACTGTTCGTACGTCCCGGCCTCGGTCGCCATCAGCAGTGCTCCGTGGTACGGCGGCATCAACATGATCATTGCAGCGCCTAGCTCAGCTGCCAAACGGCAACGCCCCATGACAATCCGGGACGAAAAGTGCGAGCATGTGACAACCACCGGAACACGGCCGGCGACATACTCCAGCGAGAGCCGCATGAGTTTGTCGCGCTCTTCATCCGACAGCAGGAATTGTTCGGAGTAGTTGGCGAGGATACATATGCCGTCAACGCCTTGATCGATCATACAATCAAGAACGCGCTTCTGGCCCTCCAGATCCAGTGTGCCGGTATCGGCGAACGGCGTCGGCGCGACCGGCCAAACGCCGGCATAGGGAATTGTCATTGTACCCTTGGCCTGATCGGTATGGAGCTGCAGAACGCCCGGCGATCCTATGGCAGGCGGCAGGTGTTCGCAATCAAACGGATGTGCTTTGCCGCTCTAAGCGGTTCCGCTGGTTCACAGGAAAAGCGCGATTTACGGAAAAGCCACCAGGACGTACTCAGAGCCACTATTACCAAACCCAAAAAAGTCTCGCCGGTTCGTTTAGGCGACAATCGATCGCATTGCCCTCAGATCCAGGATCGCCTTCGTTTTGAGGTATGCGGAGAAAGGGGCACCGGTTGCCGAGGTCTGTCGCCGGGCGGTCCAAGCTAAGGCAGCAGTTTAAGTTGACCGCGAACCGCATTCAGTTAAGCCTGCCTGATTGCGCAGGAACGAAGGACAGGCGGCCGGGCACCATGCGATCGTGTCACCGGGACAGACCTTGGGCGAGAACGAATTCGTGCCCTGGAATATCGGCGCGGTGATGTAGATGACAAACTTTACCCTAAACCCGGACACCATCATGCCCGCCGATAGCGGCCGGGCGACCCTGATCGGCCGCGCCTGGCGACCCGGTGAAATTCCCGGGCCCAGCGTCGTAGTGATCCGTGGCGGCAATGTATATGACATATCGCATCTGGCCCCGACGGTTTCCGAGCTCCTGAACAGGAAGGATGCACTATCGGCGTTGCAGGCCCATGAGGGCGAGGCGATGGGATCGGTCGCCGATGTTCTGGCGAACAGCCATGCGGACGCGTTGGATCCTTCACGACCGCAATTTCTGGCGCCTGTCGACCTGCAGGCCTTGAAGGCCTGTGGCGTGACCTTCGTGCGTTCGACGCTGGAACGCGTCATCGAGGAACATGCCAAGGGCGACCCGGTCGGTGCCCAAGCCGCCCGCGAAAAAATCGACCGCGAAATTGGCGGTGATTTGGCGAAGGTGAAGCCCGGTTCGGAAGAGGCGGAGCGGCTGAAACAGATGCTCATCGAGCGCGGCCTCTGGTCGCAATATCTCGAGGTCGGCATCGGCCCCTATGCCGAGGTGTTCACCAAGGCGCAGCCCATGTCGGCGGTGGGAACCGGGGCAGAGGTCGGCCTGCATCCTGACTCCACCTGGAACAATCCCGAGCCCGAGGTCGTGATGATCGCGAATGCGGCCGGAAGGAGCGTTGCCGCCACGCTGGGCAATGACGTCAATCTGCGAGATTTCGAGGGACGCAGTGCGCTGCTGCTGGGCCGAGCGAAGGACAATAACGCCTCCTGCGCTATCGGTCCCTTTCTGCGCCTTTTCGACGAGCATTTCGGCATCGACGACGTGCGCGCTTTCGAAGTTTCGCTGACGGTCGAGGGACCGGACGGCTTTGTGATGGAAGGCAACAGCTCAATGGCTGAGATCAGCCGTGATCCGCTGGATCTGGTCGGCCAGACCATCGGGCGTAACCACCAGTACCCGGACGGCCTGGCACTCTTCACCGGTACCATGTTCGCGCCCGTCGAAGACCGCGATTCTCCAGGCATGGGCTTCACGCACAAGCTGGGCGATGTTGTCACCATCGCGGCGCCGCAGTTGGGGGCGCTGGTCAACCGCGTAACCCTCTCGAACAAGACGGCGCCTTGGACCTTCGGCACGGGTGCGCTAATGCGCAACCTTGCCGCCCGCAAGCTTATCTGAACGCAAGGGAAACAGATGGAATGAGTATTTGCAGGAACCTGATCGCCGGTGAATGGGTCGAAGGCGTTGACGTCAATGCCGACGTCAATCCGTCGGACCTGGCCGATGTGGTCGGAGAGTACGCCCGCGCCGACGCAAAGCTGGCTGCACAGGCCATCGCCGCTGCGCGCACGGCCTTCCCGGCCTGGTCGAGGGGAAATATTCAGGCGCGTGCCGACATGCTGGAGGCGATCGGCAACGAGATCATGGCCCGCAAGGAAGAGTTGGGCGACCTGCTGTCGCGCGAGGAAGGCAAGACCCTGCCGGAGGGCATCGGTGAGGTCGCCCGCGCCGGACAGATCTTCAAATTCTTCGCCGGCGAGGTGCTGCGGCCCGAGGGCGAGAAGCTGCCCTCCATCCGCCCAGACATCGATGTGGAGATCACTCGCGAGCCGGTCGGCGTAATTGCGGTGATCACGCCCTGGAATTTCCCGATCGCGATCCCCGCCTGGAAGATCGCGCCGGCCCTTGCCTACGGGAACTGCGTCGTCTTCAAGCCCGCGGATTTGGTGCCTGGCTGCGCCTGGGCGCTGGCCGACATCATTGCTCGCGCCGGCGTTCCCGAGGGCGTGTTCAACCTTGTGATGGGGCGCGGCTCCGTGGTCGGCGAGGCAATCTTGGACGCGCCCGATATTGACGCCATCAGCTTCACCGGGTCGGTCGAAACCGGAAAGACCATCGCCACCAGGGCGGTTGCTCGGCTGGCCCGGGTGCAGATGGAGATGGGCGGCAAGAACCCTCTCGTCGTACTGGACGATGCCGACCTCGATACCGCCATCAACTGCGCCATACAGGGTGCTTATTATTCCACCGGCCAGCGCTGCACCGCGTCTTCGCGATTGATCGCAACCGATGGAATTCACGACCGGTTCGTCGCTGCCATGGAGGAGGCGCTGAAGACATTGAAAGTCGACGACGCGCGCAAGGAAGGCACGCAGATTGGCCCCGTCGTCGACCAGAGTCAGCTCGATCAGGATCTCTCCTACATCAACATCGGCGTGAAGGAAGGGGCGAGACTCGTCTGCGGCGGCGAACGGTTGAACCGCGACACCGAGGGCTTCTATCTGGCGCCGGCATTGTTGACCGAAACGAACAACGACATGCGGGTCAATCGCGAAGAGATCTTTGGCCCGGTGGCCACTATTATCCGCGTCAAGGATTACGACGAGGCGCTGGTCGTCGCCAACGATACGCGCTTTGGGCTGTCATCGGGAATCTGCACGACCTCGCTGAAACATGCCAGCCACTTCAAGCGGAATTCGGAGGCCGGCATGACGATGGTCAACTTGCCGACGGCGGGCGTCGATTATCACGTGCCGTTCGGCGGCCGGAAGGGCTCCAACTACGGCCCGCGCGAACAGGGCCGCTATGCCCGTGAATTCTATACCATCGTCAAAACCTCCTATACTTTGCCGGTGTGATGCCGTGATTGGACATTTGGAAGGAAAACCCGGTTGCGGCGCCCGCGCAGGGGGCACTTTCGAGACAAGTTCCGTTAGTCTGACTGTGCCATCACAAGCGATGACTTCCTGGCGTTGCTCGCCCTGCCCTTCAATGCCCAACTTGACCGTTACTCCGGGATCGAGAAACGGCGGTGGTGCAAGCCAAGGTGGCAGTTCAACCGTCGATGCACTAACAATGAACCGACACCAATCAATGGCGTCTGGTCATCGTATGAAAAGGCGAACTCCGTGAAAAAGGTCAAATGGGGGATCATTTCGACGGCCAGGATCGGCATGGAAAAAGTCAATCCGGCGATGATGAAGGGTGATATGTGCGAGGTCGTGGCCGTTGCCTCGCGTACCGAAACTGCGGCGCGTCATGCTGCGGACGAGCTTGGTATTGCCAAGGCGTACGGGTCCTACGAAGCGCTTTTGGCCGATCCGGAAATCGAGGCAGTCTACAATCCGTTGCCCAATCATCTGCATGTGCCGGTGACGAAACAGGCGGCTGAAGCCGGCAAGCATGTCTTGTGCGAGAAACCGATCGCCCTTTCTGCCGACGAGGCGCGGGAGTTGATTGCCGTACGCGACCGAACGGGAGTGCTGATCCAGGAAGCGTTCATGACCCGTTCGCACCCGCAATGGTTGAAGGCGCGGGACCTGGTACGGGAGGGCGCAATCGGTGACATGCGGGCAATTTCCGCAGTCTTTTCCTACTTCAACGACGATCCGGGCAATGTTCGCAACATGGCGGATATCGGCGGCGGCGCGCTTTACGATATCGGTTGTTATCCAATTACCATGTCGCGGTTCCTTTTCGACACCGAACCCCTCCGCGTAGTTGGCGCGATCGAGCGGGACCCAGAGTTTCGTACCGACCGCCTAACGACGGTTTTGATTGACTATCCGGGCGGGCAGGTGACGTTTACGGTTTCCACCCAGCTTGTGCCCTACCAGCGGGTTCAGGTGTTAGGCACGAAAGGGCGAATCGACATCGAAATTCCGTTCAACCCGGCGCCGGACCAGCCAACTCGGATCTCTTTCGATGACGGCAGCGCGCTGGATGGATCCAGCGCCCAGGCAATCGCATTCGATCCTGTCGATCAGTACACAATCCAGGGTGATCTTTTCTCCAAAGCAGTCCGGGAGGGAGGCGAGCAAGTTCTTTCGCTTGAAAGCTCAGTGGAGAACATGCGGATCATCGACGCAATCTTCCGCTCTGTCTCGGAGGATCGCTGGATCGACCTTTGATGCTGATGCGGGACATTTTTACTTAAACTGAGCTGGCTGGAATGTAATTGGGTCATCGCGATGTACGAAGAATCTTCGCAGACATCCATCAAGCTCTCGCTGGCTTCGGATCAAGCCTTGCGGCGATCGGCGGCAAACTGGTCAAAGGCCACAGCCGAAACCAGAATCACGCCAATGATGATCTGCTGAACAAATGACGACACGTTGAGCAAGACGAGCCCGTTCGTCAAAACGCCGATAAGACAGGCGCCGACAACAGTTCCGAATATGCTGCCGATCCCGCCAAACAGGCTGGTGCCGCCGATGACCACAGAGGCGATCACGGTCAGTTCCAGCCCCAATCCGGCAACAGCCTCGGCTGAACTCAGGCGCGCCGACAGCAAAAAGCCGGCCAGGCCGCAGAAGAATCCGATAATGACATAGGCCAGAAAGATAACGCGTTTGGTCGGCACGCCGTTCAGGTCCGCCGCATCAACATTGCCGCCGGTTGCAAAGACATGCATGCCAAAGCGCGAATATTTCAACACAATGTGGGCGAATACAGCAAATGCGAGGAAGATGATGACGGGCACCGGAACAATGCCGATCTTGCCCTGGCCCCACCAGGTGTAGTCCGGCGCGAATCCGCTTATCGGTCCCCCACCGGAGAACAGGAGCGCCGCGCCGCGAAAGGCCGTCAGTCCGCCGAGCGTAACGACAAAGGGCGGCACGCGCAGCCGCGTGACCGCGGTTCCTTGTATCGCCCCGCCAATGAGCCCGACAGCGATTGCCGCCGCCATTGCGAGCAATGCAGGATTGCCGGCATCGACGCTGGCACCGACAGCAAAGCGGTCTTCCAGGCCGCCCTTGGCAACATACGCACCGACAAGACCGGACAACGCCAGCAGGGAACCGATGGAAAGGTCTATCCCGGCCGTCAGGATGACGAAGGTCATGCCGATTGCAATTAACCCGGAAATCGAGACCTGACGCAGAATGTTGAACAGATTGAGCGGGTGAAGGAAGCGCGGCTCCAGCAGCGAAAAGACCAGGACCAGCAACAGCAGAAACAGCGGCGCCGCATATTTCGCAGCGAACTGCACAAAGTCGAACTGCCGGGGTGGTGGAGCAACTTCCGGCGCCCCCCTTGTGTCAATCGCCATGCCCGTTGAAACCTGCGATGCCGCCCGCCGTGGAGAAAGCGGACCGGTCGTGAGGCCGGTCCGCCGTTTTTTAGTTACTGGACTTCGCCGAGGCGCTCGCCCTCTTTGATATTGTCCTTGGTGATCGCGATCGGCGTAAGCAGGATCAGCGGGTCGGGCTTTGTGCCCTCACGCAGCAATTTCACCATCGCCTGGGTCGCGCCGCGGCTCTGGCCACCGGGGAATTGCTCGATCGTCGCCGCAAGGCCGCCGTCGCGCACGCTGGCGAGAGCTTCGGGAAGCGCATCGAAGCCGATGATCGGGATATCGAGGCCCTGTTCCTGAGTCACCTGCAACGCGCCGAGCGCCATGTCGTCATTGGCAGCCACAATGACGTCCGGCGGGCTGCCGAGGCCGGCAAGGATCGCCTCGGTGACCGAAGCGCCTTCTTCGCGGGCGAAATTGGCGGTCTGCTCGGCCACGAACTCGTATTTGTCGGACATGCCGTCGAGCGCATTGTGGACGCCCTTGTTGCGGTCGATCGCAGGACTGGAGCCGGGCTGTCCCTGCAGGTTGACGATTTTTGCGCCATTGGGAAACATCTTGGCGATCAGATTACCCTGGGCTTCGCCGCCCTTGACATTGTCGGCGCCGATATGGGCGACAATTCCCGGCACGCCATCGACGCGCCTGTCGATCGTGATCACCGGAACTTTGGCATCCACCGCCTGCTGCAGGACGGGCGCCATGGCAACCGTGTCGATCGGCGAAATGATGATTCCGTTAACGCCCTTGATGATCGCCGCTTCGATGTCGGCGGTTTGCTTCGGCGTCTGGTTCTGGCCGTCTGAAACGACGAGCGTAATTCCGCCGAGAGCCTTGGCTTCTGCCTCAAGCTCCTTTTGCATATGCACGAAGAACGGAAATCCGAAACTCGGCATCGATGTGGCGATGGTGATATCCTGGGCGCTCACGCCACCGGCTGTGAGAAGCGATGCGGCAAAGGCGCCGGAGACCAGTAACCTGCGCAATCCATTTGTCATTTTCGTTTCCTCCCATGATAAAATCTGATCGGGCTTCTTGGTATCGTCGCAAAACGAACCGTCACGCGGCTTTGATCGCACCAGTAATAGATCGTGCGATCACCTCCGGCAAACATTCTGCCTTTGGATTGTCGGCAACATTACGGCCTCGCCGCAAAACAACAACCCCGCCGCACACCCGGTGCGACGAAGCCGGATTGCGCGGCTCGTGGCAGCAATGTCACGGTGGTACTTACGCTTTCCAATATTGGAACCACTGGAAACGAAGGAACAGCGATCTTGGCCCGCACGAAAATTGCCGTCATCGGATGCGGCTTCTTTGCGCCGAACCATCTGCACGCCTGGAGCGAACTTCCCGACGCAGAGCTGGTCGCCGTTTGCGACCTCGATGAAAAGAAAGCCACCGATGCCGCGGCGCAATTTTCGGTGCCGAGCGTGTTTGCCGATGCTGCGGAAATGATTGTGGTGGCAAAACCTGACTTCGTCGATATCGTGACAACCATGGCATCCCATCTGATGCTTGTGGAACTTTGCGCCGCCAATGGCATCCCGGCGATCGTGCAGAAGCCGTTCGGTCCGACCTTTGATGATTGTGTCGCAATGGTCCGGGTCTGCAAGGACGCCGGCGTGATGTTGATGGTCCACGAGAATTTTCGCTTTCAGCACCCTATGCGGCAGGTCAAGGCCGCGCTGGACACCGGCACGATCGGCGATCCGGTCTGGGGCCGGATCTCTTTCCGCACCGGCTACGATGTGAAAGCCGGTCAGCACTATCTGTTCGACGAGGAGCGGTTCATCGTTCTTGACCTTGGAATTCATGTGCTCGACTTGGCCCGTTTCTTCTTCGGTGAGGTGGAGACGGTTTATTCGCGCCATGCGCGGATCGACCCGCGGGTCAAGGGCGAAGACATGGCAACGATGGTGCTCGGCCATGTCACCGGCGCGACGAGCATTGTCGATTGCACCTATGAAAGCCGCCAAATTCCGGATTTTTTTCCGCAGACGCTGGTCACGATCGAGGGGACTAAGGGTGCGCTTGATCTGGAGCCGGATTTCCGCTTGTCGATCTCGGCTGACGGCGCGCGCCGCGTTGTGGATGTTTCAACGCCGCTGCGCGCATGGACATCGCAGCCCTGGCATGTCGCCCAGGACAGTGTCTATCACACCCAGGCCCATGCGCTGGCTGCGCTTGCCGGCGGATATGAGCCGGAAACGAGCGGCGCCGACAATCTAAAAACCTATGCGCTAGTCGATGCCGCCTATCTATCTGCGAAAAGTGGCGAGTGTATCCGGATATAGATCGACTGGTCGCGCCGGTCGCCCTTACAGAACATCTTGAGACTTCGGCTTCCGGAACCAAGCCGACCGCAAGCGGGCCTCCGGATGGCGGTCGCCTTTCGGCGCTTAACGGACATTGACACGGCAATGTCCGCTTTCCCTTTACCCGCGGTGCGGGCGCTGAATAGACTGCGGCATCGCCACGGCCATCTTGACCGATCACTCGGTGGCGCTGAAAACGGCAAGCCGAGGCTGCGCCGCAATGGTCGAGGGCGGCATGCGAAACGGCAATCCATTTGGATCATCAAGTTCACCAAGCGAGAATGGAACTGACACATGTCCGCATCAGACAGTCTTGAGACAGTGAAACTCGGTCGAACGAGCCTCGTTGTGTCGAAAATCTGTTTCGGCACTACATCGTTGGCGAACATGCCCGACACATACGGCTACGGTGTCGATGAAGAGCGTGCGAGGCAGACGGTGCGGGCGATTTTTGAAGGGCCGGCGAACTTTCTCGACACGTCTCGCAATTATGGATTTGGCCGCAGCGAAGCGCGGATCGGTGACGCCATCCGCGAGCGTGGCGGGCTTCCCGGCGGCTTTGTCATTTCGACCAAGCTCGATCGCGATATGGAGACGAACCGCTTCGACGCCTCGCAAGCCCGGCGTTCCTTGGAAGAGAGCTTGGCCGCCCTTGGGCTCGGCCGCATTCCGCTTCTGCACTTGCACGACCCTGAGCATGCGGCATCGATCGACGAGGTAACGGGTCAGGATGGCGCATTGGCTGAACTGTTCAAGATCAAGGAAGAGGGGTTGGCCGATGCCGTCGGCCTGGCGGCTGGCAATGTCGATATCATGATGCCGATATTGCGTGATTGGGATTTCGATACTCTCATCACCCACAATCGCTTTACCCTGATCAACCGCAATGCGGACGACATGGTCGCCTTCGCCCATGCCAAGGGCATCGCCGTTCTCAATGCCGCGCCATACGGTAGCGGCGTGCTCGCCAAAGGTGCGGAGTCCTATCCACGCTACGTATACCAGGAGGCGACTGACGAGATGCTTGAGCCGGTCCGGCGGATCGAAGCGATCTGCGCCGGGCACGGCATCCCGCCCGGCGCGGCGGCGTTGCAGTTTTCGATGCGGGACGAGCGCATCACGTCCACGATATGCGGTGTCAGCAAGCCGGAGCGGATTCAGGAAACGTTCGAATGGGCCAGGTGGCCGATCCCTGAACACGTTTGGGATGAATTAATGGCACTTCCATTTGCCAAAGACGATCCGGAGGCGACTCGCGAATACAAACCGGGATGACAGTCCAGCATCGGATCCGATGCCACGCACGATCCGGCCGCTGTCAAGATCGCCGAGTGGCGCGGTTCCAGATCCGAACTCGGTAAGAGCCGGGCCGCCATTGCCAGGTCTGTCCCGGTGACGCGATCGCATGGTGTCCAATCGCATGGTGTCGGGCCGCCGGTCATTCCGTCCTGCGCAATCAGGCGGGCTTAACCGAATGCGGTTCCCGGTCAACTTGCAACAATATTTGCAAGGCTGTGCCTCGGGGAAAAGTATTCGGTTGAACCGCGCAAACGTTCCCATCTAGTGTCAGGGGTTAAATGCATGGCGCGAAAATGGAATAACAGACAGGCAAAGCCTGCGGTGATCGAGGGAGGATAAGGGTTTGGCTGTCCTAGAGCTTCGAGGCATTTCGAAGAATTTCGGGGCAATCAACGCGCTGGCCGACGTCGATCTTTCTATCGACGCAGGCGAAGTCGTCGGCCTGATGGGTGACAACGGTGCCGGCAAATCCACCTTGATCAAGATCATAGCCGGCAATTTTCCGGCGAGCGCCGGCGAGATCGCGCTCAATGGCAGGCCGGTTCATTTCCATAAACCCGTCGAGGCGCGCGAAGAGGGTATCGAGGTCGTCTATCAGGATTTGGCGCTTTGCGACAATCTGACGGCCGCGGCGAACGTCTTTCTCGGCCGCGAAGCGAAGAAACGGTTCGGGCCGTTCTCCATCCTCGACTATCCGGCCATGTACAAGCGGGCCGGGGAGCTGTTTGAAGAACTGAAATCGGAAACCCGGCCGCGCGACCTTGTCCGGCAAATGTCCGGCGGCCAGCGCCAGGCAGTGGCGATTGCGCGCACGCGGCTTTCCGATCCGAAGATCGTGCTTATGGACGAACCGACGGCGGCCATCAGCGTCCGGCAGGTGGCCGAGGTTCTCGATCTCATCCAGCGGCTGAAAGAAACCAACCATGCCGTTGTGCTGATCAGCCACCGCATGCCGGATGTATTTGCCGTCAGTGACCGTGTCGCCGTACTGCGGCGCGGCCACAAGGTGGCCGACAAACCGATCGCTGACAGTTCACCCGAAGAGGTCACCGGTCTCATCACCGGCGCGATCGAAACCGCTTGAGGGGATGCAGGAATCATGACCCTGCCATGCCCGGATTTTCGCGACCCCGCCTTCCTTCTCGATCATGCCCGATCGATATTCGCCTTCTACGAACCGCGATGCATCGACGAAAGCGGCGGTTTTTTTCATTACTTCAAGGACGACGGCACGGTCTAT
>CALZIL010000013.1 GCA_945787495.1 uncultured Afifella sp. | reverse complement strand
GACGCGATTGCGCAGTGGCTGGTATCGATGGACATGCCGCAATGGATGTTCCTGCTGCTGGTCAATCTGGTGCTGATCGTCGTCGGCTTTTTCCTGGAAGGCGTGCCGGTGATCCTGCTTTTCATGCCGGTGCTGTTCCCCGCAGCGACGGCCCTGGGCGTCGACCCGGTCCATTTCGGCGTTGTCGTGGTGGTGAATATCGAACTCGGCCTGGTGACACCGCCCGTCGGCCTCAACCTGTTTGTCGGCAGCTCGATTTCGAATTTGCCGATCGATACGGTGTTCCGCGCCTGCCTTCCGTGGGCCGCAGTGACGGTGCTTGTCCTCGTGCTGATCACTTATGTCCCGGCGATCAGCCTGTTTCTCCCGGGCCTTATGCAGTAGGCTGGGCGATTATCAGCGGTGGGACAAATCAACGGGTTCGAGATATCCAAACAAGGAGGACGGGATCATGAAACGTTTATCAAGACTGGGGATCGGCGGCCTGCTGGTTGCGGCGGCGCTGACACTTTCAGGCCCGGTGGTGGCCCAGACGAAGGTGATCATCTCCAATGACAACAATGCGCTTGGCCTCAAGGGCAAGACGTTTGAGTATCTCAAGACCCAGATCGAGAAGGAGCTGGGCGACAAGGCCGCGGTGGAACTCCATCACAGCGGCGCGCTGTTCAACCAGAAAACCCAGGTACAGGGCCTGCAGCTCGGATCCGTGCACATCATCTCGCCGACGGCCGGCATTTACAGCCCGATCGCGCCCAAATTGAATGCGCTGCTGCTGCCGTTCCTGCTGAGCACGCCCAATGCGATCGACGCGGCGATGAAGGATCCGCTGATCCAGAAAGAGATCATCAGCGAGCTTGAGGCCAAGGACATCAAGCCGGTTGCGATCTGGATCAATGGTGGCCGGCATATCGGTTACCGCGGCAGCAAGGCGGTCCGCGTGCCCGAAGATATGAAAGGCATAAAGATCCGCGTCCAGTCGGCCGATATTTTCGTGGAGACCATGAAGGCGTTTGACGCCAACGTCATCGCCATGTCCTGGGGCGAAGTTCCGACCGCCCTGCAGCAAGGCGTGATCGATGCCGCCGAACCGACTCCGAACGCCTGGGTCGGCAGCAAGATCTATGAGCTCGTCGACCAGATCACCGTCAACGGCTACGTTTACAGCTTCTATATCGTGACCGCGAACAAGACGTGGTGGGAAGGCCTGCCGGCAGATGTCCGCGCCGGGCTCGAACGGGCATTCGACTCGACAACGAGTTGGAACTGGGAAAACGGGGCACGCATCAACAGCGAATCCTGGGACAAGATCCGCGCCGCCGGAAAGACGGTCGTCGAGATTGCGCCCGAAGAGCGGGCCCAGTGGATCGAGGCTGTGCGGCCGGTCTGGAAGAAACTGGGCAACGACCTCGTCGGCGACGCGGTGATGACCCGGCTTGAGGAAATCGGCGCCGCCAATCGCTAGATCACTGTCGGCGATCCCGGGAATAAATGCTATGCAGGCAAGGAGCCGGCCGCGGCGCCGGCCCCTTACCTGCCGCTGCCGGGCCATATGCGTTGCTTGGTTGATGCCGGCAACGAGGCGAGAGGAGAAGCAAGACCGATGACCACGATTGCCGAGACTACCGCGCGGCTGACAGCCTCCGACGGCCATTCTTTCGATGCATTCGTGGCGCGGCCGGAAGGGGAAAGCCTCGGCGGCCTCGTCATCCTTCAGGAAATCTTCGGCGTGACCGACCAGCTCAAGGGCGTGGCGCGCGACTATGCTGGCCATGGGTTCACCACGTTGGTGCCCGCTTTATTCGACCGGGCTCGCCCGGGAACGGTCGTGCCCTTCGATCAGCCCGAGACCGGGCGCGATCTGATGATGAGCCTCGATCCGGCCAAAGTGCTTCTCGATATCGAGGCCGCTGCGGATTTTGCCGATGACGGCAAAGGCGCTTCGGTGTTGGGTTTTTGCGCGGGTGGAGGCCTTGCACTCCGCGCCGCCATCGGTCTTGATCTGAAGGGTGCGGTGGCGTTTTACGGCACCCGGCTCGCTGAGGTTTTGGGGCCAGACCTCAAATGCCCGATGCAATTCCACTTCGGCGCGACCGATACGCATTCACCGCCCGAGATCATCGATGCCGTGCGGCAAAAGGCGCCTGGTGCTGAAATCTTCATCTATGAGGCCGGGCACGCTTTTGCCAATGAAGCCCGGCCGGCTACTTATGTTGCGGACGCCACGCAGCAGGCCCACGGCCGGGCATTGGAATTTCTGCAGCGGCTGTATGGGGCGTAATGTGCGAAGGCGTTGGAGCCGGGCCCGACGCCGCTACGCCGGATAGACCAAACCCTCGAACAGCTTTCTCGCGGTTCTGAGAACAGCCGCCCTTTTTACGTCCGGCCGCCCTTCCGCCCAGTCGACCTCCATCACCACGCTCGTCTCGCCAATCGGATGCTCAACTGAGATGGTCTTCTCGCGGCCTTCGGGCAATTCGGCCAATTCACAGGCCGGCGAGCCTTTCAGCATCGAGGCCGTGGCAACGCTGACGGCGCCCAGCACGCCAATCGATGCATGACATCTGTGGGGGATGAAGGTGCGGGTGGCAATGGCTCCGCCGGCGCGCGGGCGGGCGACCAGAGTCATCTTTGGCACGGACTTCTCCGATACGTCAGCAAGTCCCATGAGGACCCCCGCCTTGAGACGGATCGGCTCAAGTTTCGCCTTCAATGCCTCATTGGCGTCAAGTGCCTCGCGGGTTTCAGTGCCCGTGATGCCCAGATCGGCTGCACGCAGAACGACGACCGGCATGCCATTGTCGATCAAAGTCACTTCCACGCCGTCAATGACGTCGACAATATTGCCCGTCGGCAAAAGAGCCCCGCAAGTCGAGCCCGCAGCGTCGGGAAAATCCTCAAGAACCGGTGCGGCGGTGCCCGGTACGCCGTCGATGCCGGCATTTCCCCGATAGGTCGCCGTTTTGCCGGGTGTATCGATCGTCACCTTCGCCACCTGATCGGAATTGACCATGTAGATGGCGATTTCGGACCGGTCACCCGTCGGGTCCACAAGACCTTTCTCGACGGCAAAGGGCGCCACCCCGGCAAGGATATTGCCGCAGTTCTGTTTGTCGGTGACGATGGCCTGGTCGACGAAGATCTGCAGGAAAAGGTAGTCCACGGTGGCATCGGGGCGGTCCGACTTCGACACCACCGCCACCTTGCTGGTCAGCGGGTCGGCACCGCCAATGCCATCGATCTGGCGCGGATCGGGCGAGCCCATGATGGAGAGCAGCAACCGATCACGGTCTGCCTCGTTGGCGGGCAGGTTGTCCTTGAGGAAATACGCACCCTTGGACGTGCCGCCGCGCATCCAGGTGCAGGCAATGCCTTGGGTCATTATCTCTGCACCCTGGTGTCAGATATATTTCAGCCCCTTGGCTTCCAGTTTGTCGCGCATGCCATAGATGTCGATCCCCAGTTCGCCGGCAGCGAGGCGCTTTCGCGTCTCTTCTTCCTTCGCCTCGCGGGCGCGGGACTTTTGCAGAACCTCATCGGCCTCATCGCAGCGAACGACACAGACGCCATCATCGTCGGCGACGATCACGTCGCCTGGCTCGATATGTGCGCCGGCGCAAACGATGGGGACGTTCACCGAGCCCAGTGTTTCCTTGACCGTGCCTTGCGCCGAAATGGCCGTCGACCAGGTCGGAAAGCCCATTTCGGTGAGGTCTTTCACATCGCGCACGCCGGCATCGATGACCAGACCGCGCACGCCGCGCGCCTTGAGCGAGGTGGCCAGGAGATCGCCGAAATAGCCTGCGTCCGAAGGCGAGGTCGGGGCAACGACCAGGACATCGCCCGCCTGACATTGCTCCACCGCGACATGGATCATCCAGTTATCAGCCGCAGCCAGCGACACGGTCACGGCCGAACCGGCGATCCGCGCGCCCCGATAGACGGGGCGCATTTTTGAGGTAAGGAGCCCCTTGCGCCCCTGTGCTTCGTGCACCGTGGCGGCGCCGCATTTTGCGAGACCATCGATGGTATCGGGCTCGGCGCGAGGGATCTTGCGAAAGACGACATTCATCACAGCTCATCCACGGTTCGAGGGAAGATCGACTGAAAGGCTTCGCCGTAGCGCGCCGGGCGGCCGCCGGCATGGCCGCCGGAATTGCGGCGGAACTGATTGCCGCGGTTCTCGGCGACATTGGTGTAATAGTGCCAGAGATGCTCCTGGCCGGCCATGCATTCGATGGCCGCCTTCTTCTGCTCCCAGACATCGGTGATATCGAGAATGGTATCGGGTTTCCAGCCGCACACCTCGCTCTGGTGCGGCTCGAAGAGATAGACTTGCGGCGCGCCGAGCACGGTTTCGCCTGGGTTGTGGCCCCAGGCCTGGGCGATCATGCGGGCATTGATGGTGAAGGCCGTCGTTGCCGGGTGATCGGTATTATAGGGGTCGTCCCTGGAATGGGTCAGAATGAAGCGGGGGGCGACGCGGCGCATGACCTCGACCAGCCGGTCGGTCGCGGCGCGGTCGAGGGGCAGCGGGTAGTCGCCAAGATCGAACAGTTCGAGATGGGCGACGCCGAGCGCCCTGGCCGCGGCCTCCGCTTCGGCCTTGCGCGCCTCTTTGACACTCTCCAGCGTCATGCCAGGATCTTTCCACAGCTTGGCGGATTCGCCGCGCTCACCGAAGGACAGGCAGACCACGGTCACCTCATAGCCCTGTTTGGCATGCAGCGCGATGGCGCCCGCGGCGCGCCAGACGAAGTCGGCGGCGTGGGCGCTGACAACCAGGGCGGTGTTGTTATCGCTCATCTTCAATGCTCCTCATCACATTTGTTGCCTGATCAGGATTTGGCCGGCGGCGTGCCATGGGTATGAAAGGACTCGACCGTCTTGAGGCCCCAGGCCTGGCCTTTTTTGCGCTCCGTTTCCGTCCAGGTGACCGGCTCCCAGTCGGGCGCAAGGATCAGTCGCGCCCCGGCATTGGCAATCTCGACACGGTTGCCGGCCGGCTCCCACACATAGAGGAAGAAGGTCTGTTGAATGGCGTGCTTGTGCGGCCCGGTTTCGATGAAGACGCCGTTTTCGAGGAAAATATCGGCGGCCTGGAGAACCTGTTCGCGTTGGTCGACAGCGTAGGTCACATGGTGGAAGCGGCCCGACGAACCGGTGAAATCGGCCGTATAGACGATATCGTAGCTCTTGTTGTTGATCGTGAACCAACAGCCGCCGACCGTACCGTTGTCGAGGACGATCTGCTCGGTAACCCGGCTGCCGATGGCCTTGGGCAGGAAGTCGCGGATCAGGCTCACGTCCCTGGCCAGCAGGTTCACATGGTCGAGGCGGCGCACGGCGCAGCCGCGCGAATGGTTGCGCTGGGCCTGGTTTTTGAGCGCCGGGCGCTCGCTCTGCGGAGCGACATATGTGTTGGTCTCGTAGTAGATCTCGAAGAGATGGCCATCGGGATCATGAAACTGATAGGCCGGCCCGTGGCTCATATCGCCATCGGTCCAGCCGATACCGGCGCCGAGCGCTTCAATGGCGGCGACACGACGCTGCAAGGCTTGCGGGCTGGCGGCACGATACCCCACGTGGCGGGTGCCGGTGGTGTCCGAGGCCGTCAGCTTCAGCGTGGCGAACTCATAGTCGTCCCAGGCGCGCAGATAGACCGAACCGCCCTCCCGGCCGCTTTCGGTGAGGCCAATGATATTGACGAAGAAATCAAGACTTTCCTCGGGCTTGTTGGTCAGAAGCTCGACATGGCCAAGATGGGCAGTGTCGGTACAGGGTTCGCTCACAGGGTTCTCCCTAACGGTCCTCAAACGGGGCGACACCCGGTTCGGGAATGAAATTGTCCTTGATGCCGGCGATGGCGGTGATGCCCATGGCCCAGCGGGCCTCGACGCTGCCAGCGCCTATATGCGGCGTGGCGATGAAGTTGGGCAGGCGCAAGAGTTCGTCATCCTCGGGCGGTTCAAGCGCAAAGGCATCGATGGCGGCAGCCGCGATACGGCCCGATTTGAGGCGCTCTTTCAATGCCGCCTCGTCGATGATACGGCCGCGCGCTGTGTTGATGAGCACGCAGTCCTGGCGCAACCGGTCAAGCACCTCGCCGGAATAGAGGTCTTGCGTCAGCCTGGTCACCGGCAGGTGGATGGAAAGAACTTCCGAGCGCTCCAAAAGCGCGTCGAAAGACACCGGCGTCACGGCGTGCTCGGCATAGAAGTCGCGATAATCCTTGATGTCGTTGGCAAGGATCTCGCAGCCGAAGGGTTGCAGCAGACGGACAAATTCCTTGCCGATTTGCCCGCAACCGTGAATGCCGACGACGCGGCACGAAAGCTGCCGGCCAATGCGCTGCAGCGGCCGTTTGCCGGCCCGCATGTCGAGATTGCAGGTCGAGACATGACGCAGGGCCATGAGCGCGGTGCACAGGGCAAGTTCGGCCACCGCGCGCTTGTTCACTCCCGGCGTCCAGCCAAGCCGAACGCCATGACGGCGCATGGCGTGGGGGTCGATCTTGTCCAGGCCAACGCCCAGCTTGGCGACGACGCGCAATTGCGGCAGCGCTTCAAGGACGCGGTCATTTATCAGTTCGAACGAGCAAATCGCAGCCTCGTAGCCTTGCAGATAGGCAATCGTTTCGTCTTCGGACTGATAGACCTTCAGACCCTCGGCGTTGATCTTGGCGTCCGGGTAGATCTTGCCGATGCGCTGCACCAGCCCGGGATGCTGACCGAAGGAAACGGCAGGCACCGCGACCTTGGTAATCGGCCCCTTGCCGCGCGAACGATCGGCCGTGTCATCAGCCATGGCGGCCATCATTTTCCCAATAGAGCCTGCCGGGATTGTCGACGAGCAGCCCATGGCGTCGTCGGGAACATGGGATTTCATGTTGGGGTGCGGCCAGTCGGTGCCCCACAGAACGCGGGTCGGTGCGGCGGCGATAAGGCCGCGCGCGACTTCGTCGACATCGCCATAAGGCGGACCGGCTTTCGTCAGCCGCTCGGCGCCGGAGACCTTGATCCAGAACTTGTCGTCCTCAAGCAGACGCGCCAGACGCCGAAAAGCCTCGCCTTTTGTCCCCTCGGCCACCGGCACACGGCCCATATGGTCAATGATGACGGGCACCGGAATGGTCTTCAGGAATGGCTCGATTTCGGCCAGGTCCCCGGCATCGAAATAGACCACGATATGCCAGCCGAGGCGCGCCACCCTGGCGATGATCTCCTCATAGACCGATATTGGCCGCTGCGCCTTCAGGCGCTTGACGAAATTAAATCGCACGCCGCGCACGCCAGCCGCGTCGAGCCAGCGCAGTTCCGCCTCATCGACATCGTCGCGCAGGATGGCAATTCCGCGATAGGCATCACCGCCCGCTTCAAGCGCATCGACCATCGCCGCATTATCGCTGCCGTGACAGCTCGCCTGAACGATCACCGCGCGGGAAAACCCCAAAAAACGGTGGCGCTCGAACAGCGTCTGCTTGGGCGCGTCCACCGGCAAGTAGCTGCTGGTTGGCGAAAACGGGAATTTCACCGCCGGTCCGAACACGTGGCAATGGCTGTCACAAGCAAGCGGCGGCAGGTCGATGTCCGGTTTTTTGGGCGAGGGATGAAAAGGCAGATAGCCCTGTGTGACCATGGTGTTCTATTTCCGCGATAGGCACCGGGGCGGCCACACACCACCCCGGCGGAGTTTGTTACTGACCGACGTCGATGCCGGCTTCCTTGTAATATTTCAGCGCGCCGGGGTGGTAGGGCACCTTGTTGGCCGGCGCCATTTTTTCCACCTTTGCCCGCTTGAAGGCGCCGAAGGTCTCGCCCAGCGCCTTGTTATGCTCGGCGACCATCTTGGTCATCTTGTAGACCAGCTCTTCAGAGGTATCCTTGTTGGTCACCATCACCCAGGGGATTCTGATGATGTTGGCCGGCTCTTTGAGGCCGGGAATCTTCGGGTTGGCCTTCATCGAAACGATGCTGGCCGCCGGCAGGAAGTCGCGGAACTTCTGTTGCCCTTCTGGGCTGTCATCAAGTGAAACATACTGGATGCCGCCGCGCGACTGGAGCTTGGCGTTGACTTTCTTGCCCGCCGCCGAATTGAGGCTGATCAGAGTCACATCGACAAGGCCGTCTCCGAGAGCCTCCATGCCTTTGACGAAGCTCGAAACCGGCACGTTTTTCAGATCGTCATAGGTCATGCCGCCATTGGCGAGCGCTCCGGCGATGTAATATTTGATGATCGTCGAGGCGGTGTATTCGGAGGCAATCCGAAGTTCCGTACGCTTCTCGTAAACGTCGTCGATCGTCTTGATGCCGCTATCGGCCGCGACCATCAGGCCGGTGGTGAGCGGGAACATGACGCCGACCATCCTCAGATCCGGATTGGCCTTGCCGTCGAAATTGCCACTGCCGGTAAAGGCATATTCGGCCTCCACGGCGTTGCAGAAGCCGAAATCCAGCTCGCCATTGTTGATGAGCGGGATATAGGCCGCGGTGCCCGCCATGGGCTGGGTTCGCGCGGTGATGCCCGCTTCCTGGTTCGCGACCTTGGCGACGGCCTGGCCGGTGTTGTAGCCAAGGCTGCCCTGTTGTCCGGTGGCGATGCCGACGACCTGGGCAAAGGCCGAACCGGTCAACCCGATCGCGATGCCTGCGGCCAGGCCGGCTGTCTTCAAATGATTTCCGAGCTTCATGGATACTTTCTCCCTATTTCCTTGTTGATGTGTTTTGACGGCTCGAAACCGGAGCCATTGCCGGGCGTACCCGCGCCGCAATGATACGATATGCGAGCAGTCCGATTGCCAGGGCCCCGAAGGCGATGTTGAAATTGTCCCATATTTCGGAGCCCTGCCGAAAGGGCAAAACGCCGGCGCCTGCCACAAGGAACGCGGCGCGGTAGATCGGCTTCAGACTCCCGACAAAATAGCCGACAATGGCGATGGACACGGCAAAAGTCCCAAGCAGGGCCTTGGCCGCATCAAGAGCGATGGCGGTGGCATCGCCGCGCAGGATAAGCGTCGTCGAACCGACGAAAAGAAACGGCACGATAAAAGCCATCCAGCCGATACGAACCGAGGCAAAACCGGTTGCCATGGACTCGGCCCGCGCAATGGCGGCGGCGGCAATCGCCGCCAGTGCAATCGGCGGCGTGATCATCGACATCATGCCGAAATAGAGAATGAAAAGATGGGCCGCCAAGGGCTCAATCCCGGTTTCGACCAGGGCCGGCGCGACAAGGGCGGCGAGCAGGACGTAGACCCCGGACGTTGGCATGCCCATGCCGAGAACGATGCAGACGACGGCCGAAATCATCAGGATCAGGACCAAATTGCCGCCGACCGTATCGACCAGGAGCAGCGTCAGCGCGAAGCCGAGGCCGGTGATGTTGAGAATTCCGATCACAAAGCCGGCCGCGGCGACCACAAGGATCAATTCGACCATTGTCCGGCCGGTCTCGACAAAAACGTCGACAAGCCCTCGCGGCGTCAGCCTCTGACCGCCATAGGACCTGACAAAACCAACGGCGACAATGGCCGCGGCCGAGAGGAGAGCTGCATCCTCCGGGTCCCAGTTCATACCGAAAAGGGCATAGAGAAGGAGCGCGAAGGGCAGCAGGAAATGCCACCCGCGCGTCAGCACGTCGGCCAGTTTTGGCACATCCTCGTCAACGAAGGCGATGCGGTCGCGCGCGGCGATGAGGTCGACCTGAACATATACGGAAAAATAGTAGAGCGCGGCCGGAATGATGGCGGCCACGACAACATCGAGATAGGGAATCTCGAGAAACTCAGCCATGAGGAAGGCCGCTGCGCCCATGATCGGCGGGGTCAACTGGCCACCAGTGGAGGCAATGGCCTCGACCGCCGCCGCATCGGTTTTGGAATAGCCGCCACGGCGCATCAGCGGGATCGTAATGACCCCCGTGCTGGCGACATTCGAGACGGCGCTCCCGGATATCGAGCCAAACAGCGCCGAGGCCACGACGGAAATCTTGGCCGCCCCGCCGCGTGTGCGTCCTGTCGCGGCCAGCGCGAGATCGGTGAAAAAGGCGCCGCCGCCCGCCTTGAACAACAGCCCTCCGAAAAAGACGAAAAGCACAACGACGATGGCACCGACCTTGAGCGGCGTCGAATAAACCGCACTGGGGTCGAAGCCGATATACTGAACCAATGGCACGAGGCTCATTTTGCGGCCGACCAGCGGACCAGGGACGAGATGCGCCAGGAGCGCGTAGGCCAGGAAGATGGCGACGATGAGAAACAGCGTCCAGCCGGCTTTGCGGCGCACCCCTTCGAGCACCAGAGCGACCGTGACCAGCCCGACAAAGGTCAGAACCGGCGGGCGATAAGCCACCTCATTCAGAAGCGCGGCATAGGTCAGCGCGACATAGGCAAGCGTGCCGAGGCCCAAGAGCCCCAAAACACGGTCTATCGCCCGTGCCCAACCCGGCTCTTTTGCGCTCGGGGTCAGGAACTGGACCGCAACCGCCAGGCCAAGGATCAGCGCCAGATACTGTTCGGTGAGATAGGCCACGCCGAGACGGGTCGGGACGTCAAGATTCCATAAAATACAGAGCGAAGGGATGGCAAAGGCAGCAGTTGCCGAAAGGCCGGCGATCGCTGTGTTCAGTATCCCCTTCCCCTCCTGACTGCTCATCGGCTTGCAAGCTCCTGCATCGGGGCGGCCGTTGCTGTGATGGCCAGCCCGATCCTGGTCGGCCCCTTATGAGAGAGCTTGGCGGGGTTCAGATGTACCGACTTCAGCCGACACGGAGCGTATGTCGGAACATCGGGTCTTGGCAAGATTGCCTCCCGACCAGGCGGTCCGTAGCCCGGTGGGCACTTCTGTGCGGTAACCACGGTCGCATGATATCGGGTTCGAAGCGGTGGCGGCGATACGACATGTTGCGCATTGCTCGAGGATATGCTCCTTCCGGGCCAACGCCGAGATGGCGTGACAACACCAAGAAAAACCGAAAAGGAGGGAACGACATGCGTCGCACATTCAAAGGAATTCTCACGCTTGCCGCCGTCATGGGCACGGCTGCGGTCTATGCAGCCGGCATCGCGCAGGCAGCGGAAGTGGACGGGCCCAAGCTGAAGTGGAACATTTCCCTGTGGGGCAAGCAACGCGCCTTCACCGCGGGATTTGAGAAACTGTCGGAGCTCGTACAAGCCAAGACCGACGGCAATTGGGAAATGGAGCTCCATTACGGTGGTGCTCTTTCAAAGTCGCGGGAAAACCTCGATGGCATCGCGGTCGATGCCTTCGAAGGGGCCATGTTCTGCAATTTCTACCACCCGAAGAAAAATGCCGCGCTGATGGTTCTGACGATGCCGTTTCTGCCGATGAGCGGTTGGGACGACAACCGCAAGATCCGCGACGCTGTCTATGCTCATCCGGCGGTCACGAAGGAACTCGCCCAGTGGAATGCGATGACCTACATCTCATCCTATCTGCCGCAATATGAATTCCTCGGCAAAGGCAAGCCGCCAACAGAACTCGAAGACTGGAAGGGCATGACTGTCCGCGCCGGCGGTGGTGTCGGCCGGGCCATGAAGGTGCTCGGAGCAACGCCGACGAGTTCGACGGCGACGGAAGTCTATACTGGCGTCCAGCAGGGCACGATGGATGCCGCATCCTTCCCGTTCACCTACAGCCACGTGGCCTACAAGATCCACGAAGTGACCGAGTGGTACACGGCGAACCTGTCGCCGGGAACCTCCGATTGCCCCCTGGTGTTCTCGATCAATGCCCATAATGCGCTGCCCGATCAGTACAAAAAGCTGCTTGAAGATGTGAAGGAAGAGGTCATCGCGGCGCAGATCCAGGCCTATATCGATATCGACAAGACAAACCTGCCGATGCTCCAGAGCAAGCTTAAGGAAGTGCGCTATTCGGAGGAACAGCTCGCTGCGTTCCGCGCGGCAGCCGGCAAGCCCGTCATCGAGGTATGGATTGAAGAAAACAAGGGCGCTTTCGATGCGCGCGAGCTTGTCCAGTTGATCTTCTCAACGGTGGGCAAGACATACGAATAGACCCCCCACCAATGGGGAGATCAGCGGCCTGTCCGTTTGGATTGTGCTGGTCTCCCCGTATCTTTTTGTCATTGGAACACTAGTCCGGCTCCACCGGGTAATATCAAAGGCCCTTACTATTGACCCATATGATGACCCAAAATCGTCTGCCGGCAAGGCGCGTCCCGACCGGTGATGCCGGGCATCATCGGAGGGATGCAACGCCGTCCGGTGGGCTATTTTGAGCCACCGGAGGCCGGATTTATGCGGGTTTTGGATGTCGTTGCAATTGCCTTATGGTACACGTACCACCGCGCCGATCGCGCCTAACCAAAACCCGCATATATGCCGGTCATATGAGCCGATAGGAAGGACCTTTGGTATAAGGGGGCGAGGTGGCTGAACAACCGGCAGACGCATTGGGGCGCTGGCTTGTCAAGGCGGACCGTCTTCTCATGCCGCTGGAAAACAGCCTCAATTTCATCGGCGGGGCTTTGGTTTTCGGCCTGATGGTGCTCGGGGTGGTGCAGATTGTCCTGCGGACCCTCTTCAGGGCGCCGATCTTCGGATATATCGACATTGTCGAGTTTTCGATGGTCGGATTTGCCATCCTCGGCATTTCCTACGTGCAGCGCCTTGGCGGCCATGTCCGCATGGAGGTCATAGTCGGTCATTTTCACGGTCGCGCATTGTGGATTTTGGAGGCTTTTGGATCGGCATGCGCGATCTTCATCATCGCCGTCATCATCCCATACGCCTACCGGCATTTTGAGCGTGCGCTGAACTTTGGCGACAGCACGATCGATATCGAGCTTCCAACCTGGCCGGCCAAGCTCGCAGTGCCGATCATGCTGTCTGTCCTCCTTGTGCGAACGATCGTCCAGTTGCTTGGATATTTGCGCCTTGTCGCCGACCCGGACGCTCAGCCCGTGGCCATTCCCCTGATCAAGAGCGTCAGCGCGCAAGCCGAGGAAGAAATCGAGGGCGCGACGTGATCGGGCCGCTGGACAATTTCACGATCGGGATCCTCGGCGTCTCGCTGCTGATCGCGCTGGTGCTGATGGGTGTGCGGGTGTTTGTCGCCGCGGCACTTTCCGGCTTCCTTGGGCTGCTTGCCTTGAAGAACTGGAATGTTGCGGCGGCGATTTCCGGGACCATCCCGCATTCCAAGACCGTTACCTATCCGCTCTCCGTCCTGCCACTGTTCATCCTGATCGGTTTCCTGGCCTTCTATGCCGGCCTGACAACCCGTCTGTTTGAGGCCGCGCGGCGCTGGATCGGCTGGGTTCCCGGCGGATTGGCGGTCGCCACCGTTTTTGCGACAGCCGGGTTTGCAGCGGTTTCAGGCGCATCCACGGCCACTGCGGCGGTGTTTTCCCGTCTCGCCTCGCTCATCCCGCCTTCGGCGATCCTGGTCATCTATGCCATTATCGTCGAGGAGTCGGTCGGCAAACTGCTGCTGGCCGGGTTCCTTCCCGGACTTGTGTCGGCGCTCATCTATGCCGCGCTGATCATCCTCATGTGCGTCGTCAATCCGGAGCTGGGACGCCCCATTACCGGGTTTACCTGGGGCGAAAGATTCAAGAGCCTGCCGGGAACCTTTCCCATATTCATCGTCATCGCCGTCATCTTCGGAGCGATTTATACCGGCTCCGCGACGCCCACGGAGGCGGGTGCGCTCGGGGCCATGGTGGTATTTTGTTTCTTCGTCTACCGGGCTGTGCGGGAAAACGCCGTTGGCCAGATGGGCAGACGTCTCGGCGAGGCGTTGACGGAAACGGCCAGATTGTCGGCGATGATCTTCACGCTTATCTGGGCGGTGTTTCTGTTTGTCCGGTTCCTCGGCTTTGCCGGACTGCCGAGCGCGTTCGCGGACTGGATCGTGACCCTCAACATGCCGCCGATCCTGATCATGATCTGCATCCTGCTCGCCTATGCCGTGCTCGGCATGTTCATGGACGCCATTGGCATGCTTATCCTCACCCTGCCGGTCGTCTTCCCGGCCGTCATGGCCCTTGGCTACGATCCGATCTGGTTCGGGATCATCGTCGTCAAGATGGCCGAGATATGCCTGATCACACCGCCGATCGGCCTCAACTGCTTTGTCGTATCGGGTGTGTCGAAGGACCTTAAGGATGAGAACGGTGAATCGCTTGAGGTACCGTTGGAGTTTAGGGGTGTGAGGAGGAAGGACATGCTGGCATATTCGACGACGAACACCCCTGAAGATGGGCCAATCCTGTCAAATCCCTTCGGGACGTGGCCGATTTTGCCTGTGGACGTCACTTTGAGCGGCTTGAAGGGGGTGACCCTGCTACGCCACTCAAAGCTGGCCACAGACAAAATGGGCCTCGCCAGCACCGCAACCTTGATACTCAACGGACTCTAGGACATGCGCGCTGCCTGGTATGAAAAAAACGGACCGGCGCGCGAGGTTCTTTGCACCGGCGAACTGCCCGGGCCGCGGCCGGCGGCGGGCGACGTGCTGGTGCATATGCATTTCTCGGGAGTGAACCCGACTGACGTAAAGCGTCGATCGGGCGAGCGTGGCCCGCTGCAATTTTCGCGCGTGATTCCCGGTTTCGACGGATCCGGCACAATCGAGGCGGTGGGCGAGGATGTCTCCCAACACCGCCTGGGAGAACGGGTCTGGATCTGGGAAGCGCACAAGGACACCTGGGACGGATCCGCCGCCGAATTTGTCGTCGTGCCCGCAAGCCGCGCCGTCAATCTTCCGGATTCAACCAGCTTTGAGACCGGCGCCTCGCTGGGCGTGCCGGCGCTGACTGCGTGGCGCGCGCTGTCCCTGGGCGGCGCGGCGGGTGCCGTCGGCAACTATGCGGTCCAGCTTGCCCGGCACATGGGAGCTGACGTCATCGCCACCGTTCGTGGAAAAGACAGGCAGGAAAGCGTCAGGGCGGCCGGCGCCAGCCATGTTGTCGATCCGACAGGCGCGCCGCTCAAAGATGCTGTTCTGGAGCTGACGAATGGCCGGGGCGTCGACCACATGGTCGATGTCGATTTCGGCGCGCATGTTGAGGATGCCTGGCGGTACGTATCGCTGAACGGCTCCATTGCCTCCTATGCCAGCGCGGCGAACCCGGCGCCGGTGCTGCCATTTACCAAATACATGTACCGGAACATTTCGCTTCACGGGGTCGCGATATTCGAAATTCCCGAAGCGGCCAAACTGAACGGGGTCGCATGTGTGCAAGACGCCTTGTCGGCCGGCAAACTGAGCCCCGGCATAGACCGCGTCTTCGCGCTGCAGGACATCGCAAGCGCCCACGAATGTCAGGAGTCCGGACAGGCCCGCGGCAAGATATTGATCAGGTTGTGAATCAGGGTTTCGGGCGGGGCTTCAACCCGGATGCGGAATTGATCCGCTACGCTCAGTCCGCCGTCCGGGTCGAAGAGACTGTTGAGCCGGTGATGAGCCGAAGATCAGCCTGACCGGTGCGGTCCGGCAATCATGCCTGAGCCGCCGGTCTGATCTGCCAGTCGACATTGAGCCGCACATCGGCGGCGCGCAGGAGATTCATCACCGGGCAGCGGTATTCGACATTCTTGATGAGCTGATCGACGCGGCTTTGCGGCTCGTCGGTGTAAAGAACGATGGTCAGCTCGCAGCTTTCAAAATACGGCCTGACGCCGGGCACGCCCTTGGGGCCGCGAACGTCGATCTGGCTTTGGCAGTCAAAATCGGCGGCTGAGTAGGCAAACCCCATGGCCTTGGCGACGCCATTGATGATCACGCCGTCACAGCCGACCAGCGCCACCAGCACTGTTTCCAGCGGGCTCGGCGCCGTATTGGTGCCGCCCAGACTGGCCGGTTCGTCAGTATGGACCGGCTCGAAATCGCGCACCTGGACCTTCGTCCGCGTGCCGCCGTCGTTTCTGGCCGAGACATGGCGAAGGGCGATTTTCCGGGTTTTCGGATCGATGCTCGGTTCGATGATATCGGCATCGACGTTTGGCATGTCGGTCATGAGAATCTCCGGCGCGTTGTCAGACGATAGCGAGCAGGACACCCAGCGGCGGCTGTATTTTCATCAGCACCATCAGCCCGTGGATGCCGGCGAAAATCAGTGCGCCATAGGCGATGCCGGTCACAGCCTTCATCCCGGCGCAATAAAACAGCATCCAGGCGAGCAGTATCACCGTCGCAATGTTGAAGCCGATAGCCCAGACCAGAACGCCGTAGCCGATCAGGGCGAACAGAAAGACCGGCTCGTTGAAAGCCTCGCCGGCTGCGGTTTTTTCCGGGTCGAACATGCGCCGGATCCGGCCGATCAGGACAAACACCGAAAATGCCAGGCCGGGCACGATGGCCATCGTCGGCATTAGCCTGGAAACAGCGGCAAAACCGAGCATTTCGTAAAACGCATAGACGAATGCCAGGACGATCAGCGCGGCGAGGACCAGTTCCACCCATTTGCGTTCCACATGGGCGACGGACACCGCCTGAAGGCTCAGACCTTCCTCTTCGATGACCGGCAGGATGTCGCCCCGGCCGTCACGCCAACGGCGGTAAAGACCGACGATCAACGGCACCACGATAATCGCGGCAATGATCAGAACACCCGGCCGCGACAGCCACGACCAGCCGTGCAGCTGGGTCGTCAACCAGAAATACTGCTCCATCGGCGTCGCCAACACGTAGCCGACCAGCACCGGCGCGCGCGGCCAGCCGGCATGTTTCATCATCCAGCCAATGGCGCCCAGTGTGATCAGCATGGAGATGTCGCCGATCGTGTTCGTCGCCTGATAGGCGCCGACGATCATCACCAGCAGCAGCGGCGCGGCGATAAGGGCAAAGCGGATCTGCGTCAGCCGGGCAATCAGCGGCGTTATGGCAAAGCACACCATGGCCCCGACAACGGACGTCAGCGCCACGCTCCACACGATCAGGAACATCAGGTCCGGATTTTCGTTGACCATGCGCGGACCTGGATAATAGCCGAAGGAATACAGCGCGCCGAGAAAGATCGCCGCGGCCGGCCCGCCCGGAACGCTGAACAGCAAGGTCGGCACCAGATCGGAAATAATGGTGGCGTTGTTGGCGCCTTCCGCCGCGGCGATACCGCGGATCTCGCCGTGCCCGAAGCGCGACTTGTCCTTGGCCGAGCGCATCGAATGGGCATAGGCGATCCAGGTCGAGGCGCTGGCGCCGACGGCCGGCACGAAGCCGCCGAAGACGCCGATGATTGCGGAGCGCAGCACCAGCCATCTGCGGCGCCAGAAGTCGGAAAAGCCGGCGCCCCAGTGGGTCAGGGCGACACGGTCGGCCGAAATGCCGCCGCCCGAGGCCAGCATGGCGATGACCTCGGCGATGCCGAACAGGCCGAGCGCCACGATCGTCAGCGAAAAGCCGTCAAGCAGATAGGCCTGGCCGAAGGTGAACCTGAAATCCGCCGCCGCCGGTGCCGGTCCGACGACGCCCAGAAGCAGGCCGAAACAGGCCGCGGCCAGACCTTTGATACGGTTCTGACTGACCATGCTGGCGGCGAAATAAAGGCCGACGACGGCGAACATGAACAGCTCTGGCGTGCCCAGTGACAACACGATCGGACCGGCGACCGGAATGGCGACCAGCAGGATGATGGCGCCCAGAATGCCGCCGACCATGGAGGCCAGGAAGCCGACGCCGAGCGCCCGGGCCGCCTCGCCCTGCTTGGCCAGCGCATGGCCTTCGATGGCCGTCGGCGCCGATGCCGGCGAGCCCGGCGCGCCGATCAGCACCGAGGTGATGGTATCGGCGGTGTAGACGACGGAAATGGCGCCCAGAAGCAGCGCCAGGCCGGAAAAGGAATCCATCAGGTAGATGAACGGCAGCAGGATCGAAACGGCCGCGACGCCGCCAAGGCCGGGAAGCATGCCGAAGACCATGCCGGCGACCATGCCGGAAAACAGCGCCAGCAGGCGCATCGGCTGAAACAGGATTTCGAGCGCGACCGCTGCGTCTTCAAACATTCAGGCCGCGCTGTTTTTCAGGAGCTGGAAAAGTCGATTCCACGGATGGTCCGAATGGCTGTGCCGGCGGGCGCTGCATGTTACCCGCCGGCACGTTCGATTTTCAGAACTTGACGTCGTATTTGCTTGTCAAAAGATCGATCAGGTACTTTTTAAGTTCCGGCGAGGGCTGCAATGCCTTCTTGATCAGCGGTTCAGCGACCGAGCCGGGCACCAGCTTGGCGCCGCCGGTCACCTCCATGCTGGCCGTCTGGAATTCCGGATCGGCGTTGATGTCGGCGATCGCCTTGTCGAAGATGGCGACGACATCGTCCGGCGTGCCCTCCGGCATATAACCGGTCAGCCCGAACGTATAGGTCACTGCGGCGATTGCCTGGAAGGCATCCCAGGCCTGACCGCTGGGCTCTTCGTTGTAGAGCGTCTTGTAGACTTCGTAGACTGACGGGACATCCTTGTTGACGGGGTCGCGCTCCGTCACGCTGCCATCGGCGCTGACCGAACCGCCGGACCACAGCGGGATCGCCTTGCCGGCATCGATAAGCTGCTTGACCTGGGTCAGATAGACCGGCGTGAACTGGTAATCGAGATTGGTCTCGCCGCGCTCAAAGGCCAGGCGGATCGGACCGCGGCCGGGAAAGCCGAGCACGCTCTTGATGTCGAGCTTGAGAACCTCGAACGACAGCAGCCCCGGCAGATCGCTCGCCGCCGCCGCGATGCCGCCATAGATCAGCGGTTTCTTGGCATTGAGGATATCTTCCGGCTTGGCTATGCCGGTATCGGGCGAAACATAGGCCACGGCGCCGAACGGATGGCTATAGGCGACGCGCATCTTGGCAAGATCATATTCCACTTCCTTCTTGCCCAGCACGTAAGGGTTGGCCGTCGAGGAAGTGGTGAACAGGATCGTCATGCCGTCCGGCTTGCCGTTCTGGGCGAACCAGTTGGCGCCGAGAATGGAACCGCCGCCCGGCCGGTCGACAACTTCGATGTCGGGATTGCCGGGAATGTGTTTTTCCAAAAACGGCTCAAGGAACTTGGCCGACACATAGGTCGCCCCGCCCTGCGAGAACGGCACCACGACGGTGATCGTCTTGCCGGCATAATAGTCCTGGGCCAGCGCCGATGCGGCGGTCATGCTGAAAAGAGCAATGCCGGCAAGGGCGGCGGCTAAGGGCGTTTTCCTGCGTTTCATATCTCTCTCCCTTTTTTCGATTGTGACACGCGACTTTGCGCGCTTGGGCTAAAAACTCGTTCAGGCAACCGGATTGGAAAGCTCTCCGATCCTGGAAACCGAGACGGAAACAATGTCACCGGCGACCAGATAGAGCGGCGGGTCGAACCCCAGTCCGACGCCGACGGGCGTTCCGGTGGCGATGATGTCACCGGGCAGCAGCGTCATCGTCGCCGACATGGTTTCAATCAGCGTCGGGATGTCGAAGATGAGATCGGCGACAGACGCCTTCTGCCGGGTTTCGCCATTGACCCGCGTTTCAAGCTCCAGCGCGTCGACGTCGCCGACCTCGTCGGCGGTCACCAGATAGGGGCCCATCGGTCCGAACGTGTCGAGGCTTTTGCCGATCAGCCACTGATTGTGTTTGCCTTGCAGGACGCGCGCGGTGACATCGTTGAGGATCGTATAGCCGAAGACGTAGTCATAGGCTTGCGGCTTGGGCACCTGGAACGCCCGCTTGCCGATCACCGCGCAGAACTCGCCTTCATAATCTGTGCTGTCGGTCGGATCGAGCGAGCCGCGAATGGCTTCGCCCGTGCCGATCACGCAGGTCGTCGCCTTGGTGAAGATCACCGGCGCTTCGGGCACGGCTTCCTTGCCGGTGGAATCGAATCCGCTGGAATGGAACTCGGCGGCGTGTGCATGGTAGTTCTTGCCGACGCAGAAAATGTTGCGCCGCGGTTCGGGGATCGGCGCCATCAGATCGACATCGGAAAGCGCCACCGTCTCGGGCGGATCGGCAGCCATGTCCCGCCAGCGCGACAGGGCTTCATCGCCCGCCTCGATCAATTTGCGCACCGCATCGCGGGCGGCCTCGCCCGAAACACAAACGGCGATCGTGTCATCGACAACAACGCCTGCCTTGACGGTGCCGGCATGGGAGAACGTCGTGAGCTTCATTTTTGATTGTTCATCCGGAATTTTGCCGCCAGATTAAGAATTCATATACGAAACGGCGAGTCAATCAACGGCACCAGGTCATGGGCTTAAATCCGGCATTTCGTCTCCTCGCAATCTGCCTCTCCAGCCTTCTAGGCGCCGGGGCAGCGGACGCGCAGGGCGCCGGCGGGGCGATGGAAGTCGATCTGGAACTGGTGCTGGCCGTCGATGTCTCCGGCTCGATGGACGATGAAGAACATGCCGTGCAGCGCGCCGGCTATGTGGCGGCCATCAGCCACCCCGATTTTGTCCGGGCAATCGGCGCCGGTGCCTACCAGCGCATTGCCCTGACCTATGTGGAATGGGCCGGCTCGACATTGCAGGCCACCGTCATGCCGTGGCGGATTATCGACGGTCAAGAGAGCGCCCGCGCCTTCGCCGACGACCTTGCCGCCCGGCCGATCACCTATATTCGCGGCACCTCGATCTCCGGCGCGCTGGTCTACAGCACCGCGCTTTTCGACAACAATGGCTATGACGGGTTTCGCAAGGTCATCGACGTCTCCGGCGACGGTCCGAACCGCACCGGCATTCCGGTTGATGTTGCCCGCGATCTGGCTGTGGAACGCGGTATCGTCATCAACGGCCTGCCGATCATGATCCGCCCCTCGCGCAGCTTCGTCTCGCTGGACCGCTATTACGCCGACTGCGTGATCGGCGGGCCCGGCGCCTTCGTCCTGCCGGTGAAAAAGGCGGAAGAAGTCGCCGAGGCGATCCGCCGCAAGCTGATCCTCGACATCGCCGCCCGGCCGGGCAGTCCGATTGTGCCCGTGCAGGGCTTTGAGCCCGTTGATTGCCAGATCGGCGAACGCATACGCCGGCAATTTGACGATTACTGATTTCAGTCCTTGCCGCTCAGACCTCGCCACCACGGCCAGATACCGCAGTATGGCCAACAAGCCGGCCGATTACCGCGAAAAACCCGATGCGGTTCAATCCGGCCCAGATGTGACCGGCGAAGCCGTTGACGATTGTCGCGCGGATCAGGTGGAAGGCGATGACCAGCGTGACGTTGAGTTTCAGGATCTGGGCGGTAATCGCCATTTCCGGCGCGCCGCCGATCGTCGTCGCAAGCACGATCGTCGCCAGATCAATCTCGCCGAGCGACGACAATGCGAACGCCACCAGAAACATCACGGCGCCTGAAAACACGGTGAGCGCCACGCTCACCATCGCCATTCGCGGCAATTTGGCAATAGCCGATCGGGTGAAACGGCTGCCGATGGTAAAGCCGATCAGGAACTGGCCGGCCCAGAACACGGTCTGCGGCATGACCGCCGAAACCAGCCCCGACGACGACACTGAGGCAACGGCAATGAGCGAACCGATAATCCACGGATTGTTGAACCGCACCAGCCCGGCGAGAATGGCGCCGGCCGTGGCGATGGCGAGCAGGACCGGCACGAATGCGTAATCAGAAAGCGACGCGGGTTTGACCGTAGACCCGATATCCACATCGCCGAACCCGATGATCAGCAGGGGAAAAATCGTCACCACCATGGCGACACGCAGCGCATGGGCAATCGCCACCGGTTCGGCTTTCGCCCCGGACTTGATCGCCAGATTCGCCATTTCCGACATGCCGCCGGGCACCATGGCGAAATAGGCCGTCTTGTCATCGATCCGGCCATAACGGGCAAGCGGCACCGACAGCGCGGCGGAAAGCAGGATGGCGATGGCCGCCGTTGCGAACATCCACGGCAGCCACACGGCAATGACGGCAAACACGCTGCTGGTGACATTCAGGCCGATGGTGGCGCCGACGATGAGCTGACCGCCACGACGCAGGTTCTGCGGTGCGAACAGCGTGTGGCCGAGCAGCGAGATTGTCGCCGATCCGGCCATCGGACCGAGAACCCAGGCGAGCGGCAGGTCGGCAAAATGGGCGCCCAGACCAAGACAGAATGCGAAGAGATAGGCGAAGGCCGGTTTGAGAAACTGCTTTGCGCGCATCAGGTGATCTCAAGCCTGCCCGGGACTGCCCGGTTTACAGTGAAGAAAAAAGGAAATTGGAATGGTCCGGCCCCGCGCCCCCTGATACGACACTTTCGTCCAAACGCAATTCAATGACGCGGTCTTCGGATCGCTCAGCTATAGATGAAACCCTGACCTGCCGACCAGAGCCGCCGCACATCCATGACGCCTTTTTCATCCGGACAGGTTTATGACGTTCTCATCGCCGGCGCCGGCAATGCCGCCCTGTGCGCCGCCATCACCGCAGCGGCAAAAGGCGCCCGGGTGCTCGTTCTTGAAGCAGCGCCCAGACAGTACCGCGGCGGCAACAGCCGCCACACCCGCAATTTCCGCCTCGCCCATGATGCGGCGACCGATACGCTGACCGGCCCTTATCCGGTCGATGAATACTGGGACGATCTGATGCGCGTCACCGGCGGCGAGACCGACCCGGATCTGGCCCGCTTCACGCTGGAGGATTCCGCCCGCCTTCCCGATTGGCTGCATGCGCAAGGTGTGCTCTTTCAATCCGCGCTCGGCGGCACGCTCAGTCTCGGCCGCACCAACGCCTTCTATCTCGGCGGCGGCAAGGCGCTGATGAACACGCTTTACCGGGCTGCCGAATCCGCTGGCGTCACAATCGTCTATGACGCGGCGGTCACTGCTCTGGAGATTGACGACGGCCGCTTCGTTGCCGCCACGGTCAGCCAAGGCGAGGCAACGCACCGTGTTGAAGCCCGCACATTCATCGCCGCAGCCGGCGGCTTTGAAGCCAATATCGACTGGCTGAAGGAATATTGGGGCAAGGCGGCGGACAATTTCATCATCCGCGGCACGCCCTACAACAAGGGCGCGGTGCTGAAGCTGCTGCTCGATGCCGATGTGCAGCCGGTCGGCGACCCCAAGCAGTGCCATGCTGTCGCCATTGACGGCCGCGCGCCGAAATTCGACGGCGGCATCGTCACCCGCCTTGATTGCGTGCCCTTCGGCATCGTCGTCAACCGCGAGGCGAAACGCTTTTACGACGAGGGCGAGGATTTCTGGCCCAAGCGCTACGCCATCTGGGGACGCCTTGTCGCCGCCGAGCCCGGCCAGACCGGTTATGTGATCATAGACGAAAAATCCATCAGCGATTTCATGCCTTCGGTCTTCCCGCCGCAAACCGCCTCATCGATCGCCGAACTGGCCGGCGTGCTGGACCTCGATCCGGCGCGCCTGGAGGCAACCGTTTCGGCGTTCAATGCTGCCTGCCGGCCCGGAACATTCGACCACACGATTTATGACGATTGCCGCACCGACGGCCTGGATCCGCCCAAAAGCCATTGGGCCCGGCCGATCGATACGCCGCCCTTTTATGGCTACATGCTGCGGCCCGGCATCACCTTCACCTATCTCGGCGTGCGCGTGGACCGCCAGGCACGGATGATCATGGCCGATGGCAAGCCGGCATCGAACATGTTCGCGGCCGGCGAGATCATGGCCGGCAACATTCTTGGCAAGGGCTATCTGGCCGGCATCGGCATGACGATCGGCTCCGTATTCGGCCGCCTTGCCGGCGAGGAGGCGGCAAAAGATGCCCGCAACTGAAGACCATCCCACGCCCGCTTTGCGCGAAGCCGACCGTCAGATGACGATCTGCAATGCCTGCCGCTATTGCGAGGGCCTGTGCGCGGTCTTTCCGGCAATGGAACTGCGCCGCGATTTTTCCGCCGGCGACCTGCATTACCTGGCCAATCTCTGTCACGGCTGCGGCGCCTGCTACTACGACTGCCAATATGCCCCGCCGCACGAATTCGCCGTCAATGTTCCCGTTGCCCTGGCCGAACTGCGCACCGAGACCTACCGGCATTATGCCTGGCCCGGCGCGTTCTCAGAACTGTTTGAAAAAAACGGCAGCAAGGTCGCCTTTGCGGCAACCCTTTCAGTCATCGCCTTCCTGATCGGCTTCGTGGCGCTGGTTGACCGGCAGGTTCTCTATGCCAGCCATGACGGGCCGGGCGCCTTCTACGCCATCATGCCGCACAACGCGATGGTGGTGCTCTTTGGTGCAGTCTTCGTGTTCGCCATTCTCGCCATGATGTTCAGCCTGCGGGCGTTCTGGCGTGACACCGGTGGCGCCGGCGAGACAGCGGTCACAGGCGGATCGCTGTGGCGGGCGATTATGGACGCCGGCCGGCTCAGCAATCTGGACGGCGGCGGCGCCGGCTGCATGAACGACGATGAGCGGCCGACCGACAACCGCCGCCATTATCACCACTTCACATTCTACGGATTTCTCTTGTGCCTTGCTTCCACGTCCCTGGCGACGCTCTTTCATTACGCCCTTGGCTGGCAGGCGCCTTATGGCTGGCTGAACCCGGTCGTTGTTCTGGGCACTTTTGGCGGTCTTGGCCTGATCATCGGACCGGCCGGGCTTCTGGCAGCCAGGCGCCGGCGTGATCCGGAAATTGCGGCGGACGGCCAGCTTGCAATGGGCATCGCTTTTTTATGGATGCTTTTGCTGACCGGCGTGACCGGAATCCTGCTTTTGGTGCTGCGAACCACGCCGGTGATGGGCATTTTGCTGGCCATTCACCTCGGATTCGTTCTCGGCCTGTTTGTCAGCATGCCCTACGGCAAATTCGTGCACGGGATCTATCGTTTCGCCGCTCTGGTCCAATACGCCCGCGAACGCTGCGTCAACCGGCAGGCGCCCACCACAAGCGCGGATCGATAGCGTCAGGATTGGGCTGAAAATTAAAAATTCATGAATGATTAATATAAAATCAATCTATTTTTGGAAATCGAAATTATAAATTAATAAACGTTTTCAACTTTTCGATAATCTCTGAAATAAACCATTTATTGCGTTTCCAAAGATTGATTTATTTTTAGTAATTACCGGCTAGAGTTCTCCCCGGCTCAAAGAGCGAACGAGGCCGCTTGCCTTGGGTAACCGAAAACAGCAGCGAACGGGGCAACGACCGCTATCGCGCTGGCATCTCGGTCTCAGGCGGCGGGTTTCGGTCTCGGCGTACCGATAGGATGGGGCGAAAGAAATGGAAACCATGACAACGCAACCGGCATTGGATGCCGCCCGGCCGGCGGCGCCCGAAAACTCCGACGACGCGGCAACGCCCGCACCCGTGCCGCAAGCAACAGCCCAGGCAGCACCTACACCGGCGCCGCAGGCAACTGCCCAGGCAACACCCCCACCGGTGCCGCAGGCAACAGCCCAGGCAACGCCCCCACCCATGCCGCAGGCAACAGCCCAGGCAACGCCCCCACCCATGCCGCAGGCAACAGCCCAGGCAACGCCCGCGCCTGCTGAACCTCGTGTCGCGCCGGCTGCCCCAAAAATCACCACGCCGGAGGCCGTGAGCACCGAGCATGCCGGGTCAATCGGGAAAATCGTGATGATCTCCGGGTCACGGGCCAATATCCTGTTGGAAAAGCCGCTTGTCTCGCGCGGTCCACAATTCGACCCGACGCCCTTTATCGGCACCTTGCTGACCGTCGATGTCGGATCGACATTCGTTTTATGCCTGATCACGTCGATGACGCTGCCTCGGTCCTCCCTGGAAACCGGCCGGATCGATCCGCGCATTGTCGAGGTGGAACTGGTTGGCGAACTGACCCGCCATGAAGATGGCCGCGCCAAGGCTTTCCGGCGCGGCGTTTCAGTCTATCCGCGGCTTGGCGACGAGGTTCACGAGGCGGCCCGGGAAGCCATGAAAATGGCCTATCATTTCGGCGGCAGCGACGCTGTGGAAATCGGCACCATTCACCAGGATTCGACCGTCCCCGCCGTCATCAAGGTGGAGGAAATGCTGGGCAAGCATTTCGCCGTTGTCGGCTCCACCGGCTCGGGAAAATCATGCACCGTGGCGCTTCTGCTGCGGCAGGTCTTGAGCAAGCATCCCAATGGGCGGATCATCCTGCTCGACCCGCACAACGAATACGGAACCTGTTTCGGCGACGCCGTTGAGCTGGTGCGCCTGGGCGACCTCAGCATCCCGTACTGGTTTCTGAATTTTGAGGAAATCGTCGAGACGGTTATCGGCGATGCCAAGAAATACGCCGACGAAGTCGATATTCTTCGCGATATCATTCCCAGCGCCAAGCGGCATTTCAATGCCAATCGCCGGCAGGCGGCGATGGTGAAAAACGAAAAGGTCTCAAGGCGCGGCGAGCGGTTTTCCGTCGACGTGCCGACCCCTTACCGGATGTCGGATGTTGCCCGGATGGTCGATGTCCATATGGGCAAGCTCGATGCGCAAAAGGACCTGGGGCCTTACAAAAGGCTGAAGGCGCGCATTGAATCGATCAGCCAGGATCCGCGCTTCGCCTTCATGTTCGGCAGCCTGACCGTGCAGGACAATCTGTCGGATGTGATCAAGCGAATCTTCCGGGTGCCGGTGGCCGGCAAGCCGATTACGGTCGTCCAGCTGATGGGCCTGCCGTCGGAAATCGTCAACGTCCTGGTTTCCGTCCTGGCGCGCCTTGCCTTTGACGTGGCGATGTCGAGCGAGGGCAAGATCCCCTTGACCTTTGCCTGCGAGGAGGCACACCGCTACGTGCCGCTCGACACCAATGCCGGTTTTGAACCGACAAAGCGGGCGCTGTCGCGGATTGCCAAGGAGGGGCGCAAATACGGCGCATCGCTGGGCGTCATCAGCCAGCGGCCCGGCGATATCGACCCGACGATATTATCGCAATGTTCGACGCTCTTCACCATGCGTCTGACCAATGAGCGCGACCAGAACATCGTGCGTTCCGCCCTATCGGACGCCAGCGCCAGCCTGCTGGACTTCCTGCCCTCGCTCGGCACGCGCGAAACCATTGTCTTTGGCGAAGGCGTCAGCCTGCCCTCGCGCATCCGCCTTGCCGAACTGCCGGCCCATGCCGTGCCGCACGGCAAATCGGCGCGCTTCGTCGACGCCTGGTCCCAGGATATCAGCGACAATGGGCTTATCGACCAGATCGTGTCGCGCTGGCGGACCTCGGAAGACGAGTCCGGCGTGCCGCCGGCGACCGCTGAATCCGACCAACTCATGCGGCGCGCAACGGACCAGCCGCAGACGGACCAGCAGAACGGCCAGACCAATGGCGGGGCGCCCCGGCCGACCTTGCGCAAGCAACCGGCCGATCCCTCGCTTGGCAGGCCGCGATTCGGCTAGAGCCCGGAGTCAGGGCGCGAAAGAGCGGTTTTGTCGGTGCCGGCGGCTGCGCTGCCGCCGGCCCAGGTCGGCCAGGTCACCGATTCACCACAATTGCCTCGCAGGTAGCCGGGGCGGAGCGAAAGATCGTTCCGGCGCATGCAGGTTTTATGGTCTATACTTAGATCTGCGGTCCTGCGTGGCAGGGGCTGATTCAACAAAGGGATGCAGCAATGACCTCAATGATCGTAGTGAGAAAATTCGCAATAGCGGCGATCGCCGCACTGGCTTTGACCGCCTGCACGTCTCAGCAACAGCAGCGCGGCACGACGGGCGCCGTAGTCGGTGGCGTCGGTGGCGCCCTTATTGGCCAGGCCGTCGGTGGTGATACGGAAGCGACGCTGGCGGGCGCTGCTATCGGCGCGACGGCCGGTGCGCTCCTGGGTGCCGCCACCGCGCCGGGCGAGTGCCGTTACCGCGACGCCTACGGCCGCGAATATATCGCCGATTGCCCGGCCGGGTATTGACGGTTTCCATCGATCCGCTGATGCGGATCATTGCCGGATAATTCACCGGGGCCGCACCATCATGCGGCCCCGTTTTTGCACGCCTGGCAGGCAACAAGGCCGACGCGATGGACATGCTGATTGTCTATGAGGACTGAAATCCGCCTCGTTGAAGGCTATTCCCCCGGCGTCATTGGCCGGATCGCCGAAATGCACGCCGTCTATTATGCCCGCGAATGGGGCTTGGGTGCCTTTCTGGAGGCCAAGATCGCCCGCGAGGCCGCCGGCTTCATCGACCGCTACGACCCGGACACCGATCTCCTGCTGCTGGCTTTGAGCAATGAAGCGATCGCCGGTTCCATTATCGTCGATTTGAACGATCCCGCCTCAAGCGACGTCGACGGCGGCGATTGCGGCGCCCATATTCGCTGGTTCATCCTTGATGACGCCATACGCGGTACCGGCGTCGGCCGGCAAATGATGCAGCGCGCCGTCGCTCACATCGACCGTTTTGCTGGTGGCAAGGCCTGGCTTACGACCTTCGCCGGGCTCGATGCGGCGCGCCGGCTTTATGAGGATTTCGGCTTCCGGCTGGCAGATGAAAGACAGGACAATACCTGGGGCGACCCGGTCCACGAACAGCTCTATCTGCGCGGCTGAACCGGCGCGGCGGCGCGCGTGGCCGGGATTTGCCGATTGCCCGGTTGGATCAGGTTTGGTGACGATGGTCGGATATCATAAGGTCCGCCTTGGCTCGACGGCACGGGGATAAGATGACCGGTTTTTTTTCATTGGCGTTCGCCGGCCTTGTCCTGCTTGCCGGCTTGTCGGAGGCATTGGCCGGAGACTGGCCACCCAATGAGCAGCTTGCGGCAAAAAATTCTTTGACCCGCGTCGATGCATGGAGCGCGTTGAAAAGCCGGTTCGGGATCGAGAACCTGACCGATCAGGTGTTTTTGCAATATGCCGACCTGCTCGCCGAGAACGACTGCGCCGGCGCCGCCGATCTTGTCCTGACGAGCCATCGCCTGAGCGATGCCGAATTCGCCGCGCGTGCCGCCGACCCGGCGGTCGAAGCAGCCTGGCGGAAAACCGTCCTGCCGTGGCGATTTCCGGGGATTGGCCTTTGCCAGAGCCGGGCGAGCATGGAGAGAGCCATTTTGTGGGTGATGGCCGATGGCCCGCCCGAGACACCGGTGACGGCGACCTTGGGGTTTGCGGACCGCGCCAACACCGACATCATGCCGTTTCATATCGGCATGCTGATCGATTCGCTTCAGGTCGCTTTCAACCACGCCAGCTCCGACGATCCCGACGCCATCCGTTATCTGCTCGACGAGGCGCAATTTGGCGGCCATGTGGCGCTGACCGGCGAACAGCGCCTGGCGCTTCTCATGCGGCTCGACACGCTCCACGTCGCCAGCCAGGCCGAACAGGCGGAAGCGAAGACGCTGGCCGGCACGCTCGATGAAACGGCGATAGCGACGGCGCAAGATTTTACCCGGCGGGGAAACAACAGCGGCTTTGAGCGCTGGCAAGCCTTCCAGAAGCGGCTGGCGGCCACCGCGTCGAAGTGACGGCGCGCCGGCATTTGCCACTGAACAACGGCACGGCGGCGCCAGCCCCTGACCCGCGCCGCCGTGCCCCGACCGACGAGAGGCTCTTCAGTCGGCCGTGTCGGTATCCCCGGTGCGCGCTGCGCGCCTCTTGACAGGTCGTTCGGTTGCGATGGTGACGGCCGGCACCGGCGTAATGGCGGTCAGGTCGGGAACCGGCCGCACCATCGCCGCCTCGGCGGATGAAAGCACCAGGATCAGTGCTGCAAACGCCAAAGCGAACACGACAAGGATGATCGTTTTCATGGCGGTATCTCCGTCCTTGGACATCAGATGATCCGGCTCCCGGCGCCGTCCGTGGCGGGGGCCGTCGCCTGCAGGGCGTCAAAAGGCATCCAGACCGGGCGGGTGCGGGCACCGGTCGCGGTCAGCAAAAGCATGCTTGCTGCGATCGAAGCGGTGAAAAAGCGATTGCGAACCATGATTATCCCCGGCGTCTGAACTCTCATAAGGTTCGACGCCGCGGTGGCGGGAATGGTTCAAAATATCGGGGGATTCTTGGCCGCTGCGGCCGGCGGCAATGCCGGTCAGCTCTCGGCGTGATATTTCAACGCCGCCAGCGCCAGCCGGTGATGGGCGGCCGAGGCTTCGGAAAAACAGCAGAATTCGATCCGCTGGAAGGCACCGGGATGGGCTTCGACGGTCTGGACGACGGTCGCGACCGCGACTTCCGCCGCCTGCTCGGCCGGATAGCCATAGACGCCGGTGGAAATCGCCGGAAAGGCGATGGTTTTTGCACCATGCTCGCGCGCCAGCGCCAGCGATGTACGATAGGCTGAAGCCAGAAGCGCCGCCTCGCTGGCCGTGCCGCCATGCCAGACCGGCCCGACCGTATGGATGACATGCCGCGCCGGCAGGTCGTAACCCCTGGTGATCCGCGCCTCGCCGGTCGGGCAGCCGCCAAGTGCACGGCATTCGGCAAGCAACTCGGGCCCGGCGGCGCGATGGATCGCACCATCGACCCCGCCACCACCCAAAAGCCGCTCGTTGGCGGCATTGACGATGGCGTCGACGGCCCGTGTGGTGATGTCGGCGACGATCACCGCGATTTCGGTCTCGCCGATTTCGAGCCGGTCCATGGCCGGACCTCGTGATGCATTGGCTGCCGGCACAGCCTAGCACAGATCAGCGACTCAGTGACCGGCCGCTTCACGGCAAACGAGACCGCTGGTCGTCACGCCGTTCCTGGCTCTTCCAGCCGACGGCGCTGCGCATCTTCGCCAGCATGTCACGCACCCGCGGCGTTGTCGGCGGGTGGTCGCGCAGGCTGACCAGCCGGTAGGCGGTCTCGTCGGCGAGATCGATGCCCGGTTCCACGCCGACCTTGTCGGAGTGCAGATCGAGCCAGTCGAGCGCCGCCGCCCGGCCGATATCGCGCAGGTGCTTCAAGAATTGCCATTCGGTGTTGGATTTCGACGACGCCGACAAGGGTTTGAGCGCCTCGTCGGCGGCGATCCGGTGCATGCGGATCTGCTTGTAATGGCCGCGCTCCAGCTTGCCCTCATCGATCCGCCGCGAGACGAAATCGATGGCGCGGAATTCCCTGAGCAGCGAGGCGTTGAAGGTGATTTCGTCGATCCGGTTGAGAATGTCGCGCGCCGTGCGCGGCGTCTCGGCCCGTTCCACCGGATTGATTTGCACCAGCACGATGTCTTCGCTGTGGGTCCTTTCAAAAAACGGAAACAGCGACGGATTGCCCATGAAACCGCCATCCCAATAGGGCACGCCGTCGATCTCCACCGCCTGGAACAGATCGGGCAGGCAGGCCGACGCCATCACCGCCTCCGCCGTCACGTCTTTTTCCCCAAACACCCGGACCTTGCCGTTCCACACATTTGTCGCCGACACGAAGACCTTGATCTCCTCGCAGCGGTGGACGCGTTCAAAGTCGATTTCGGCGCGGATCGTCTCAAGCAGCGGATTGGCGTTGAGCGGATTGACGTCATAGGGCGAGAAGAACCGCGAAACGGTGTCCCAGAACAGAAAACCGGGCGAATGGTCGAGCGACCAGTTGCCCATGAACATGTCCCAGGGCGTGCGCTGCACCGGGTTCCAGCGCCAGTTGCGGCCGACCGCCCGCCAGAAGTCGTGCAGCTTTTCGCGCGCCCCCTCCGGCCCGTTCGTCACCATGCCGTCGGCCAGGCAAACGGCGTTCATCGCCCCGGCGCTGGTGCCCGATACGCCCTCGATCGCAAACCGGCCGTCCTCCAACAGGCAGTCGAGCACGCCCCAGGTGAAGGCGCCATGCGATCCGCCACCTTGCAGGGCAAGATTGATCGGCCTGGCGCCCGTCATGCGGGAATTCCGCGAGCAATTGCCATGAACGCCATAATCAGGGCCACACCCGACGCGCCGGCCAGCGCAAAGATGGTCAATTGCATGCCGCGCACCCGCGCCCGAAAATTGTCCGGCTCCTGCCCCAGACCATGGGCGTGCAGCAGGCGTCCGCCGATCAGCATCGCGCCCAGCACAAGGATGACAAACCATGGTGTGCCGAGGGTCTCGCAAAGGGCCATCAAAATCAGCGTCAGCGGCACATATTCGGCGAAATTGGCGTGAACCCGCGAGGCGCGCAGCAGCGCCGGGTCATCGCTGTCGCCGATGGAGACTTTCGCGGCGCGCCGGGCGGCGATCACCTTCATGGCCAGCCGTATGAAGAACAGGCCCAGCAATCCAGCGATCAGGGCCGTCATGATCGGTGGTTGTGCAGAAAATATCGTCAGGCTCATAGCGCCACCCAGCCTCCGTCCACTGAGACCGGTTGACCGGTCATCTGCGCTGCCGCGTCCGAACACAGGAAAACCGCCAGTGCGGCAAGCTGGTCGATCTCGGCGAACTGCTTGGTCGGCTGCCGCTCCAGCATGACATTGCGGATCACCGCCTCGCGATCAAGGCCATGCGCTTCCATCTGGTCGGCGATCTGGCCTTCCACCAGCGGCGTCTTGACGTAGCCCGGGCAGATGGCGTTGCAGGTGGCGCCGAATTCGGCCAGCTCCAGCGCCACCGTCTTGGTCAGGCCGACAAGGCCGTGTTTGGCGGCGACATAGGCCGACTTGAACGGCGAGGCGTGCAGGCCGTGGGTCGAGGCGATGTTGATGATCCGTCCCCAGCCGGCGGCCTTCAGCCCCGGCACCGCGGCGCGGATGGTGTGGAACGACGACGACAGATTGATGGCGATGATGGCGTCCCATTTCTCCGGCGGGAACGCCTCGATTTTCTCCACATGCTGGATACCGGCATTGTTGACGAGGATCTGCACCGGCCCGAGATCGGCGGCAGCCGTTTCCACCAGCCGCATGCAGTCTCCCGGCTTGCCCATGTCGGCCTGGATATAGTGCGCCTTGATGCCATGGTCGGCGCTGAGCCGCGCCGCGATGGCTTGGTCCTCGTCGGTGTCGGTATAGGAATTGAGCGCCACATGGCAGCCCTCACGCGCCAGCGCCTCGGCGATGCCAAGGCCGATGCCGGAGGTCGAGCCGGTGACAACGGCGGTCTTGCCTTGCAGCATGGAAAGCTCCTGAATTCATCCGTTGCGTCGATTATATTGCATTGCAACATGAAGGCGAAACAATAATGCGGCGCAACACGAAGCTTTGAAGCCGGCGATCCCCCGGCCCGCATATCGCTGTTCCGCACGTTGACTTTGCCCGCCGCCTTGGCCACCTGTGAAGCCATGAGCAATCCCGATTGCACACCCCTTCCGGTTGACGCTCCGGTTGAAACCCCGGCCGCGGCGGCCGCGCCGAGAAGCCGGACCGTTGCCGTCGACATTGGCGGCGTCATGGTCGGCGGCGATGCGCCGGTCGTCGTTCAGTCCATGACCAACACCGACACCGCCGATATCGAAGCCACCGTCGCCCAGGTGGCGGCGCTGGCGCGGGCCGGATCAGAACTTGTGCGCATCACCGTCGACCGTGCCGAGGCCGCCGCCGCCGTTCCGCGTATCCGCGACCGGTTGGCCAAGCAGGGTCTGGATGTGCCGCTGATCGGCGACTTTCACTATATCGGCCACACCCTGCTCGCCGACCATCCGGCCTGCGCGGCGGCGCTGGCCAAATATCGCATCAATCCGGGCAATGTCGGCTTCGGGCAAAAGCGCGACCGGCAGTTCGCGGCCATTGTGGAAACGGCGATCCGCCACGGCAAGGCGATCCGGATCGGCGCCAATTGGGGCTCGCTCGACCAGGCGCTTCTGACCCGGCTGATGGACGACAACGCCAGGGCCGAAGCGCCGCACTCGGCCGCCGTCGTCACCCGCGAGGCAATGGTGCAATCGGCGCTGCTCTCGGCGCTTGAGGCCGAGGATATTGGCTTGGCCCGCGACCGCATCGTGCTGTCGGCCAAGGTCAGCCAGGTGCAGGACCTGATAGCCGTCTACCGCATGCTCGCCGCGCGCACCGACCATGCGCTGCATCTCGGCCTGACGGAGGCCGGCATGGGTTCCAAGGGTGTCGTCGCCTCCGCCGCCGCGCTTGGCATCCTCCTGCAGGACGGCATCGGCGACACGATCCGCATTTCTTTAACGCCGGAGCCGGGCGGTGACCGCACCCTTGAGGTCAAGGTCTGCCAGGAGCTGCTGCAGACCATGGGCTTTCGCGCCTTCGTGCCGGTTGTCGCCGCCTGCCCGGGCTGCGGCCGCACCACCTCGACTTTGTTTCAGGAACTCGCCAAGTCCATCCAGGACCATATCGCCGCCCGCATGCCGGTCTGGAAGGAGAGCTATCCGGGCGTCGAAGCCATGCAGGTCGCCGTCATGGGCTGTATCGTCAACGGTCCGGGCGAGAGCAAGCACGCCGATATCGGCATATCCCTGCCCGGCACCGGCGAGACCCCGACGGCCCCGGTCTTCATCGACGGCAGGAAGGCGATGACCCTGCGCGGCCCGGCCCTGGCGGAAGAGTTCAAGCAGATCGTTGAGGACTATGTCGCCCGGCGGTTTGGCGCGGCGAGCGCCGGCGATGCCGCGTGACGCGAACCGCCGCGCCACACCCGGCCGCCTGACCCTGTTTGCGCTGGCGGTGATCGCCTCACTTGTCGCCGCGCCGGCCGCGGCGATTTCAGCGCTTGAACTGGAAATCGTGTCGCCGCGTCCGCGGCCCGCGCCGCCGGATAAAGCGGACGCGTCCGGTGGCCGGCCCGAAATCACTGCCATATGCAAATTGATCGAAAAGCATGCACGGCTGAAGGGCATGACGCCGGCGTTTTTCGCCCGGCTGATCTGGACCGAAAGCCGCTTCGATGGCCGCGCCATCAGCCCGAAAGGCGCCCGCGGCATCGCCCAGTTCATGCCGCAAACGGCAGCCGACCGCGGCTTGACGGACCCCTTCGACATCGCTCAGGCGATCCTGCATTCGGCCGCCTATCTGCGCGATCTGAAAGCCGAATTCGGCAATTGGGGGCTGGCGGCGGCGGCCTACAATGCCGGCCCGGAACGGGTCCGGTTCTGGCTCGGCGGCACGCGCACGCTGCCGGGCGAAACCCGCAACTATGTCCGGTCCGTCACCGGCCGGGCTGCCGAAGACTGGTCCGCCGATGACGCCAGGGAACCGGACTATCGCCTCGACGAAAACCGCCCCTTCCAAGAGGCCTGTATCCGGCTGCCGGTGATGCGGACGCGGGCGACGGCAATCGCTTCGGCGCCGTGGAAACCCTGGGGCGTGCAGATTGCCGGCGATTTCTCGCAAAGCCGCGCTCAATCGCAGTTCCGGCTTGTTCAAAAGCGCTTCCACACCGTGATCGGCGGGCGCCAGCCGATCGTCATCCGCGCCAAAGCGCCCTCGCGCGGCCGCCGGCAGATCTACGCCTTCCGCATCGGCGCCGACAGCCGGCGGGCTGCCGAAAAGCTATGCGGACAGCTGCGCAGCAAGGGCGGCTTTTGCATCGTCATGAAAAACTGACCACCGCCCTTCAAAACAAAAGAGCGGCCGCCGGGCCGCCCTTTCCAGATGTTTTTCTGACCGCTCTCAGCTCTCAACGTGACGCGCTGAATTGGTGCGTTTGATGGCGCGCGACAGATAGACATCGCGATCATACATGTCGCTATAGTAGCGCAAGGTGCCCTTGGAATTCGGCCAGGCGGTGAAATAGGCGATATAGACCGGGATATTCGCCGTGACCGGGTCAGCCTCGTTTTGGCCCTGGGCAATGCGCGAGGCGATGTAATCGGTCGACTTGCCAAGCACGGCGGCGGCCATTTCCCGTGGCTTCTGCAGCCG
>CALZIL010000012.1 GCA_945787495.1 uncultured Afifella sp. | reverse complement strand
CGGCACGATCTTTCATTGGGGCCTGCATCCCTGGGCGATCTATGCGGTTGTCGCGCTGGCGCTCGCCTTCTTCACCTATAATCGCGGCCTGCCGCTGACCATCCGCTCGGCGTTCTACCCGCTTTTCGGCGAAGCCGTCTGGGGCTGGCTCGGCCATGTCATCGATACGCTTGCCGTCTTCGCGACCTTGTTCGGCCTGGCGACATCGCTCGGCTTCGGCGCCGAGCAGGCGAGCGCCGGCCTAGACTTCCTGTTCGGAATTCCGGCGACGGACGTCAGCAAGGTGCTTTTGATCATCGGCATAACGATTATCGCGCTCGGCTCGGTGCTGGCCGGCCTCGACGCCGGGGTCAAGCGGCTCAGCGAAATCAATATGGTGCTGGCCTTGTTGCTGATGCTCTGCGTTATCATCTTCGGCCCGACTCTGGAGATCATCACCGGGTTCTTCGCCAATATCTGGGGCTATGTGAAAAACGTCCCGGCCCTGTCGAACTGGGTTGGCCGTGACGATACCGGCTTCATGCATGGCTGGACGACATTTTATTGGGCCTGGTGGATCTCCTGGTCGCCGTTTGTCGGCATGTGTATCGCCCGTGTCTCGAAGGGCCGGACCGTGCGGGAATTCATCGTCTGCGTGCTGCTCATCCCGACCCTTGTCAGCGTATTGTGGATGACATCGTTCGGCGGAACGGCGATCAGCCAGCATCTCAATGACGGCTATACCGGCGTGACGGAAACCATCACGGCATGGACGCCGGAACTGTCGTTGTTCAAGATGCTGGAACTGCTGCCGCTGTCCGGCCTGCTGTCGTTTATCGGCATCGTGCTGGTGATCGTCTTCTTCGTCACGTCTTCCGATTCCGGCTCGCTGGTGATCGATACCGTCACTGCCGGCGGCAAGATCGACGCGCCGGTCGCCCAGCGCGTCTTCTGGTGCACCTTTGAGGGGCTGGTCGCCATCGCCTTGCTGCTCGGCGGCGGGCTGGGGTCGCTGCAGGCGGCGGCGATCGCCACCGGATTCCCGTTTGCGATTGTGCTGCTCGGCATGTGCGTGGCGATCTATATGGGATTGCGATCAGAACAACGATCGCCGGCAGCGGCCGCCGCCGAATGATACAAAGCCCCGCCTCGCGCGGGGCTTTTTTCTACCTCCGGATAGGGGCCGCCGCTTCAGCGCCGCGCCGAGCGATAGCCGGTGAATGCGACAACCAGGCCGAGCGCGGCGACCAGGCCGAGCGCCGTCGTCAGGCTGCTGACCTCGGAGATGAACCCGACGATCGGCGGGCCGAGCAGGACGCCGAGATAGCCCATGGAGACGACCGCTGCGATCGCCGCCGTCTCGTTGCGCTGCGTGCGCTCCGCTGCCATGGCGATCAGCACCGGAAAGAGCATGGAGATACCGAGGCCGAAGACGGCAAAACCGGCGATCACCAGCCAGAGCGGACTGCTTGCCAGCGCCACCGCAAGGCCGGCCGACCACAAAAGCGCACCGCCGAGCAGAATGGTCGCGCCGGACATTCGGGCGCGCAGGTGATCGCCGTTGTAACGGCCGATGAACATGCCCAGCGAAAAGGCTGCGAAAGGCCATGCGGCTTGCGATTGCGGCAAAGCGAGGACACTGACCGACCACACGGCGCTCCAGTCCAGGGACGCGCCTTCGCCCGCCAGCACCATCAGCGCAATCAGGCCGAAGATGAAAATGCGTGGGCCGGGCAGGGCAATCAGCGGCGCGCCGTCGATGCCACGGTCCTGTGCGCCTGCAAATGCCCAGACGCCGGCGAGACAGGCGACCGGGATTGTCAGCAGGACCGTAATCACCGCCTGCCCCGTTGGTCCGGCATAGGCCGTCAGGGGCGAGGCCATTGCCGCTCCGGCAAAGGCACCGGCGGAAAACCAAGCGTGAAACCGGCCCATAACAGGCCGGCCGATGTGGCGCTCCACCAGACTTGCATGGGCGTTCATGGCGATGTCGAGCGCGCCGAAGGTGAAACCGAAACCAAAGAAGGCGAGGATCGTGGACAACGGATCCGGCGCGAAGACCGGGGGAAGCAGGGCGAGCGGCGTCAGCGGTGCGAACAGCCGCATCAGCGGGCCGGTTCCGATGCGTGTCGACAAGGCCGTTGCCAGGGCCATGCCGAAGCAGGCGGCGAGCGGCAGGATGAGCAGGTAGAAGCCGAGTTGCGCGTCGCTCAGGTCCAGCCGCTGTTTGATAACGGCGACCTGCGGCGACCAGGCGCCGAGTGTCACGCCCATGACGACAAACGCCAGCGAGACCGCCAGCCGGGCGCGCGCAACATCCCGACCGGCGGGAAGGGTCGTCATCGTCTTGTGCATTTGCGGAAATGCCGGCGGGTTTGGGCCGAAAACGGCTCAGGCGTCATTGCCGCCGCGCCAGGGCATCAGGCGCGGCAGCCATCGCGGCACGTTGCGCTTGTATTCGGCGTAAGCCTCACCGAACCGTTTTTCCAGCTGAGGTTCCTCCGATAGCGCGAAGTAGGCCGTGTTGATGATGACGAAGGCGATCATCCAGATGAAAATCGGCCATGATTGCAGCCAGAGCGCCTCGGCGATCAGGAACAGATTGACGCCGATCAGCATCGGGTTGCGAACATGGCGGTAGGGGCCGAGAACGATAAAATTCCTGACCGGTTGCCAAGGCGCGGGCGTGCCGCCGCCGCCTTTTGTGGCAAACAGCCACACCGTCCAGATCATCAAGGTCAGGCCGGCCGCGGCGAAGAGGAGCCCGGCCAGCCAGAAGAACGCCGAATCTGGCGGGAAACGCGCCGCATAAGCGTTGCCGCTTGTGAGCCAGACGATCAGCGCCGGCACGTAGACTAGGGCCGTGCCCGGCAGGATGACGATCGCCTTGATGAGGGGGATATTCATGGTGTGCCTCGCCGGGCACAGCCTAGTGCGAAAATTCGCGATCGGGCAACCGAATGCCGCTCTTGCTGGCGCTCTCATCGCAGCCCATAAGCACCATCGGACCAGTTCATGCCGGCCAGTATGGCGGCGCGAAATCCGATGCGGGAGGCGAGAAAGAGTGCTGACACTCTACCAACAGCAAGATTCCGGCAATTGCTACAAGCCGCGGTTATTGCTGGCACATCTCCAATTGCCGTTCGCAGTCGTCGACATCGACGCCAATGACGGCTCGACCCGGACGCCGGACCATCTGGCGCGCAACCCGAATGGCAAGGTGCCGCTTGTCGAATTTGCCGACGGCCGGCGTCTGGCGGAATCGAATGCAATCCTTCTGCATCTGGCGGAGGGAACAGCGTTCTTGCCGAAAGACGCCTTTGACCGGGCCAAGGTCTATGAGTGGCTGTTCTTTGAACAATACAGCCACGAGCCGACGATCGCGGTGCGCCGGTCGCTGACGATCTATCCGGCGCGGCGCGATCAGGCGACGCCGGATCTGATGGCGAAGCTCCACCGGGACGGCAATCATGCGCTTGGCGTCATGGAGGCCCGGCTTGCCTCCGCCGACTGGCTTGCCGGTGAAGACTTCTCCGTCGCCGACATGGCGTTGTACGCCTATACGCATATGGCCGGTGAGGGCGGCTTCGACCTTGCCGCGTTTCCCGGCATCACCGCCTGGCTCGCCCGCATTTCCGCGCTGCCCGGGCATGTGACGATCGACTGGCGGCCGGCTTAACCGGGTTTTCATCAACTTCGTGCCAGAAGCCGGTCATGGAACGGCTTGAAACATTTCGCCATCATCTTGAAACCGGCGACTGGCTGACGCCTGAGCGGATGCGCAATTATGCGCTTCTCATCGGTATCATGTCCTTCATCGGGCTCGCCGCGCTGTGGGTCAGCGGCGACGGCCTTGTCGATCATTTCGGCCGGCCGATCGGCACCGACTTTGCCAATCCCTATACGGCCGGGCTGATGGCGCTGGATGGGGCGGCGGCCCAGATCTTTGATTATCCAGCCCATGAGCAGGTACAGCGGGCGTTTTTCGGCGGCGGCGAGGATCACCCGTTCTATGGCTGGCCTTATCCGCCGGTCTTCCTGATCCCGGCGACCGGCCTTGCGTTGCTGCCCTATCTGGCGGCGCTGGCGCTTTATATGACCGTCACCGGCTTATTCTATCTGGCGGCGATCCGCTCGATCATCCCGCTCAAGTCGGCCTTGATCGCCGCCGCGGCGTTTCCGGCCGTCTTCGTGACCGTTGCGCACGGCCAGAACGCTTTTCTGACAGCCGCATTCCTGGGAATGGGACTGGCCTTGCTGGAGCGTCGCCCGTGGATCGCCGGGTTGCTGCTGGGGGCGCTTTGCTACAAGCCGCATCTCGGACTGGTGCTGCCGCTGGTGCTGGCCGCCGGTGGCTACTGGCGCAGCTTTGCCGGCGCGGCGATATCGGTGGTGGTCTTAAGTCTTACCTCGGTCGCGTTGTTCGGTCTGGAGCCGTGGGTTGCTTTTTTCGGCAGCGGCGAGGTGACCCGCGGCTATGTCCTGGAACAGGTTCCGACCGGCTGGTTCAAGATCCAGACCATGTTTTCCGCCGTTCGCGGCATGGGCGGATCGGTGGCGCTTGCCTATGCCCTGCAGGCGGTGGTCTCGGTCGGCGTGCTTGGCGCGCTGGCATGGCTGTGGTGGTCGGCACGGTCGCGGCCGGAAAATCTGTTGGCGGCAAAGGCGGCGACGTGCAGCGGCGCGCTGCTGATTACGCCCTATGTCCTGGACTACGACATGCTGGTGCTGGCGCCGGCGGTCGCGTTTCTAGTCGCCGACGGGTTGATGCGCGGCTTTCGCCCTTACGGGAAAAGCCTTTATGCGGCGATCTGGCTGCTGCCGCTGATCGCCCGGCCCGTCGCGCAATATGGCCACCTGCCGATCGGTCTGATCGGCATGGGCGGCCTGTTCGGTTTTACGGTCTGGACGGCGCTCAGAAACAACCGCGCCGAGGCTGTGCCGGTTGCCGCATAGCGGCGATCACCGCGTCACGGCATCGGTACTTCGTTGACCTTTTTGGGCACCTGATAGCCGGCCTGGACGGCGGGGCGTTCGGCGATCCGCAAATACCAGTCACGGACATTGGGGTATGCGGCCAGATCGATTTCCTGCCACTCAAAGCGCGACGCCCACGGCCAGATCGCCATATCAGCAATGGAATAATCGCCGGCGATAAAGTCTCGGTCGGCCAGGTGCGTGTCCAGAACCTTGTAGAGTCGTGCTGCTTCCTTGCTGAAGCGCTCTTCGCCATAAGCCGACTTGCCGCGATTGTATTTGACGAAATGATGCACCTGGCCGAGGATCGGCCCAAAGCCGCCCATCTGCCACATCAGCCATTCCATGGCCTGCCAGCGGGTTGCCGTGTCCGTCGGCATGAAGCGGCCGGTCTTTTCGGCCAGATAAAGCAGGATCGCGCCGGACTCCATCAACGACAGCCCGGTGTCATGATCGACAATCGCCGGGATCTTGTTGTTCGGGCTGATTTTCAGAAAATCCGGCGCGAACTGTTCGCCTTCACCGATATTGATCGCATGCGCCTTGTAGTCCAGGCCCATTTCCTCAAGCGCGATGGACGCCTTGCGTCCGTTCGGCGTCGTCCAGGTATAAAGATCGATCACAAGCTTATCCGAACTTGATTTTCAGGATTTCGTAGCCGCGCGCGCCGCCGGGCGCGGCAACCTCGACGGAATCGCCAACGCTCTTGCCGATCAGCGCGCGGGCGATCGGCGAGGAAATGGAAATCTGGCCGTTTTTCACATCGGCCTCAACATCGCCGACGAGCTGATAGATTTTCTTCTCGTCGGTGTCCTCGTCGACAAGGGTGACCTTGGCGCCGAATTTCACCGTGTCGCCGGACAGTTTGGACAGATCGATGACTTCGGAACGCGACAGCTTGTCCTCAATCTCGGCGATGCGGCCCTCATTGTGGCTCTGCTGTTCCTTGGCGGCATGATACTCGGCGTTCTCCGACAAATCGCCATGGGAGCGCGCCTCGGCGATCGCCTGAATGATCTTCGGGCGGTCCTGCGCAGTTCGTTGCTTGAGCTCAGCCGCCAGAGCTTCGTAGCCGCTTGCGGTCATCGGAACCTTTTCCATATCGATCTCCTTGCCCCGCGTCTCAAGTTGCCGGCCTTATGTCACCGGGCCACCTTGGGCGGAGCGTAAAAAAAACCAGGCGCTCTGCACACTTCATGCAAAACACCCGACAAAATCCTGCAGTCAGCCGCTAAAATAAGCCTGTAGTGGCCTCACTTCAAGCTCCCCGCCGATCAGCGCCTCGATTCCGCGCGCGGCGGCCCGTGCGCCGGCCAGCGTCGTATAATAGGGTACCTTGTGCAACAATGCAGCGCGTCTGAGCGACCGGCTGTCGGTCAGCGCCTGCGCGCCTTCGGTCGTGTTGAAGACAAGCTGGATGTCACCGTTCTTGATTGCATCGACGATGTCCGGCCGGCCTTCAAGCACCTTGTTGATTTTCTTGCAGTCGACACCCTGTTCGGCCAGAAAACGCTGCGTTCCGCCAGTGGCGATAACATGAAATCCGAGATCGGCCATCTGCCGGGCGACCTCGGCGGCACGCGGCTTGTCACTATCGCGGACGGAGACGAATACCGTGCCGCTTGCCGGCACATGCGTGCCGCCGCCAAGCTGGCTTTTGGCGAAGGCCAGCGGGAATGCCCGGTCGATGCCCATAACCTCGCCGGTCGAGCGCATTTCCGGTCCCAGGATCGTGTCGACGCCCGGAAAACGGGCGAATGGGAAAACCGCTTCCTTGACGGCAATATGGTCGATCCCGTCTTCGGTCAGCGTAAAATCGGTCAGGTTTTCGCCGGCCATGATGCGCGCCGCGATCTTGGCGACCGGCTTGCCGATCGTCTTGGCGACAAAGGGCACGGTGCGCGAAGCGCGGGGATTGACCTCCAGGACGTAGATATCGCCGCCCTTGACCGCATATTGGACATTCATCAGGCCGCCGACCTTGAGCGCCAGCGCCATGTCCACGGTCTGGCGTTTCAGTTCAGACAGGATCTCTTCGCTCAGGGAATGGGGCGGCAGGACGCAAGCGCTGTCGCCGGAATGAATGCCGGCCTCTTCAATATGCTCCATGATGCCGCAGACGAAGACCTCACCGCCGTCGCACAGCGCATCGACATCGACCTCGATGGCGTCGGCGAGATAACCATCGAACAACAACGGATTCTTGCCTAGAACCGTGTTGATCTGGCCGGTCTTGTCATTCGGATAACGGGCTTTGACGTCTTCGGGCACGAGCGCCGGTAATGTGCCGAGCAAATAGTCATCGAACGCCCGGTCGTCGTGGATGTTTGCCATCGCCCGGCCGCCCAGCACATTGGACGGCCGCACGAACAAGGGAAAGCCGAGCTCGCCGGTGACCAGCCGCGCCTGTTCGATCGAATAGGCGATGCCGTTTCTCGGCTGCTTCAGATCCAGCCGATTAAGCAGCGATTTGAACTGGTCGCGGTCTTCGGCCAGATCGATGGCGTCGGGCGAAGTGCCCAGGATCGGCACGCCGGCTTCCTGCAGCGCGTGCGCAAGATTGAGCGGCGTCTGCCCGCCAAACTGCACGATGACGCCATGAAGCGTGCCGTTCTGCTTTTCCGTGGCAATGATCTCCAGCACGTCCTCGGCGGTCAGCGGTTCGAAATAGAGCCGGTCGGAGGTGTCGTAATCGGTGGAGACGGTTTCCGGATTGCAGTTGACCATGATCGATTCGTAACCGGCATCGGCCAGCGCGAAGGCAGCATGACAGCAGCAATAATCGAATTCGATACCCTGGCCGATGCGGTTCGGACCACCGCCCAGAATAATGACCTTCCTAGCATCTGAAGGTGCCGCCTCGTCGGCCGGCGCGCCGGCGAAGGGTGCTTCATAGGTGGAGTACATGTAAGCCGTCGGCGCGGCGAATTCGGCGGCACAGGTATCGATGCGCTTATAGACCGGGCGCACGCCGAGCCGCTGGCGCAATTCCGAGACATCGGCTTCACCGCGGCCGGAGAGGGTTGCCAGGCGAGCGTCGGAAAAGCCCATGGCTTTAAGCTCATGCAGAATATTGACGCTTTCCGGCAAGCCATGCTCACGGATGCGATTTTCGGTGGCGATGACGGCTTCGGTCTGGCGCAGGAACCAGGGATCGATGTGGCAGGCGGCGTGGATATCCTCCACGCTCAGGCCAAGCCGCATGGCCTGCGCGACATTGCGCAGCCGGTCCGGCGTCGGCACCGCCAGCGCGGCGCGGATGGCGTTCTTGTCGTCGCCTTCGCCAAGGCCTTCAATGTCGATTTCGTCGAGGCCGGTCAGACCGGTTTCCAGGCCGCGCAGCGCCTTTTGCAGCGACTCGGCGAAGGTCCGGCCGATCGCCATGATCTCGCCGACCGATTTCATCGAAGTGGTCAGGAGCGGTTCGGCGCCGGGAAATTTCTCGAACGCAAATCGCGGGATCTTGGTGACGACATAATCGATCGTCGGTTCAAAGGAGGCCGGCGTGGCGCCGCCGGTAATGTCGTTTTCCAACTCGTCGAGGGTATAGCCGACAGCCAGCCGCGCCGCGACCTTGGCGATCGGGAAGCCGGTCGCCTTGGAGGCCAGCGCCGATGAGCGCGAGACGCGCGGATTCATTTCAATCACCACCATCCGTCCGTCATCGGGATTGATGGCGAACTGAACGTTTGAGCCGCCGGTCTCCACGCCGATCTCGCGCAACACCGCGATGGAGGCGTCGCGCATGATCTGATATTCCTTGTCGGTCAGGGTCAGGGCCGGCGCGACTGTGATGGAATCGCCGGTATGCACGCCCATCGGATCGACGTTTTCAATCGAGCATATGATGATGCAGTTGTCGTCCTTGTCGCGGACGACCTCCATCTCGAACTCCTTCCAGCCGATCACCGATTCCTCGATCAGGACTTCCGATGTCGGCGAGGCGTCGAGGCCACGCTCGACGATTTCAAGGAACTCCTCGCGATTGTAGGCGATACCCCCGCCGGTGCCGCCGAGCGTAAAGGACGGCCGGATAATGGCCGGCAGGCCAACCGTGTCGAGCGCTTCCAGGGCAATCGACAGGGCGCGCGTCTGATACCGCTCCTTGCGGTCCTGCGCGCCGGCGCGCCATTCGGCGGCAAATGCGGCAAGACGGCTTTCTCGTTCCGCCGGATCGGCATGTTCGGCCTGGATTGAGGCAACCGCCGCGTCGTGCATCGCCTTGTCTTCGGCCTTGTGTTCGGAGGCGTTGGCCAGCCTGGACCGTGGCGTTTCAAGGCCGATCACCGCCATGGCTTCGCGAAAGAGCTTGCGGTCCTCGGCCTTGTCGATGACCTCGGCGCGGGCGCCGATCATTTCCACGCCGAATTTTTCCAGGACGCCCATGCGGTTGAGCGACAGCGCGCAATTGAGCGCCGTCTGGCCGCCCATGGTCGGCAGCAGCGCGTCCGGCCGTTCCTTCTCGATGATCCGGGCGACGATCTCCGGCGTGATCGGCTCGACATAGGTCGCATCGGCAAGATCGGGATCGGTCATGATCGTCGCCGGATTGGAATTGACCAGGATGATCCGGTAGCCCTCGCTTTTAAGCGCCTTGCAGGCCTGGGTGCCGGAATAGTCGAACTCGCAGGCCTGACCGATGACGATCGGGCCGGCGCCAATGATCATGATGGACTTGAGATCGGTTCTCTTGGGCATGGCGCGCGTGGGTGGGACCGCCGGCAGCGGCTGAAAGGGCCGAAATTGATGTGAGCAAGGACGGGCCGCTTCCTACACGAACGCCGTTGTCTGTGCCATCCCTAAATGGCAAACGGCGAGGGTTATGCTCCGGTCATTGCAAATTCCCGGCAGCGAGGGGGACAGCAACCGGGCCGGTTACCGGCGTTTGGGCGGGCAGGACTGACTTAGGGAGCGATCAGCTGCGGTGATGGCGTTGGCTCGCTTGCGCAATGACGGCGTGTCGTCCTGGTCCTCGCCATGGCTCACCTCGCTTCCGTCGAAGTCGTCGACGCTCTGGGACAGGGCATAACAGGCGAGCCGGACCGATTTGGGAATCTTGACCTTTTTGCCGTCGCGCTGGCCGGTTTCGTAATACTGAATCATCCGCTTTTTCAGGCCAAGCCGTTCGGCGGCTTCCTTCTGCTTCAAGCCGAGATTTTTTCGCCAAGTCTTGAATTGCGCCGGTGTCATCCAACTCGCACCCGTCGTGGATCGCTTCGATCGTATCGGACGCAACCGGCGGTGACTATCCCGCCAACTCTTGGACGCACAACATTCATCAGGCGCACTAAGTGCATTCGCCGTTTGACATAGGCGCACTATGTGCGCATATTTGGGCTTGAAGCGCACATTGTGCTGTTTGTGCGCGGTTCCGCATGTTCGCTGCGGGAACAAGCGGGAAGGGAAAGTCCGATGTTGAGCGATATCTACATTCCACAGGCCAAGCCTGGCCATCAGCATGTCGACGTCCATCGTTATGCGACCTTTTCATGCCGCTGGTCGCGCATGATCGCCAAGGTCAAGCGCCTGTTCGGCTGATTGCCGGGCATGATCCGGCCTGATTTGCGATCGATAAGAACGCGGCGTTTGCCGCGTTTTTTTTGAGCTTTTCTCCGATGCCGGGGCAGGCGGGAGTAGCGGTGGCTTGTATCGCCGCTATATAATTGCGGTCGAATATCGTTCGGTGACGGGAAAAGGGTGAGGTCATGCGTTGGAAGGGCCGGCGGCAATCCAGCAATGTTGAAGACCGGCAAGGCCGGGGCGGGGTACGGCTGCCTGGTGGCTTTGGCCGGATGGGCGGACGCGGCCGCCCGACGATCAGGCGCGCCGGCGGCGGCGGTATCGGCTTCATCATCATCATCGTGATCCTGTCATTCGTCTTTGGCATCAATCCACTCGAGCTGCTCAGCGGTGGTGGCGGCCAGATTTCCCCAAATCCGGGCACCCGCCAGACGCAATCCTCGCCGCAGGTTTCAAGCGAAATGCGTGATTTCGTCGCAACGGTTCTGGCCGAGACGGAAGACACCTGGAACGCGATCTTTACGGAGGGCGGGCAGAGCTATCGCGAGCCGACACTGGTGCTTTTTTCCGGTTCGGTGCAGTCGGCCTGCGGCTTTGCCAGCGCGGCGTCGGGGCCGTTCTACTGCCCGGGCGACCAGAAGGTTTATATCGACCTGGCCTTTTACGATCAGCTCAAGCGCCGGTTCCAGGCGCCGGGCGATTTCGCCCAGGCCTATGTGCTCGCTCACGAAGTCGGCCACCACGTGCAGAACCTGATCGGCGTTCTGCCGAAGTTCAACCAGATGCGCCGGACGGCGGGCAAGAGCGAGGCGAATGCCATGTCGGTGCGGGTGGAACTGCAGGCCGACTGTTTCGCCGGCATCTGGGCCAACAAAACCGCCCGCAAAGGCCTGCTTGAGGAAGGCGATATCGACGAGGCGCTGAATGCTGCCAAGCAGATCGGCGATGATACAATCCAGAAGCGCACGCAGGGCTATGTCGTGCCGGACGCCTTCAATCACGGAACATCGGAGCAGCGCCGGCGCTGGTTCGGCCGCGGCTTTGAGACCGGCCGGCTGGACGCCTGCGACACGTTCACACCCAATCAGGTGTGACCGGAACCTCTATTGCCCTGGCCGTTTCGCCTATCCGTGACCGTGGTCGCCGCATTGGGCGGCATTTCGGTGTCGCAATTTCCCGAATTCGCCCAGCAATATCGGCAACGGCTCGGCGGCGGCCTGGACGAACTGCGCCAGGTTATCGCCGATTTCGATGCCGATGCGGCGAGAAACGGGCTGTCCAGGCAGGAAGCCATGCTCACCTATGGCGAATCGGCGGAGCGTTTTTTCCGTGATCGAGGCATGTCCGTGCAATCCGCGATAAACCGGCTGCAACGGCTTGAGGAACAACGGGAAAATCTTAAGAGCGTGCCGCCCTTTGCAAGGCCTTTTGTCGTGCTGCGCTCGCCGGATCGCCGCATTGTCAGCCGCGCCTGGGGCGACTTTGAGCCGGCTGTGCCGGTGACATTTTCCGGCCTTGCCTGGGGCGCGCTCGGGCTGATTGCCGGTGGCGGACTGGCGTTCCTGCTGGGCCGGCTATCGCGCCGGATGCTTGGCCGCCGCAAGGCGCCGGCGGGGGTTGAAAGACGCGGCGACTAAACGGCGCCGGTTCCCGCCTGCCTCTCGGCGAGCGGCTTGAGGTCCTTTCTTTCGCGCATCAGATCCGTGAACCGGTCAAACAGATAATGGCTGTCGCGCGGCCCGGGCGAAGCTTCGGGATGGTACTGGACGGAAAACACCGGTTTGCCTTTCAGCCGCAGGCCGCAATTGGAGCCGTCGAACAGCGAGACATGGGTCTCTTCGACAGCGTCCGGCAGGCTGCCGCCTGCCACGGCAAATCCGTGGTTCATGGAGGTGATCTCGACCTTGCCGGTGGTGTGATCCTTGACCGGATGGTTGGCGCCGTGATGGCCCTGATGCATTTTGTCCGTTTTTCCGCCGAGCGCCAGGGCCAGCATCTGGTGGCCAAGGCAGATGCCGAACAGCGGCACGCCGGCCTCAATCACCTTGCGGATCGCCGGCACGGCATAGTCCCCGGTCGCCGCCGGATCGCCGGGGCCGTTCGATAAAAACACGCCGTCGGGCTTATGGCCGAGAATGTCGTCGCCGCTGGCGCTCGCCGGCAGAACCGTCAACCGGCATCCACGATCGGCCAGCAGGCGCAGGATGTTGCGTTTCATGCCGTAATCGATGGCGACGACATGGAACGACTCCTCGGTTCGCCGGCCATAGCCCTTGCCCAGCGTCCACGACGTCTCGTCCCAGGTGTAGGCTTGGCCGGCGGTCACGTCTTTCGCCAGATCGGCGCCTTCAAGACCTGGCCATGCCGCCGCTTGTGATTTCAACGCACCATGATCGAAAGCGCCGGCCGGATCGTGCGCGATGACGGCGTTGGGCATGCCGGTTTCGCGGATCAACGCCGTCAAGGCGCGGGTGTCGATGCCGGCAAGGCCGACGATGCCGCGCGCCTTCAGCCAGGCGTCGAGATGCCGGGTGGCGCGCCAACTGGCCGGATCGGTTACGGGGGCGCGCAGAATGCAGCCGCGGACGCCGGATGCCTGCGCCATATTGACGGTTTCAATGTCTTCCTCATTGACGCCGACATTGCCGATGTGAGGAAAGGTGAAGGTGATGATCTGGCCGGCATAGGAGGGATCGGTGAGAATCTCCTGATAGCCGGTCATGGCGGTGTTGAAACAGACCTCGCCGGCCATTTCGCCCGTTGCGCCGAGCCCCACCCCCTCAAGCATGGTGCCGTCCGCCAGGACCAGGCAGGCGGTGGGTTTTTGGTCCGTCCAGGGGGGTGTCGTCATTGACCGTTCATACTTTCATGAGAGCATTTGTGATTGCGCTTTCGCCCTGCCGCTACGTCACAGGGCTTGCGTCGGTATGGCGGTTTCCTATATTCCCAGCGCTGGCTTGTGCGCTGCAATAAAGCGGCGCCGGGAACGTAGTGACCGACCAGATGGTCGTCAACGCAATGGCCGGCTTTAGTGACCTAAATCCCACAACCTGAAGATATCCACTCGATCATATGGCGCGCCAAAGTCGCTTCGGCTAGTCTCGCGCGCGCGCCGGTGAGGAACCCATGCGTGACACAATCAATGACGCCTTGAAAGAGGCCATCAAAAACCAGGACAAGACGCGGATGGCGACCCTGCGCCTGATCAGCGCCGCCATCAAGGACCGCGATATTGAAGGCCGGACCAAGGGGCGCGACAGCGTTTCGGACGATGATATCCTGGGAATTCTCGCCAAGATGATCCGTCAGCGCGAGGAATCGGCGTCGATCTATGAGGAAAACGGCCGGCTGGAAATGGCGGCGCAGGAGCGCGAGGAAATCGAGATCATCCGCGGTTTCCTGCCGCAGCAGCTCAGCGATGAAGACGTCGAGGCTGCCTGCCGCAAGGCCGTCGAAGCCGTCGGCGCGGAGGGCCTGCGCGACATGGGCAAATGCATGGGCGCCCTGAAAAAGCGCTATGCCGGCCAGATGGATTTCGGCAAGGCCTCGAGCGTCGTCAAGGAAATCCTGAAATAGGCAGTTTCCACAGCCTATTCACACCATGGCGCCGGCGGCCTGATTTGTGAGCGCCGCTCTGTGCCGGCGGCGTCTGCCGCGTTATGAAGAGCCATGCGCTTCTCACCGACATTCCTTGATTCGATTCGCGCCCGGATCCCGATTTCCGAGGTCGTCGGGCGGCGGGTCACCTGGGACAAGCGCAAATCGCAGCCACAGCGCGGCGATTATTGGGCCTGTTGCCCGTTTCACGGCGAAAAGACGCCGTCCTTCCATGCCGACGACCGTCGCGGTCGCTACCATTGTTTCGGTTGCGGGGTGTCCGGCGATCATTTCACCTTTCTCGTCGAACAGGACGGCCTGAGTTTTCCGCAAGCCGTGGAGCAGCTTGCCGGCGAGGCGGGGCTGCCCATGCCGGCGCGCGATAGGGAAGAAGAAAAGCGCGAAGAACAGCGCGCCAGTCTGGCCGATGTGATGGAACTGGCGGTGAAATTCTTCGAGGTCCAGTTGCAGGCCGCCGTGGGCGCGAAAGCGCGCGGCTATCTGCGCGACCGTGGCGTCAGCCCGGAGACCCAGACGCGGTTTCGAATCGGCTATGCGCCCGACAGCCGCAATGCGCTCAAACAATATCTGGCCGAAGCCGGCGTCGATCCCGACCAGATGGTCGAGGCCGGGCTGCTCATCGCCGGCGACGACATTCCGGTCAGCTACGACCGCTTCCGCGACCGGGTGATGTTCCCGATCACCGATCTTCGCGGCAGGGTGATCGCATTCGGCGGGCGGGCGCTTTCCGCCGATGTGCCGGCGAAATATCTCAATTCGCCGGAAACGCCGCTGTTTTCCAAAAGCCATGTGCTTTTCAACGGCCGCGAGGCGCGGGCTGCCGCGCGCAAGGACGGTCCGGTCATTGCCGTTGAAGGCTATACCGACGTCATTGCCTGCGTTGTCGCTGGCTTTGAGGCGACCGTCGCGCCGATGGGCACCGCGCTGACGGAAGACCAATTGCGGCTTTTGTGGCAGATGGCTGATGAACCGGTTCTGTGTTTCGACGGCGATACGGCCGGCCTGAAAGCGGCCTACCGGGCGATCGACCTGGCATTGCCGCACTTGCAGCCCGGCAAGAGCCTGCGATTCGCATTGCTGCCTGCCGGTCAGGATCCGGACGATGTGATTCGCACCGACGGACCGGAGGCATTTGGCGCCTTGATCGGCGCGGCCAGAGCGCTGATCGACATGGCGTGGCGGCGTGAAATGGACGGCAGGACCTATGACACGCCCGAGCGCCGCGCCGGTTTGGAGGCCGCCCTGCGCCAAGTCGTCGGGCAGATCGGCGATCAGGGGGTGCGCCGTCATTACGACACGGCAATCCGCGATCGCCTTGCCGCCTATTTCGGCACCGGAAGTGGCCAGAGCCGGCGCAGCGGCGGTGGTGCTGCCGGGCGTGGCCGCAACGCCGCAATGGTGGCGTCGGAGAGCCTGTTGTCCAACCGGCTCGTGCGCGCCGGCGGGCGTGCGCTATCGACGTCCGGACTGGCGCCGGGGGATGCAATTCTCGTCGGCGGGCTGTTGTGCCATCCCTTGCTTGCCGAAGAGCGGCTGGAAACTCTTGCCGATACAGCGTTCCAGCAGCCGGATATCGCGCGGCTCGCGGGTGCTCTGGCGCTGGCGCTGGCCGAGCACCCGGATGCGACCCATGCGAGCCTGCGCGCGCTATTGGATGGCCAGGGGCATGGCGCGGCGATCGATCTGGTTTTGAAGACATTGCAGCAGTTCGGGCTTGACGCGGTCGGCCCTGAAGGCGAGGCGTCCCGCGCTGCGACAATCTGGGACGATGCGGCGCACTTGCGCCGGCGCGCCGGGACGTTATCTATCGAGCGTCTGGAGGCTGCGCGGGCGCTCGGGCGCGATGCCAGTCCGGCGCATTTAACGCGGCTTCGTGACATCCAGGACCAGGATTTGCGGCAGACGCAGAGCGATATGCGCGATGGTGTCTCGGAAATAGAGATTGTGCATCCGCTCAAAGATCGTTAGGTCCGGCAGGTTGTTTAAAGGCTGAGCGCGCATATATGTGTCAAACGTGGGGCACCGGTGCACAATTGCGATTGTCGCGATGGTTAACACGGCTTTTACGCCGCGGTGTGCACACTATGGACCGACGCCAGCGAATCACTGACATCGCAGCCCGCTGATCTGGCTAGGCGCGGAGAAACTTTGACATGGCCATGCAGACCCAGGACGCTACCCCGACCAAGGAAGAGACTCCGGAAAGCCCGACCCCGGATGGTCCGCTTCTGGATCTGAACAATGCCGCTGTGAAGCGGATGATCAAGGAATCCAAGAAGCGCGGCTTTGTGACGGTCGATGAGCTCAATGCCGTCCTGCCATCGGAAGAGGTGACCTCCGAACAGATCGAGGACACCATGTCGATGCTTAACGATATGGGCATCAATGTCGTGGAGTCCGATGACGCCGATGGCGAGAGCGAGGGAGCCAGCGACAGCCGGGATCTGGTTGAGAGCACGACGACGGCGGTCGCCAAGAAGACGACCAAGCGCGAGCCGACGGACCGCACCGATGATCCGGTGCGGATGTATCTGCGCGAAATGGGTTCGGTCGAACTGCTCTCGCGCGAGGGCGAGATCGCCATCGCCAAGCGCATCGAGGCCGGCCGCGAGGCGATGATCGCCGGGCTCTGTGAAAGCCCGCTGACATTCCAGGCCATCATCATCTGGCGCGACCAGCTCTCCGAAGGCGCCGTGCTGTTGCGCGACATCATCGATCTGGAAGCGACCTATGCCGGACCGGACGGCAAGGCGGTGCCGGTCAATCCCGCAACCGGGGACGGCGCCGTTGAGGGCACCGAAGCCACCGGCGAGAGCGGCGCCGTGAACGGTGCGGCGGCCGGCGCTGAAGCTAAGCAAGAGAACGAAGCGGCGCCCGCCAAAGCAGCCGATCCGGACGGCGCCACGGACGATGAGGCGAAACCGGAAAATGCCGAGGGCGCCGAGGACGACGACGACGAGGACGACGACGACGAGTTTGAGAACGCCCTGTCGCTGGCCGCGATGGAGGCCGAGATCAAGCCGCAGGTCGTGGAGACCTTCGACGGCATTGCCAACAACTACAAAAAGCTCCGCAAGCTGCAGGACCAGCTCGTCGGCAAGGCGATGAAAAGCGGCAGCCTGTCACCGAGCCAGGAGCGCCGCTACAAGAAGCTGCGCGAGGACATCATCACCGACGTCAAGTCGCTGGCGCTCAACAATGCGCGCATCGAGGCGCTGGTGGAACAGCTTTACGACATCAACCGGCGGCTGATCTCGTTTGACGGCAAGCTGATGCGGCTGGCGGAGAGCTATGGCACCGACCGCCAGGAATTCCTCTCCCATTACCGCGGCCATGAACTCGACCCGCACTGGCTGCGGCGCGTGCAGCGGCTGACGACGCCAGGCTGGAAGGAGTTCGTCGCCAACGAAAAGGACTCCATCCGGCCGCTGCGCGACGAGGTCCGCCATCTGGCGGCGGAAACCGGCCTTGAGATCAAGGAATTCCGCGACATCGTCCACAAGGTGCAAAAGGGCGAGCGCGAGGCGCGCCAGGCCAAGAAGGAGATGGTCGAGGCCAATCTCAGGCTGGTCATCTCGATCGCCAAGAAATACACCAATCGCGGCCTGCAGTTCCTCGACCTGATCCAGGAAGGCAATATCGGTCTTATGAAGGCGGTCGACAAATTCGAGTACCGCCGCGGCTACAAGTTCTCCACCTATGCCACCTGGTGGATCCGCCAGGCGATCACCCGCTCCATCGCCGACCAGGCGCGCACCATCCGCATCCCGGTCCACATGATCGAGACGATCAACAAGATCGTGCGCACCTCGCGGCAGATGCTGCACGAGATCGGCCGCGAGCCGACGCCGGAGGAACTTTCTGAAAAGCTGCAAATGCCGCTGGAAAAGGTCCGCAAGGTTCTGAAGATCGCCAAGGAGCCGATCAGCCTCGAAACGCCAATCGGCGATGAAGAGGATTCCCATCTCGGCGATTTCATCGAGGACAAGAACGCCGTGCTGCCGATCGACGCGGCGATCCAGTCCAATCTGCGCGAGACGACGACCAGGGTGCTGGCCTCGCTGACGCCGCGCGAGGAGCGGGTGCTGCGCATGCGCTTCGGCATCGGCATGAACACCGACCACACGCTGGAAGAGGTCGGCCAGCAATTCTCCGTGACGCGCGAACGCATCCGCCAGATCGAGGCCAAGGCATTGCGCAAGCTCAAGCACCCGAGCCGGTCACGCAAGCTGCGCTCGTTCCTCGACAGCTAGGCCCGATAAAACCGATCAACAAAAGGGCGCTCTTGGGCGCCCTTTTTAATGTTCTGAATCAACTATTCGGCGTCAGCAACATTTCATTGATGTTCACCGTTGCCGGCTGCTCCAGCGCATAGGTGACGGCGCCGGCGACGTCTTCGGCGCTCAGGCCCTGCGGTTTCGGCTCGTCGAAGAACGGCGTGTCGACCATACCCGGCGCGATCAGCGTGCAGCGGCCGCCCCATTCGGCCATTTCCTCACGCAGATTGGCCGCATAGCCGCGCACGAACCATTTGGTCGCGCCATAGACGGAGCCTTTCATCGTCGCGACGCCGGCGCGGCTGCCGGTCATGACAAAATGCCCCTTGCTCTCCTTCAGCGCCGGCAGGCAGATCTTGGCGGTGAGCAACAGACCCCAGATATTGACGTCGATCATCGCCCGCCAGTTGGCCGGGTCGCCGCCCGCGGTGCCGACCGCGCTGGCGCCAAGGCCGGCATTGGCGAAGGCGGCGTCGAGCTGCCCGAATTTGTCCAGGGTTGCGGCAAGCGCCGCCTCGACGTCGTCCATGCGTGTGACGTCGCAGGGGATTGCCAGCGCCTTATCCGGTCCGATCTCGCCGACTAGCGCATCGAGATTGGCGGCCGAACGGGCGGCCAGCGCGACGCGCCAGCCCTTCGCCGCCGCCGCTTTGGCGCTCGCCGCGCCGATGCCCGACGACGCGCCGGTGATGAGAAGAACTTTTTCGGTCATGGATGATCCTCGTTCTGAACGCCTTTTCTAGCGGGAAATCGGCGCGGGGGGAGTGGAAAACGCGGGTAAAGCGGGATTTTCTTTGCGCGGATTGCGGAATGGACAGTGAGTCTGGCTATCTGTAGTCGACGGTAGGTTGAAACTGATTCGGCATGGCCAAATTCGAAAACCGCGAAGAGCTCGAAGCGTGGCTGAACAATCAGCCGCATCCGGTGAGCGTGGTGATTGCCGCCCGGACGGCGCTGCGGGTGCTGCCGCTGTTGGCCGACGAATTCTCTGACAGCAAACTAAAACCGGGCGCGGTGGCGATCGACATTGTGCTGCCGGTATTTCGTGCCGTGGCCGTTTCATGGTCCGCGGCTAAATATCCAAACCATGCCACGGACTTGGCCAGGTACGCCGCCACCTTTAACGACGCTCTCTACGGCGCCGGCGACCTCACCCACGCCGCCCCCCGCGCCATCCGCGCTGTCGCCCGCACTGTCGCCCGCGCCGCTGCAATCGCCGCCGCCGCCACCACCCGGGCCACCACCCGCGCCGCCGCCGCCGCTGCCGCCGCCGACGCTGTCCGTGCTGCCGTCGTCGCCGAAGCCGCCTTCGCGGCCATCTACGCAGCCGACGCCGCTGCCGACGCCGCTGCCGCCCGCGCCGCCCGCGCCGCCATTTGGCAGGCGATCAGCGCCGATGCGACGCGGATGGAAGGTGCAGATGCAATCAAACCGAACGAGTTGTCGGGCGAGCAGTTGTGGTCGAAGGGCGTACCGGAATTAGTGTGGGAATCCTATCACGACCTTGATCAGCATCTTATCGACCTTCGTAGCAACTGGGGCGTATGGATCAACTGGTATGAGGCGCGGCTTCGAGGTGAGCCGACTTATCCGCACGCCACGGCCGAGCAAAACGAACAACTTGATATCGCCTACGCGACAATTGGCGACGCGATCTGGAAACAAGGCCCGGCGGCGGTGAATGCCGAGACCCAGCGGCTGGAAAAGGAGGTTTTGGGGGACGGGTGGGAAGGCGAAGTCGGTGACGATGCGGATGGCGAACTGGCTCAAGGACCGGGACCGTATCGTTATGTTTGGCGTAGTGGAAAAATCGAAGCGAGCCCTGCGACCGATATCCCGTTCGACATCAATCTGGCTGACGAATTCCGTCAGGCGCTCAGCGGGAAACTTGCTGAAACGCGAGGGGCGCTGACCGGCAACAATGCCGACCCTCCGGTTTTGGCAGCGATCGATCGTCTGGAGCCGCTGCTTGAGGGATCAGCGGCGGCTATCAGTATTGGCCTTGTCTATATGCGGGCAGTCTCGCTCGAGGCGTTTACGCAGGCCTATGCGGATTCATCAAGTGAGCGGGAAAACAATATAAGCGCGGCTCTCGCTGATCTATCAGAAAGCCTGTCGGCGCTGACAGCCTGTTATCCGGTTATCCAAACTTTGGAGGCCAACCGGCTTGCGATTGATTTGCAGTCTTCCGACGCGGTTGCGGTTGAATCGAGCCTGCGCGAGATCGAGGACGTTGCTACTGCATCGGAAATTGCAGGCGAGTCTGTAGTCGAGGCACTGGCGATAGGGCGGGAAGACGTCGATGTCCTATCGGAGAAAGCGGAGCAAAGCGTCAGCCACCCGGCGCTTTATCGATGCACTTATGCGAATAACGAGGTATTCCTTATCGAAGGCCTCGGGCTCGTCCAGCACCGTGTCCGGGTGATTGATGGCGCGCTCGGTGGGCAGCTGCCAGTAATCCGGCATCGGCATTATCTCGTCGGGAAAGCCATAGCCCACGCGTTGAATCGGAATATCGATCATGTTGCGACGAATCGTAGCAGCTGGTACGCGGCCGATCGAATGGTCACCTTTCGCTGCAAACAGATTCCAGGGCTTGAAGGAACCGGAGTGTGCACTATCATCTGTGCATAGGCAGGCACCTGGAGGTTGATCATGGGATTCGCTCTATCCGACATGCAACTGAGCAGCACCGCGGCCTACCGCGGTCCCGCGCCGCCTCCCAGCCATGGCACGCATCACTATTTCTTCTGGCTGCTGGCGCTGGACTGCGAGACCCGCTTCGATGCCGGACTGACGCTGTGGGAGCTGCTGGAAAAAATCGAACCCAACGTTATCGGCATGAATCGCCTGGTGGGAACCTACGCGCGCTAATCGCCGAAGTCGGCGACGTCGAAGCCCGTCAGCGCCGCATCACCGTTGTCGATGACATCCGCGAGCGACAGTGCGTCCGGCAAGACGTGGGCCATGTAGAACCGCCCGACCTTGCGTTTCGTGTCGTAAAATTCACCGTCCTTATCGCGCATCGCCACGAGCATTTGCGTCCAGAGGCAGGCAATCAGCGTCAGGGCGAAAATGCGCAGGAAGCTGCTTGCGAACCCGGGCTGTCACTGCGAGCAGGCGCTCGAGCGCTGCCGATGTCGGCGCGACAAACTCTGCCAGCTGCTCGTCGCCTTCGTGCTGCGACAGGAATTCCTGCCAACCGGCGAGGAAACGATCGGCGAACTCGCCGGTCTTGCCCGTAATCTTGCGCGCAGCCAGGTCGAGCGCCTGTACTTCGTTGGTGCCTTCATAGATCTGCGTGATGCGGCAGTCGCGTGGCAGCTGTTCCATGCCATGATCCCAGACGTAGCCGTGACCACCATAAATCTGCTGTGCCGACAGCGTGCTGTCCATGCCGAGATCGGAAAAATAGGCCTTCACAATCGGCGTCAATAGTGCAACCGTGGCCTCCGCCTCGGCGTCGCCGGTCTTTTCCATGATGTCGACGTTGAGGCCCGCGAGAACCGCGAGTGCTCGCGCGCCTTCGATCTGGGAGCGCATGCGCAGCAGCTGCCGCTTGACTTCGGGCTGGTAGATGATCGGATCGGCTGCCTTGTCCGGGTCCGGGCGCTGGCCGGGGGCCTTGCTCTGGCGTCGGTCCCGGGCATAGGCGAGGGCGTTCTGGTACGCGATCTCGGCGAAGCCCAGGCCCTGCATACCGACTGTCAGGCGTTCGATATTCATCATCTTGAACATCGCCGCCAGGCCACGATTCTCCGCGCCGATCAGGTAACCGGTGGCGTCGTCGAAATTGAGTGCGCAGGTGGCCGAGCCGCGAATGCCCATCTTGTGTTCGATCGAGGCCGTCGTGACCCCGTTACGCTCGCCGAGTGAGCCATCCTCGTTGACGAGGATCTTCGGCACCAGGAACAGGCTGATGCCGCGCGTGCCGGCGGGTGCGCCTTCGATGCGGGCGATCACCAGGTGCAGGATGTTGTCGGTCAGGTCGTGATCGCCGGACGTAATGAAAATCTTCGAGCCCGAAATGCGATAGCTGCCGTCGTCGGCCGGCACAGCCTTCGTCGTCAGCAGGCCGAGATCGGTACCGCAGTGCGGCTCCG
>CALZIL010000011.1 GCA_945787495.1 uncultured Afifella sp. | reverse complement strand
GCCATGAACGGGTTCGGCTGACCGGCCGCGACGCCGCCATTGGCCTCGACCGCGTCCTGGCTGACGATGGACGACACCATGGCGACCACGGTGCCGTTGAGAAAGCTGGCGCTCGGCCGTTGCAGGGTCACCTCAAAGGTGAATTCGTCCTTGACACTAGTGGAGGCGACGATGTCGTTAAGCGTGTCGGCGGCGCTTTCCGGCAGGTCCATGGTCATGACCCGGTCCCACGAGAATTTGACGTCATCGGCGGTCAGCGCACTGCCGTCGTGAAACGTCACACCCTGCCGGATCGGAAACGTATAGGTCAGCCCGTCAGCCGAAATCAGCCCGTTGCCGACGCTGGGAACCTCAGTCGCGAGCGCCGGAACCAGATCAGGACCCTGCGGTGCGATCTCAATGAGGCGCTCATAGACTTGCAGGATAACGGTTTCGCCGCCTTCTCCCGCCTCAACCTGCGCCGGATCAAGCGTCGTCGGCTCATCGTCGGCGCCATGAACGAGAATGCCGGGATTCTTGACGTCTTGGGCCATGGCAGCCGGTGCGACGGCAACGGCGACGAGAAAGGCCGTCAGCAAGGCCCATCCTCTCCGCGGCGTCGCCCGGGCAAATTTTTGCTCGTTGCCAATTGCCGCATTTACGGTGGCAGGCATCCTAACCACGATGCTTTCGGCCGCCGCTTGGGGACTCCGCAAATTCCCATTACGCATGCTTTTTCCTCCCATTTTTATGCAAACGATTGCATCCCAATATACACATAAACGTCCCGCTTGGGACAACCGATTGCACCAAATTTTATAGAAAAACGCCATGAGCTGGACCGGTTCACGACGGCCTCAGCGGGACTTGAAGAACAGTCCATTCGTTCGGCAACAGTGCCGACTGGCACGGTTTAGAGCTTCGCGCTCGCAACACGTCGTGATACCACGCAGGGCTTACTCAGATTGCGATGGATATGACCTGCTGATGCCGACAAGACTGGAAAAAACACTCTACCGTCTACAGGCTCAAAATGCCTGCTTTGCCTGGGCGTTTGAGCAGATCACCGGCAAGCCGGGGATTGTCTTTGAGCTCGGCCTCGGTCTTGGCCGCACCTATAATCACATGCATCATCACATTTCCGATCGCCGGATCCTGGCGTTCGACCGCAAGGTCGGATCCTATCCCGACTGTACGCCGGACGAAAAAGACATCGTGCTCGGCGAGCTTGCGGACACCCTGCCGCGCGCCGCCGAACAATACCGTGGACAGGTAATCCTGGCACATACCGACATTGGGTCTTTTGACCGCGAGCAGAACCGGCGGCTCGCGCAGATGATGAGCAACAATCTTTCGCCCGCGCTCGCGCCCGGCGCACTGGTGATGAGCGATCTGCCCTTGAGCGTGCCGGAAACCGAACCGCTGCCGCTGCCCGAAGGCGCCCGCGCCGATTGTTATTATCTTTATCGCCGCGTCTGATAGCGTCGCATCCGGCAAAACGAACCGGCAGCCGGAATTGTGCGGTATCGCCGCGCCGTTCTTCCAGGACTACACAATCTCACCCGACGACACATATACTGTCATGGTACGGGGGTGCAGATCGAACGGCGGACGGTTCCAATGCGCAAACTGACGATTTTGTTTTTGTTGCTCTCTCTCGCCGACATTGCCCATGCGCGCCCTGATGTCAGGACCATGAGTTGCGCGCAGGCCAGCGCGTTTGTCCGTCAATACGGCGCTGTGGTGCTGACAACCGGCAAATATACCTATGACCGTTACGTTGCCGGCCAGGCTTATTGCGAAAGGCCCTATGTCATCCGTCGCGCATGGGTGGCCACGGCCGATACCAACCAGTGCAATATCGGCTACACCTGTGAGCAGCGTGTCTTTCGTCGGTTGTTTGGGCGCGACCGTTAGGGCGCGATGATTGAGTCAAGAGCTCATAAATCGCATTCATTTGGTGCCTCCAGCTGCAACTGCCTGAGCCCAGCCCGCCTGCTGGATGGTGGCTGAAGCCGCATGATTCAAACCAGTTTGAACACCTCGATCTCGCCGACCCGGCCTTTGAGTTTGTGGCGGCCTGCGGCAACCGGTTTGAAATCCGCTTCAAGTTTGCGCGCCGTATCGCCGCTGATCAGGATCGAGACCTCTGTGCCGGCCGGATAGACCTCCTTGCCCAATTGCTCAAGCCGCTGGCCGATATTCACCGTGTCGCCGATGATGGTGTAGTTAAGCCGGTCCGGCGTGCCGATATTGCCGACTGTCGCCATGCCGGTGTGGATGCCGATCCGGATACCGACCGCCGGCTCGCCGGCCGCCTCGCGCTGCTTGTTGTCTTTATGGATTGCGGCAGCGATGGCGCGGGCTGCGCGGCATGCCCGCTCGGCGCTGTCCATCTGCCCGTCCGGCGCGCCCCAGAAGGCCATGACTGAATCGCCCATGAACTTGTCGATAGTGCCGTCCTCGGCCTCGATACAGTCGGCAACCAGGGAAAAATGATGGTTGACGAAGGCCGCAACTTCAGGCGCCGACATGTCCTCTGAAGCCGCCGAGAACCCGGCAATGTCGGTGAACAAGACCGTAATTTCGCGGGTATCGGAAATCGTATCGCGAACCTCGCCGGTCTTGATCAGGCGTTCGACGATCTTTTTTGGCACATAGAGCTCGAACCAGCGTAGCGCCCTGAGCATGGCGTTGAACGCGGCTGACTGGTCGTTGAGTTCGCGGAACACGCTGCCGGGAAGTTCCTCGACCTTGGAAATGTCAAGATCACGCACGCGAACCGCCGCTGCAGAAAAACGCACGATCGGACGGGCGATGCGGCGCCCGAGAATGATTGCCGCGATCAGTGAGACGAAAAGTGCGGCGATGCCGGAGACAAGGGCTGCGACCATCCGCCGAACTTCCTTGCCGACATCGGCGGCCTGGAAATAGGCGCCGACGATCATCGGGCGCGGCCCGAAACCGGCAAGCCGCCGGTAGATAAAGACATATCCCTGTTTGAAGATTTCGAGAAAGTGACCTTCGGTGCCTTCCGGCAGCCTGAGTTCCAGTTCGTGCTGTCCCTCTGATTGCCAGATGGATGCAAGGACCGGATCGCCAAATCCATCCAGACGCGGCAGCGGGTCCTCAATCGACCGGTCCGGATAACCGCGCATCAGCAGCCAATGGGCAAGCACGTGATCGCGGCCGTAAAGGATGAAGCGGTTGCCGGTGGTTTCCAGTCCCTTCTCGCTGATGAAATTCGACAGATGCTGGACCGACACCACGGCAACGATGGCGCCGATGAACACACCACCACGCCTCACCGGATGGGCCCTGTTGAGATAGGTTTTCTGAAACTGTTCGCGCCAAACCGGCGGCCCCCACAACGGCCCGTCTGAATTCTCGACATTCTTCATGCTTTGACGTATGGCGGGATCAGGCGAATAGTCGACGATGTTCAAGCCGATATCGTCGCGTTCAATGTCACGGCCGGCGGTGAAGCCCTGCAATTGCGGGTTGATGAAGATAACCGCCTCGATCTGTGGCGCGGCGGCCAGCGCGCCGACCAGCATGCGGCTAAACTCTTTGCGGTCGGCGGGATCGATCTCACTCTTGGCAATCCGGCTGGCCAGAAACCGGGCCTGGTGTTCGGCCGGGCGAAGGTGCTGCTCGATCTGGTTGACGTCGGCGGCGATGGCCTGATGGGCATTTTCGCTAAGCAGATCGAAGGTGTTCTTCTGGGCCAGCCAGACACCGACGCCGAACACGGTGCCAGCCGTCACCAGCACAAGAAAGCCGATGGCCGTCGCCAGCGTGATGGTTATCGGCACCCGCCCGTTCCACCGCGAGTCGGTCGGCGGCTCAGACTCGGTGGCCTTTGGTGCGATACCGACCGTGTTTTTTTCCTCTGGTGCCATGACGTTAGCGGATCCGGACTGCAATTCTTCGCCCGTATTGGCCGTCTGTTAACGGGTCGGTGCTAGGATACTCCTTTCCTCCCAGACTTGGACCCGCAATTGCGGGTCTTTTTTTGTGAGCCAGGATCGTGCTGTCTGGATCCCAAATCCGTGTGACTATCGACTGTCATACACGGTGGGGTGACAATGAGTTTCGTAGACAGGCGCGAACCACCACCCTAATAATCGCCGGGAAATATCCTCGAGCGTTCCATTGGCAATAGATCAGGTCGAACGGCGACTGGCGGCGATCCTTGCGGCTGACATTGTCGGGTCCAGCCGCCTGATGGGCGCGGATGAAGAAGGCACTCTCGCCGCCCTGCGGGAAATCTGGGCCGATCTGTTCGGTCCGGCGGTCGAGAAGCACCGGGGCCGCATCGTCAAGATGCTCGGAGACGGCGCGCTGGTCGAATTTGCCAGCGCGGTCAATGCCGTTGAATGTGCTGTCGCCATTCAAAATGCCATGGCCGAGCGCAACGCCGCGGCGCCGGGTCAACAGCCAATCGAGTTCCGCATCGGCATCAATCTGGGCGACATCGTCACCGAGGGCGATGACATCTTCGGCGACGGCGTCAATATCGCATCGCGGCTCGAGGGCGAGGCGCCACCTGGCGGCATCCTGATATCGGATATTGTCCAGGCGCAGGTCGCGTGCAAAATCGGCGTTGCCTTCATTGATGCCGGTGAGGTGAATCTGCGGGGTTACGACACACCGTTCCGCGTGTGGCGTTGGGGCGGCGAAACGGGCGTCGGCATTTTGGCGGCGATCCCGCAAAAACGGTTTTCCGCCAGGCAAATCGCGGCAGCCCTCGCCATTTGTCTGGTTGTCGTCTTGGGCGCGGTAGCGTTCTGGCTGCAAAATCGCGCATCGCGGCCAAGTCAGCAGGACTCTTCATTTCCTGAGATTGCCCGCCCAACCCGGCACTTTCGCGCCAACCCGGCTGACCTGACGTCTTTGGACGCGATCACGGTCTACGATCGGATCCGCGGCGACATGTCGGAGGCCTATAAACGGACCGGCATCGAAACCGCGCAAGGTTACACATCCTGGACGAAGTACAATACCGCTCCCTATCTCTCGGCGACGCACGGCAACCGGTTTGTCAACAACTATGCCAATGCGATCGCCAAGGATTATGCCCATCTCGACAAGGTCGAAAGCTTGCCGCAGGGATCGATCCTGGCCAAAGACAGTTTCGAAGTGACCCCGGACGGCGATGTTTTGACAGGACCTTTGGCGTTGATGGAGAAAATGCAACCGGGCTTCAATCCACAAAGCCGCGATTGGCGTTACACGATGATTGTCCCGGACGGCGTGGTGTTCGGGATTACCAACGGTGAGGGATCGGAGCGGGTTGAGTTCTGCATCGACTGTCATGTCGCCGCGGGCGATGACATGGATCATCTTTTTTACGTCCCGGAGCGCTACCGCGCCAAATTCTTGAATCCGGAATAAACCCTGGCCAGGCCAGGTCATGGCCTAGGGTCGGTCGGTCACCAGCGTGAAAATCTCCTGCCGGCTCTCCACGCCGCGCAGTTCATGTACGCCAAGCGATTTGAGGTCGCCTTTGACACCATCGGCGAAAGCTGAAGATGCAAGCACCGGCACGCCCAGCGCCTTGCATAGATCTTCAATTCGCGCCGCCTCGTTGACCGCCGGCCCGATGACGGTGAAATCCAGGCGCATTTCCGTGCCAATATTGCCGTAGGTGATATTGCCGCGATGCAGCCCCGTCCCGAAATCCAGACGCGGTTGGCCCTGCGCCATGCGCTCGGCATTGACGGCCTCGATCTGCTGATAGGCCTGCCGCACCGCCGATAAGGCGTTTGTGCATGCGGCCGGGTGCGGGTCGTCGGGCTTGTCGACCGGAAAGATGGCCAGGACCGCATCGCCAATGAATTTCAGCACCTCGCCGCCATTTTCCAGAACGGCTCCGGCTACGCTGTCGAAGTACTGATCAAGGGCGGCAAGATAGTCCGCGCGTGGCATGGTGTCGGCCATCTTCGTCGAGCCACGCAGATCGGAGAACCAGATCACCGCGTGCACATCCTCGCCGTCACCGCGTTTGACAAGGCCGTTCATGACACGCTCGCCGGCGTCGCGGCCAAGATAGGTCCTAAGCAAGGTCAGCGACGACAGGCGCTGCGCATGCGCTTCCACCAGCCGTCCCAGATTTGGCAATATCTCGTAAAGATAACCCAGATGGCTGGTCGAAAAGCCGCCGGGCTGATCGGAAACAAGCGTAAGAACATTGATCTGTCCATCGGAGAATTTGAGCGGTACGGCGACATAGTCGGTCGCACCTTCCTCAACGATGTCTTTCAGGATTGGAAAATCCAGCTCGGGATTTGCTCCTTCCAGCCGCCGGCGCACGCCGCCCTCGCCATTGATGATTGGCGCGAACGGGCTGTTGCGATATTGCAGCGACTGAACGCCGGCATGAGTCGCCTGAAATTCTTCGATCCCCTCAACATCGCGCTGCCACCTGAAAAACAGTCCGTAGAGCTGCGGATTCAGCGTCCGGATGAACAGCCGCAGTCGCCACAACGGCAGTCCGGCCGAAATCATCGCCTCGGCGGCATTGGCGAGCAGGTCGGCGATGGTCGCCGGCTTCCAGGCGTCGCGAACCAGCCAGTCGACAAACGGATTGTCTTCCGTCGGCTGGTCGTCGCGTGGTTGCCTGTCCAGCGCCTCCTCGTCGCGGAGCCACGTATCGATCGCTCTCCAGTCGAAAGCGATGTAGCCCTTGACGGTCGAGGCTTCATCAAACGCCTCTTCATAGCTCCAGGCGGCGTTCACAGCGCTCTTGTCGCCCGCCTTGATCGTCCAGTAAGACGCATTGCCCTTGAACGGGCAGTTTGTGAGATGGTCCGTACGCGTCAGGAAGTCGCTGCGGACGTCGTCCGGGTGGAAATAATAAACCCACGGCAAGCGCGTCTCGCGCATGATCAGGACTCGGATGCTGTCGGCAACGGTTTCACCGTTGAAGACGGCGCGAATCCGGTTTTGGCTGGGGCTAATGGTAACCCGGTAACCCTCGCGGGCATCCTGCCTCGTCATCAGTTGCATAGCGCTGGCCCGTTCTCTGATTTCGTCCTGTGCCGCCGCAAACCCGGACGGAGATCGGCGACCTGCCCTTGCCGCGTCGAAAGGCGGCACACCCACTCATATGGAACACAATTGCTGGATTAAAATCCCCGTCGTCGTCGATGTCTCCGACAATGACATTTTTGAGCTTGGTTTTGGCATTGAGCGCCGGCTTTCGTCGCTGATGCCGGGCCTGTTACGATCTGCTGTCCGATAACCGCAATATTAGCCCGCAAGAGGGTGCCGCCGGGTGGCCATGGATACCGCGCTATTCACCAAAGCTTTGCCGGTCCGCACGGACTTTCGCGCGGTGCTCGACGATGCGGCTTATAAGCCGGTGCCGGCCGACTGGTTGATCGCAGTGAGTGACGTCGTCGGGTCGCGCAAGGCGATTGCCGAGGGACGCTACAAAGCGGTCAACATGGCTGGCGTTGCGATGATCAGCGCCCTGATGAACGCGCTCGATACAAAAGACCTGCCGTTCGTTTTCGGCGGCGATGGTGCAGCGGCAATCTGCGCGCCAACCGATCGCGCGCTCGCCGCCGGGACATTGGCTGAAACCGTCACCTGGGTGGCCGATGAACTTGGACTGGTCTTGCGCGCCGCGCTGGTGCCGGTATCGGTTGTCCGGCAAGACGGTTTTGACGTGTATGTCCAGGCGACGCAGGTCTCTGAAGCGGTCAACAACTATGCCTTCCGCGGCGGCGGCATATCCCATGCCGAAGCGCTGATGAAATCGGGAAAACATGCGATCGAGCCGGCGCCAGCCGGAAGCAGGCCCGATCTGGCCGGCCTGTCCTGCCGCTGGACACCGATAAGGACAGACGGCCAAAACATCGTTTCCATCATCATCGAGGCGGGTGAAAACGCTGTCGAAATTTTTCCGCAAAAAGCCTCTGAGTTTCTGCAGCTGGCCGGCATGGGGCAGCATCGGCCCGGTTCGCCAATGCCCGTGAGCGGGCCCGGCACTGCCTGGCCGCCGAATGGGCTGGATCTGGAAGCCCGCGCCTCCCGCCAAAATGCCTCGCTTGCGCTCTACAAGGCCCGGCTTTACCTGACGACTTTTTTTGCCTGGATCCTGTTCAAGACAGGGATGGTGTTTGCCGGTTTTGATCCGAACCGCTACCGGCAATTCACGTCTCTCAATACGGACTACCGAAAATTCCAGGACGGGCTGCGTATAACCGTATCACTGGGCGAGGCGGGCTTGAAAAAGCTCACGGATTTTCTGGAACAAAGGCGGATGGCGAAACATCTCAGATACGGGCTCTGCGTTCAGGATAGCGCGGTTTTGACCTGCTATGTGCCGTCCGTTACGTCAGATGCGCATTTTCATTTTCTTGACGGCGCAGGCGGTGGCTACGCCCAGGCGGCGACGAATATGAAGGCCTAGCCAGCGCCGCGCCGCGCTTCGTCTATTAGGACATTCGCGGCATGCGACAGACCGCTGAACTGCGCGTAAAAATCAATTCCGTTTGCCTTCTGTATTTCGATTCCGGCGTATGAGGAAAACAGCCACGTGTCGCCACGAGGGTTGCATTCCAGCATGAACAGATCGCCAGTGTCATGATCGCGCACCACATCGTGGCCAAGCAAGGCCTGGTCAGGGAAGGCCGCGTGGGCCGCTTCGGCAAAGGCGATCACGTCTTCGTCGAACGCCAGCCGGTATGTGGATGTCCGCTTGTTGGAGACGATCGTGATGCCGCCCAGTGCCTTGAAATCAAACCTGGAATTCAACGACCGGAAGCTGTGATCAACTTCGCAATACCAGCTGAGCAGCGCCTTGCCGAATAACGTGACGACGCGATAGCAGCATGGCCAGGGGCCGGTATAGACAAAGCGCTGCGCCAGCATCGGCGCTTTACGGCCGGGATGCCTGTCGGGGAATAGGTCTGATGGCTTGTATTTGACCCGCGTTGTTCTCTTGATCTGTATCCCCGCGCCTTTTCGTCCAAGTTCCGGCTTTACCACCACATACGGTCCCCACCGGTCAGGATCGAGCTTCGTATCAGGTTCGATCCTTTGCCAGTCGGGAACCGGAATTCCGATTTTCACCAATCTTGAATACTGGTCGCCTTTTGGAAATTCGAAGCCCTGGAATACCGGGCCCCGCGGGCTCTTGAAATTGCGGAGCGGCATTGGCGACACAGTCATGGTCGGATGCCCTGAAACATCACATGCCAGCGGCCAGAGATGCGATTTGGCGTCGATGATGTGGACTTTTATATCCTGCGCCCGCTCGCAAATATGCGAACGAATTTCCTCAAAGTCTGCGGGGTTCTGTTTGTCACTTCGGGTGAGGAGTATCAGATTGATCATTGTGCCTGTAATACCAAAGTGCAGAGACAATAACTCATTTCAGCAGGCTCTCCGGTTTGCCGGCAAGGCACGGCACACCGATCCTTTCTGGACAATATCGCCCAAGCGATCAAACGGCTTGCTCAATTTCGGGCACCTTATATGGTTGTGGGCAATAGGCGCGGGTGAGGTTCCACGACCGCTTCAAGGGGCATCGGGTTGAGAAAAGGCGAAGTCCTTCGTGTTCGCGATCTACGGGTCGCTTTTGACGTCAACGGCGCGCCCGTCGAGGTTGTCAAGGGTATCAGCTTTCGCGTTCGCGCTGGCGCCGTCACCGCCGTGGTTGGCGAATCCGGTTCCGGCAAAACCGTCACCGCGCAGGCGATCATGCGCATTCTTGCGCAGAACGGAACCATCACCGACGGTTCGATCGAGTTTCTGCCAAATGATGATGAGCCTGTCGACATCATCCAGCTTTCGTCGGCCGGGCCGCAGATGAGATCCTTGCGCGGCTCGGCCCTGTCGATGATTTTCCAGGAGCCCATGTCGTCGCTTTCGCCGATCCATACGATCGGTTCTCAGGTGGAGGAAAACCTGCATATCCACGCGCGCGGTGCGAACATGTCGCGTGCCGAACTGCGGACGGCCACGGAAGAGACTCTGGAACTTGTCGGCTTCCCTGATCCGCATCGCGCCTATGATCTTTATCCGTTCGAACTGTCCGGTGGTCTTCGCCAGCGGGCGATGATCGCGATGGCGCTGATTTGCCGGCCGGCGCTTCTGATTGCCGATGAACCGACAACCGCGCTTGACGTGACCGTGCAGGCACAGATCCTGAAGCTGCTCAAGGATCTGCAAGCCAAGCTCGGCATGGCGATTCTTCTGATCACCCACGATCTGGGTGTTGTCGCCAACATGGCCGACGAGGTGATCGTCATATTCCACGGCGACGTGGTGGAGGCCGGACCGGTGGAAGCCATATTCAGGAATCCGGGCCACGTATATCTGCGCGCGCTTCTCGATGCGGCGCCGCATTTCGATATGGCCCCGGACCACCGGTTGACGGCCTTGCGTGACGCAAAGCGGCCGGAGGCCATGACGCGCCTGCAGGCAAAACCGGAGCAACCGGCGGAGCGGCCGCTGCTCAAGGCCACGGGATTGAGCAAAACCTTTTACGCGCGCGGCGGCGGGTTGTTTGGCGCAAGTGCCCGCGAGATCCGCGCGGTCGATGATGTGGAGTTCACCATTCAGCGCGGCGAATGCTTCGGGCTTGTCGGCGAAAGCGGCTGCGGCAAGACCACTGTGAGCAAGATTCTGACCCGCGCGCTCACGCCCGATTCAGGATCGATTATTTTCGATGACGGTGATCAGGCCTTTGATGTGCTTGGCTTGGGCGAGCGCGCATTGAAAGCCTTTCGCCCGCACCTGCAAATGGTGTTTCAGGATCCGGTCAGTTCGCTATCGCCGCGAATGACCATTGCCGACATATTGCGCGAGCCAATGCGGATTCATGGCCAGGAAAGCCGCGGCGAGCAGGTTGCGCATGCCAAGGATCTTCTGGCCGCTGTGGGTCTGGGCGAAAATACTCTCAATCGCTACCCGCACAGTTTCTCAGGCGGGCAGCGCCAGCGCATCGGCATCGCCCGCGCTTTGGCCATGGGTCCTGATCTGCTCATCCTCGATGAACCGGTCTCCGCGCTTGACGTGTCGGCCCAGGCGCAGGTTCTCAATCTGCTCAAGGATCTCCAGGCCGAACTGGGCCTCACCTATCTGTTCATCGCGCATAATCTTGCCGTGGTGAAATATATGGCTGAGCGGGTTGCCGTGATGGCGGCAGGGCGAATTGTCGAAACGGGGCCGTGTCAGGCGATTTTCGAGGCGCCCGCGCATCCCTATACCCGCGCGCTTTTAAAAGCCGTTCCCTTTGCTGATCTCGACCGGCCTTTGGTATTGGACGATCTGGTGCTCAAGGGGTCGTCCGATCCCGGCAATTGGCCGGGCGCGTTTCGCGGCGGCACGGAGGCATTGGAAGCGATCGATTTGGGCAACGGACACCATGTTCTGGCCCGTCCGAGTGTCGACGTTAAGGAGTTACACGCGTGAGAGTCCTTACGGTCCTGATTTTGTTACTGGGTCTGACCCTGACCCCGGTTCTAGCTGCAGAGCCGCCTTTGCTGACCGATCTGGTTGCCGGTGGCCAATTGCCGCCAGAGGCGGAACGTCTGCCCGAATTACCACGAACGACAATTGTCGACGAAAGCACGAAACGCACCGTTGGCAAGCGTGGCGGAACCATCAACATGCTGATGGCTCGCCAAAAAGACATCCGCATGATCACCGTCTACGGCTATGCGCGTCTGGTTGGCTACGATCGCAATCTGCAACTGCAGTCCGATATTTTGCTGCGTTACGAAAACGAAGGAAACCGCGTTTTCACCCTTCATTTGCGGCCCGGCCACAAATGGTCCGACGGTTCGCCTTTTACCGCCGAAGACTTTCGTTTTCAGTGGGAAGAGGTTCTGACCCATCCCGAAATGGACCGCGGCGGGCTTAATCCGGCCCTTTATGCCTCCGGTGAACCGCCGCGCTTTGAGGTCATCGATCCGCTAACCGTGCGCTATACGTGGAACACGCCGAACCCGCTGTTCCTGCCTGCTCTCGCCGGCGCCCGCCCGCTCGATATTTATTGCGCCTCCGCTTATCTCAAGCAGTTCCATGGCGACTATGCCGATCCCAAGACTTTGGCCGATGCGGTGGCGACGGAGCAGGTCAAGAACTGGAAATCGTTGCAGATTCGCAAGGGCCGCAGCTATCGCCCCGAGAACCCCGATTTGCCGACATTGCAGCCATGGCGCAACACGACAAAACCGCCATCCAGCCAGTTCGTTTTTGAACGCAATCCGTTTTATCACAAGGTTGATCAGACCGGAGCGCAGCTACCCTATATAGATCGCCTGATCGTGAATATCGCCGAAAGTTCAATCATTGCTGCGAAAACCGGGTCGGGCGAATCCGATTTGCAGCAGCGCTACCTGCGTTTTGATGACTACACATTTCTCAAGGCAGGTGAAAAACACAATGACTATTCCGTCAGGCTGTGGACCGTTGGCAAAGGCTCGGCGATTGCGTTTTACCCGAACCTGAATACGGCCGATCCGGTCTGGCGTGCGGTGTTTCGCGACGTACGCCTGCGTCGCGCCCTGTCTCTGGGCATTGACCGTCATCAGGTCAATCAGGTGCTGTTTATCGGGCTGGCCAAGGAGAGCGCCAATACGGTCTTGCCGGGCAGCCCGCTTTACCGCGACGAATTGGGCAATGCCTATGCCAAATACGACCCGGTCGGCGCCAATGCGCTTCTCGATGAAATGGGCTTGCAACGCTCCCGCCCAGGCGGTGTGCGCCTGCTGCCCGACGACCGGCCGATGGAGCTGATTGTCGAAAGCACCGGTGAAAGCTCCATGGAAGCCGACGCGATGGAACTAGTGCGCGACGATTGGGCGAAACTCGGCATCAAATTGTTCACCCGCACCAGCCAGCGTGACATCTTTCGCAGCCGCGTCGCGGCGGGCTCGACGATCATGTCGGTGTGGGCAGGGGTCGACAACGGTGCGCCGACAGCCGCCCACAGCCCGGCCGATTTCGTGCCGACAGACCCCTATCAGCTGCAATGGCCGTCATGGGGAACCCATTCAAGCACCCAGGGCAAAGCCGGCGAGCCGATCGATGATCCTGCCGCCGCCCGGCTTGTGACGCTTTACAAGAACTGGCTCGGCGCCGAAGATGAGCTGGCAAAGCGCGCGATCTGGGACGAAATCCTCGACATCAATGCCGATCAGGTTTTCGCGATTGGCATTGTGACCGCGACGCTGGTGCCGGTTGTCGTTTCAAACCGGCTCCGTAATGTGCCGGAAGCCGGAATTTCCAGCTTTGACCCCTATGCCTATTTCGGCGTCTATGAAATGGACGCGTTCTGGCTGACCGACGCCGGCAAGGAGAGCTAGGGCGCATTCCGATAAATGGGACCCGGCATCAATCGGTTGCCATTCGAACTTTGAACTCGGTGCGGCCGAAAAAGCGAAAGTCCGGGACGAAATTCACTTTCTTGAAATGCCGCACATCATCTTTGGTCACCGGGCCGACGAACATCAGCCGGTGCGATGTGCTGTAGCGGGCCAGTTTTGTCCCGAACACCTTTTGCAGCACGTAAAATGTCAAAAAATGATCGTCGACCACCGCATTGATCGGGGTTTGCGATTGCCGGACGATCTGGATGAGATCGAGATCGAAAAGATTGTCGCCGGTCACCGGGGACGTCCGTTGCGGTCCATCTGAAAATACGAAGTCATAGGCCCGCTCCGGGATCGCTTCATATTGAACGCCCCGGAAGATCTTGTAGACCCCGTCGATTTTCGGGCTATGGAGGATGTCGACCATATGGGCGAGGTCGGCGGGAAGGCACTCTTTCGCCTTGCCGGTCCACCCGGCGTCCTCTTCCATGGATGTGATCCGGGCAAGCGGTGCGCCCTCGGCCGCATTGGCGAGCGCTGCATGGGCAAGAACAACGGTGGAGAAGCCGGTGCCGAACTCCAGGATTTCCCGGGGCTTTTTCGCCCGCACCTCTTCATAAAGCGTCAAATAGTCCGACATTGATGCGCCGGTGACGTCGGACTTAGCGCTGTATTCGCGGATCGCTTCCGCCACTTGCGGAATGCGCTCCAGCGCCGCCTCGGCCCGGCGGTTGCGTGCGACGACCTGCCGGTCGATGATCAGCGCGCGCAACCGCGTGATCGGCCCGAGGCCGCGCGTGTCTAGGGGGGGCAGGGGCATTCCAACTCGCTTTTTGGCTTGACGACTGGGCGGCGCAAAAGACCGTTCGCGGCGCAATGGTAGTGCGAATTTCTTACCCGTTCAACGCGATCGCCTGCCGGCCCGCGAACCGATCAGGCAGTACCGGGCAAACGGCCTCGGACCGAACTTTCTGCCATTGGGCAAATCATGGCATTGCGCTGCCGATAAAAGGCCGCATAACATCCATTGATAGGAGCCAGTCACACCGTGATCCGAATGCCGAAATCATCCGCGTCCAATGGAAGACTTTAGCTGATGCTGTCTTACATCGTGCGCCGCATTTTGTTGATGATCCCGACATTGGCGATCACCAGCGCGCTGATATTCGCCATTATCGAGGCGCCGCCGGGTGACTATCTGGAAAGCTATATTGCCGAGTTGCGGGCGCAAGGCGAGTCGATTGATACGGCGAAAATTGAATATCTGCGCACCGAATACGGCTTCGACAAATCGCCGGTCGAGCGGTATTTTCACTGGGTTGCGGGCATGTTTGTCGGCGATTTCGGCTATTCATTCGCCTATGAGTTGCCGGTCACGGCGGTCGTTGGTGATCGGCTTTTTCTGACGATACTCGTCAGCGTGGTGACCATATTGTTCACCTGGCTGATTGCTTTTCCGATCGGAATTTATTCCGCCACACACCAATATAGCTGGGGCGATTACGGCTTTACGTTTCTCGGGCTGCTTGGCCTTGCCACGCCGAATTTTCTTCTGGCCCTGGTGATGATGTATCTCGCCAATGTGTGGTTTGGCACATCGATCGGCGGGCTGATGGACCCCTCGTTCGTCGCAGAGCCGATGAGCTGGGCCAAGTTCCTGTCCATCCTTGATCACCTTTGGGTCCCTGTTGTCGTCATCGGCACCTCCGGCACGGCAGGCATGATCCGCCGCATCCGCGCCAACCTCCTGGACGAATTGCAGAAACAATATGTCATTACCGCCCGGGCGAAGGGGCTGCACCCGTTCCGCTCGCTGGTGAAATATCCGCTTCGCATGTCGCTGAATTTCTTTATTTCCGATATCGGTTCCTTGCTGCCGGCCGTCATATCAGGTGCCGAAGTCGTCGCCATTGTGCTGTCCCTGGAGACGACCGGGCCATTGCTCATCCAGGCCCTGCAAAGTCAGGACATGTATCTTGCCGGCTCTTTCCTGATGTTTTTATCGCTGCTGACGGTCATCGGGGTTTTGATCTCCGACATCGCCCTGGCCTACCTGGATCCGCGGATCCGGCTGAGCGGAGGCGCGCGCAAATGACCCTGCCCGATAGTGCCGCGCCCTTGCCCCACACGGTCTCCGACGCGCCCTTCGATCCGGACTCGATCTACGACTACACGGATGCCCAGCAGGCCCTGTTTGAAGCCTCGCAACTGCAGCTCATGTGGCGGAAGTTTTGCCGGCATCGTCCGGCATTGATCTCAATGATATTTCTGGTCTTTCTCTACCTGACAATATTGGTCTCCGAGATCCTCGCCCCCTACAATCTGCACAGCCGGCACATCGACCACATATACGCGCCGCCGCAGAGCTTTCACCTGTTTCATGACGGCAGATTGCGTGCCCCGTTTGTTTATGGTTACGACTACAAATTGAACATGGAGAACCTGAAGCGGGAATACACGCCTAATCCCGACAAGATACAGACGATCCGCTGGCTGTGCCGTGGCGATACATATAATTTCTGGGGCGCATTCGAATGGGACGTTCACCTGGTATGCCCGGCCGAAGACGGCGTCCTTTTCCTGCTCGGCACCGACAGATTGGGCAGAGATATCTTGAGCCGGATGATTTACGGGGCGCGCGTCTCCATAACCATCGGCCTTCTCGGAATCACGGTCAGCCTCACGCTCGGCATCCTGATAGGCGGCATAGCGGGATATTATGGCGGGCTGTTCGATGTGATCACTCAGCGCCTGATCGAAGTCATCCAGTCAATTCCCTCAATTCCACTCTGGCTGGCATTGGCAGCGATCCTGCCGATCACGTGGTCGCCGATTTTTGTCTATTTTGGCATCACGGTGATCCTCGGGCTGCTCGACTGGACGGGCCTTGCCCGAACCGTGCGATCCAAGCTGCTGGCGCTTCGCGAAGAAGATTATGTCTCCGCCACACAGGTGATGGGCGCGAGCAGCTGGCGCATTATTTCCCGCCACCTCATCCCCGGTTTTGCTTCTCATCTCATCGCCACCGCGACACTGGCAATCCCGACGATGATCCTTGGCGAAACGACGTTGAGCTTTCTGGGGCTTGGCCTTCGCGCGCCGATAACAAGCTGGGGCGTGTTGCTGACGGAGGCCCAGAACATCAACGCGGTTGCGCTGTACCCGTGGTTGCTGTGGCCGGTGCTTCCTGTCATCCTCGTCGTTCTGGCGTTCAATTTTCTGGGAGATGGGCTGCGCGACGCGGCTGATCCGTATAAATAATACCAAGGTACAGAGATAAATTTTATTGCCGGAAATGAATTGGATAGACTTCCGTGAATGATGAGATTGATCGAAGCCTATTCAGGTATGTCTGGAAGCACTCCCGGGTCCAGCAAATCTGGATTCTGGTTATCGTTGCTCTATCGATGCCGACCTATTTTCTTGCCTTTGACATTCCCAAGCTCATTGTAAACGGCCCCATTCAGGGGCAGGGATTTGAAACCGTAGGCGCAACGCAAAAGGTGCTGCCGGTTGCAATCGGAAATCCGTTTGGTGACCAGTCGCTAACGCTATTTGAAGGCTTCGAACTGGACCGTATGGGCGCACTGGTCGCCCTCAGCTTCGCCTTTTTGGGTTATGTGATCATCAACGGCCTGTTTAAGGTCTACATCAATACCTACAAGGGGCGCCTCGGTGAGCGCATGCTGCGCCGCCTCCGCTACCAGTTGGTGGACCGGATCCTGCGGTTCCCGATCGCCCATTACCGCCGCGTGCGAAGCTCCGAAATCGCCACAATGATCAAGGATGAAGTCGAGCCACTGGGCGGCTTTATCGGCGAAGCCTTCGCCCAGCCGGCATTTCTGGTTGGGCAGGCAGGCGCCGCCCTTCTGTTCATCATGCTGCAGAGTTGGATGCTGGGATCGGTGGCGCTTGCGATTTTGGTCATCCAGACGGCATTAATCCCCAGGCTGCGGGGGCGATTGCGCCAACTGGCCTTGCAGCGTCAGCTGACAGCCCGGGAATTGTCCGGCCGTGTCAGTGAAACTGTCGATGGGGCTGTCGATATTCGCCTCAATGACAGTTCGAACTTCGAGCGATCTGACATCTCGACGCGTCTGGCGAAGATATTCTTTATCCGCTTCAATTTTTACAAGGCAAAATTTCTTATCAAGTTTCTCAACAATTTTCTCGCCCAGTTCACGCCATTTGTTTTCTATCTTGGTGGCGGGTTTCTGGCCATTCGAGGTGACCTCGACATCGGCCAGCTGGTCGCGGTTATTGCTGCCTACAAGGATTTGCCAGGTCCGATCAAGGAACTGATCGACTGGGATTATCAGCGCCTCGATGCCCAGGTGAAATACACCCAGGTCGTCAATCAGTTCGACGTCTCTCCGTTGGCGCCGGCGGACAGTCAGGCGGTGCAAACGGATCAGGCACCAGGCCTGACGGGGCCGATTACCTTCCGGCAGGTCTCGGCGCTGGATGATTCCGGCAATACGTTGCTCAACGCCTTGGATTTGACCATCAATCTCGATGAACGCGTGGCCGTTATCGGCGCGACCGGGGGCGGGGCTGAAATCGTTGCAGATACGATTGTGAGGCTCGTTGCGCCTTCTTCGGGCACTTTGAACATTGGTGAGGCACCATTGGCGAGCTTGCCTGAATGGCAGGCGGGCCGCCGCTTTGGATATGCCGGTGCCGAACCGTTTTTCGCACAGGGGACCGCCCGTGACGCCCTTATGAGCGGCCTTCGTCATGCGCCCATGAGGCCGGCGCCGGAAGGCATGGCAATGAACGCCGCTGACAAACGAGAGGCGGGCGCTTCGGGAAATCCGGTATTGGACCGGCAGGCTGATTGGATCGACTACGCGGCCGCCGGCGTGAATGACGAAGCCGAGCTGGCGGCGCGGATCACCAATGTTCTCCGGCTGGTCGGGCTGGAAGACGACATTTACGCATTCGGCCTTCGCAGCAATTTATCGGACACGGCGACCGAAACCAGCGGCGCCATGATCCTTGAGGCCCGGAAAAAGTTTCTCGACCGATTGGCGAAAGGCGAGAACGCAAGCGACGTTGACCCCTTTGTAGCGACCAAATTCAACACGCACCTGACGCTTTTGCAGAACCTGGTATTTGGTTCCGTTTCGGCGCCCGAATTCCTGTCGGAAGACTTCTCCGCCGATTCTCCCCTGTGGACTATTCTGGCGGCGGACGAACTCGACAGGCGGTTTTATCAGATTGGACGGAACGCCGCGGCAATCATTGTCGATCTGTTCGGAGAGGTTTCCGACAATATTCAGATCCTTGAACGACTCGATCTGATTGACCCCGATGACCTTTCCGAATTTGAAGCGGCGCTGCGCCAGACCGAAGGATTGGACTTCCCCGAGGTTGCACCGGAAGATCGCCAGAAATTCATGCACGTCGCATTCAATTACTGCGAACCCCGCCACCGTCTCGGATTGATCAACGATGATCTGTGCGAGGCTGTCGTCGCCTCCCGGCAGGCCTTTCGTGCGCGGCTGCCGGAGCATCTTGCTTCCGCATTCGCGTTTCATGATCCTGATGAAATCAATCCTGACGTATCCTTGCAGGACAATATTCTGTTCGGCCGCATCGCCGATGAGCGATCGGGGGCCGTTGACCGTGTCAATGCGCTGCTGCGTGAGATACTGGAGGACTTGGGTCTTTCTTATTCGGTCATTGAGCGCGGGCTGAACTATGACATCGGAACGGGAGGACGCCGTCTGTCGCTGTCGCAGCGTCAGCAACTCGGTCTGGCGCGCGTGTTGTTAAAACGGCCGCAGTTTCTCATAGTCAATCGAGGCCTGAGTGCACTTGACGCCCGCACCGTTGAAAAGGTGATCCAGAGAGCCCTTGAGATGTCCAAATCCAGCTCAGACGGCTTTGGGGTGCTGTGGGTGACGGCGACGGAGTCGCATTCCGCCATGTTTGACCGGGTGCTGAATTTTTCCCGCGGGGAATTGGTTTCCGACGAGGCGGGAAAACAATTCGTTCGGCAACCCGTGCCGGCATGATGTCGAGAGCTGATGTGATGGTGAAGCTGGCAGATTATGCGTTCCGTGTTTTGGGGAAGAAACGATGAGCCTTGAAGAAGACGCGCTGGCTTTGGCCAAGGTGGAGCTGTTTGCCAATGTCGCCCCCAGGCGCCTGAAATTGCTTGCCCTTGCATCGTCCCGTGTCCTGTTTGAAGGCGGACAGGCGCTGTGCGTTCAAGGCCAGGAAGGTGACGAGGCTTTTATTCTGATCTCCGGCGAAGCCGATGTGTCGATCAAAAGCGCTAATGGTGTTGCCGTCGTCGCGCGGCTGAAACCCAATGATGTCGTTGGCGAATTGGCCATCCTGCGTGACATGCCGCGCAATGCCACGGTCACGGCGGTTACTGATGTGGCGACCCTGCGCATCGGCAAGCAGGATTTTCTGAATTTGCTCAAGGAGTTCCCGGAAGTATCGATCGAAGTCATGCGTGCGCTGGCCGAGCGACTGGTGCGCACGACAACCGAGCTGGCGAATTCTCGCGCGGCGGCGAAATCCGAAAATTGAATGGATGACCAAATCTCCCGCGATTGACATCCGGATCTGGGGCGCACGCGGCACGTTCACGATACCCGGCCCCGATACGCTCGAATTCGGCGGCCATACCTGCTGTGTCGAAGTGCGGGCTGGCGGGCGTGTGATGATTTTCGACGCCGGCAGCGGCATTGTTCCTCTGGGCGAGGCGCTGTCCGGCGAGGCCGTTACCGAAATCGACCTGTTTTTCAGCCATGCCCACTACGACCACATTATGGGGTTGCCGTTCTTCCAGCCGGCTTTCTGCGACAAGACGAAATTGCGTATCTGGGCCGGCCATATGCTGGACGGTTCGACACCTGAGACGATGGTCGCCGGAATATTCCGCCCGCCCTATTTCCCGATCACCAAGGACTGGATGCGGGCTCAGATAGAATACCACCAGTTTTCACCCGGCGACGTTCTCAATCCCGCCGCGGATGTGCAACTGCAAACAGGCGCCTTGTGCCATCCCAACGGCGCCGTCGGATACCGGCTTGAAACGTCAGGGGCGTCTTTTGCCTACCTGACTGATTTCGAGCATGACGGCGGCAGCGGGGACGCGACGATCGAGCGGCTGGCTCGCGATGCCGACCTGGCGCTTCTGGACGCGACCTATACGCCGCAAGAATATCCGCACTTTGCCGGATTTGGCCATTCCACCTGGGACGAGTGCGGTGCCTTGTGCGCCAAAGCGGGCGTTAAACAGTGGGGCTTGTTTCATCACATGCACTTGCGCACCGATACGGAGCAAGGGGTGATCGAGACAGCCGCCCAGGCGGCCTACCCAAACGCCTTTGCGGTGCGACAAGGTCAACGGATCGCATTGCCGAAACTGGCGGAGACATGACCGGGACTGCTGTTTCTCTTAGGCGCCGCATGGTCGAACTGGTCGGCGATGCGGCGGCTTACAAATTGCCGAGCCGGGTCGTTGCCGCGATCGAAGAGCAGGAAAATCGCGGTGAGATCCTCGTCAAGCTGATCCAGATTCTCATCGTCACGATTTGGGGCATTCTTTACGCCGTCTCGCCCAAAGCGGACACCGGCGAAATCGCGCTTGCCCCCTTTGCAATCGGTCTCTATCTCGCCGCCAGCGTTTTCGGCCTGGTTTGGGCGTCGCGCCGCCGCCTGCCGGATTGGGCGGTGTATATTTCGATCTGCTTCGACATGCTGCTGCTTTACGCGGTGATATGGAGTTTTCACATCCAGTATGGACAACCGGCGTCGTTTTATCTGAAGGCGCCGACACTCCTATATGTCTTTATCTTCATTGCTTTGCGGGCGCTCCGGTTCCAGCCCCGCTTCGTTTTGGCCGCTGGCGGCGCCGCGGCTCTCGGTTGGCTGGCGATGATTGCCTATGTCATGCTGGCCGACCCCCAGGACGCGATGATCACGCGCAATTACGTGTCATACATGACCGGCAATTCAATCCTGGTCGGTGCGGAAATCGACAAGATCATCGCCATTCTCATGGTGACGGGCGCTCTCGCTCTGTCGCTTTCCAGGGGCCGGGACCTGCTGATCCGCGCGACGGCCGAGACGGCGGCGGCAAAGAGCCTTTCACGCTTCTTTGACACGTCTATCGCGGAGAATATCCGCTCCGGCGAAGATGAGATTGCCGCGGGCGAGGGCGTGGCGCGCGACGCGGCGATTTTCAATGTCGATATCCGCGGATTTTCGCGGCTCGCCGAGGAAATTCCGCCGACGGAGGCGATCCGCATGCTGTCCGCCTACCAGCGCCGCGT
>CALZIL010000010.1 GCA_945787495.1 uncultured Afifella sp. | reverse complement strand
AAATCGTCATCGGGTACCGGCACGGCACCGCAGGCGTCGCAATGTATGATCGGGATCGGGCAGCCCCAATAGCGTTGGCGCGAAATGCCCCAGTCGCGCAGGCGGTAATTGGTTTCGCGCTCGCCGACCGGAGCGCCGCCGGCGATCTCCGCTTCCAGCCGCGAGGCGACCTCCTCCTTGGCGTCCTCGATGGTCATGCCGTTCAGGAAATCGGAATTGACCATCCGGCCCTCGCCAAGCCAGGCCTCGTCAAGGATGCGGAACTCAGCCTGGTCGATCTCCTCGGGCTTGACGACGGGTGTGACAGCAAGGCCGTATTTGTTGGCGAAATCGAGATCGCGCTGGTCGTGCGCCGGACAGCCGAAGATGGCGCCGGTGCCGTAATCCATCAGGATAAAATTGGCGACATAGACCGGCAGGATGCGATCATCGAAGGGATGGCGCACGGTCAGGCCGGTGTCGTAGCCATTCTTTTCCGCCTTTTCGATCGCCTCGGCGGTGGTCCCGAGCTTGCGGCACTGTTCAATGAATGCAGCAAGGTCGGGATTGGACGCCGCGCAGATCGCCGAGACCGGATGGTCGGGCGATAAGGCCATGAACGAGGCGCCGAACAGCGTGTCGTGCCGCGTTGTGAAGATTTCAAGAAAATCTTCGCCGTTAGGCGGCCTTGATTCGAAGGCGAAACGAACACGCAGGCCCTCGGACCGGCCGATCCAGTTGCGCTGCATTGTCCGCACGCGTTCCGGCCAGCGATCAAGGTTGTCGATCGCGTCAAGCAACTCGGCGGCGTAATCGGAGATCCTGAAAAACCATTGAGTCAATTCACGCTGCTCGACCGGCGCGCCGGAGCGCCAGCCCTTGCCGTCGATGACCTGTTCGTTGGCCAGAACGGTCTGATCGACCGGATCCCAATTGACCTTGGCGGTCTTGCGGGAAACGAGGCCGGCCTTGAGGAAATCCAGAAACAGTTTTTGCTGCTGGGCGTAATAGTCCGGATCGCAGGTGGCGAATTCGCGTGACCAGTCGATGGAAAAGCCCATCAGTTTGAGCTGGTCGCGCATGGTGGCGATGTTCTCGTATGTCCAGGCCTTGGGGTGAACCTTGTTCTGCATGGCGGCGTTTTCGGCCGGCATGCCGAAAGCGTCCCAGCCCATCGGATGCAGGACGTTGAAGCCCTGCGCGCGTTTGAAGCGCGCAACGACATCGCCCATCGTGTAGTTGCGCGTATGGCCGATATGGATACGCCCGGACGGATAGGGGAACATCTCCAGGATGTAATATTTTGGCCGCGGATCATCGTTGGCGCAGGCAAACAGGCCGCGCTCCTCCCAGGCGGCCTGCCAGCGCGGTTCGACACTTCGCGAATTGTAACGCTCTTTGGACATGATTCGTCAGTCTGGCCGGGATAGTGGAAGCGGCGCAGCTTCAGCAGAATTGCGCGGACCGGTCAACAGCGTGCGATCCGGCATTGCGAAGCCGGCGCCAGCCGTGCTACCGCGCCGCGCCATGGACGCCGATCATATCGAGGACGCCGCCGCCCGGCTGGCGGCAGTTGACGAACGCATTGCCGCCGCCGCTGAAGTGGCAGGCCGCGATGCCGGTTCGATCTCGCTGATCGCCGTTTCAAAGACTTTCGATCGGCAAGCGATCGAGCCGGTGCTTGACGCCGGTCACCGGATATTCGGCGAAAACCGGGTCCAGGAGGCAAGCGGAAAATGGCCGGCGCTGAAGGCGCGCTTCCCCGACAGCGAACTGCATCTGATCGGCGCACTGCAGAGCAACAAGGCGGCCGAGGCGGTGGCGTTGTTCGACTCCATTCATTCGCTCGACCGCGACAAGCTGGCGCGCGAATTGGCCAAGGCGATCGAACACCAGGGCCGCGCACCGCAATTGTTCATCCAGGTCAATACCGGGGAAGAACCGCAAAAGGCCGGCATAGGCCCGAAACAGGCTGGTGATTTCCTCGCCCGCTGCCGCGACGAACACGGCCTTGCCGTATCCGGCCTGATGTGCATTCCGCCATTCGATGAAGCGTCCGGCCCGCATTTCGCGCTGCTGCAAAAGCTCGCCGAAGAGCTGGACCTGCCGAACCTTTCCATGGGCATGAGCGGTGATTTCGAAACCGCCATTGCATTCGGCGCCACACATATCCGGGTCGGCACGGCGATCTTTGGGCCGCGCGGCTAGAGCGAGATGAGGTCAAATGATTCAATTTGACCTCATCTCGCTCTAGGTTTTTGCAGGTGTTTGCCGGCGTATGCGGCGCGGCGGCGGCGCGACGTCGAAAACCGGCCGTGGCCCGCAGGCGGCAAGCAGGCGAAGGAGATCGGCGCGCCTTAGCGCGATGCAGCCTTCGGTGGCCTGTAGGCCGGGCCGGCACAGATGCAGGAATATGGCGCTGCCGCGGTGACGGATGCGTGGCCGCAGATTCCAGTCCAGAATGCCGACGACATCATACAGATGGTCTTGCCGCCACAGCGTCTCGGCGCTGGCGGACACCGGCAGCCGGACGGGCCGGTTATAACGCCCGTCGCGCGGATCGTCGCACCAGCCGTCGTGCCGGCTGATTGGTTTTGATGACACCGCGCTGGTCGGGCCGGGCAGATGGTCGCGGCGGACGCATAGGCGGACAAGCCGCATGCGTCCGACCGGTGTTCCGCCATCGCCTTCGCGCTTGATCGTGACCGCGCCGGACCGTCCCAGTGCGCAGGGCATTTCCATTGTGCCGATTCGCATCCGGCCGGAATGGCCGCGGGCGGGCAGCGGCAAAACAATAATACGCGACGATGGACTGGTATTTTGCGCCACGAGTTTTATCTTTGTCGCAGATGTGAACAGTTTTGCGTGCATGCACTGCCCCTGCGTTCCGGCCGGACTGGTATAGCGATCTCGACATCGCCTGGATTGCGGCGAACTTTCAAGACCGGAGTGAGTGATGACATCGCGAAAAATACTGATTGTCGATGATGACGCCGATCTGGCCGAAGCCTTGGTCGAGCAATTGTCGCTCTACGATGAGTTCGATATCGCCCATGAAGACACGGCGTCCAAGGGCGTCAAGCATGCCAAGGACGGTCATGTCGATCTGGTCATCATGGATGTCGGCCTGCCCGATATGGACGGCCGCGAGGCGGTCAAGCTCTTGCGCAAGGCCGGGGTCAAGGCGCCGATCATCATGCTGACCGGCCAGGATACGGATTCCGACACCATTCTAGGCCTTGAGGCCGGCGCCAATGACTATGTCGTCAAGCCGTTCCGCTTTGCCGTGCTTCTGGCGCGGATCCGGGCGCATCTGCGCCAGCATGAACAAAGCGAAGACGCGACATTTTCGATTGGCCGGTTCACTTTCAAGCCGGCATCGAAAATTCTGGTTGAGGAAAATGGCGGCAAGATCCGGCTGACGGAAAAAGAAACGTCTATTCTGAAATACCTTTATCGGGCCGGCGAGCGCACGGTTACGCGCGACGTGCTGTTGTCAGAGGTCTGGGGCTACAATTCCGGCGTGACGACGCATACGCTGGAAACCCATATCTACCGCTTGCGCCAGAAAATCGAACGCGATCCGTCCAGTGCCGAAATACTGGTGACTGAATCGGGCGGTTACAAACTTGTCCAGTAATCCCGCCCCGAGCCCGCAATGATCCTGTAAATGGTGCTGTCATGAGCCTTGATGCTGATATTTCGCTGATCGGTGCGGTGCCGTTCTTTGCCGGTTTCGACAACGAGCATCTTCGGCTGCTGGCCTTTTCCGCCGAGGCGCGCTCATTGCCGGCGGGCACGGTTCTGCATGAGGCCGGGCAGCCGTTGCACTCCGCCTATGTCATCACAAAGGGCCTGGTGACCGCGTCGCGTGGCGAAGAAAGCCGGACTTTCGAGCCGGGCGCCCTGATCGGCGAGCGGGCGCTCATCGTTGAGGCCAAGGCGATGGAAACGGTCCGCGTCGCGGAGCCCGCCCAGGTCCTGCAGATCCGGCGTGCGGTGTTTCGCCGGTTTCTCGATGAATATCCGGAAATGGCGGCGGCGATCCGCGCCCGCATTGCCGATCGCGTGGCGCAGTCAGCGACAGACTACAATCGGATCGCCCGGCGTATCGGCGCGATCCAAGCGTAGGGGCCGCACCTTATTTGAAGGTGACCGTTACCGGGACGTGATCGGACGGTTTTTCCCAGCCGCGGGCTTCTTTGAGAACCTCCATGGCCGTCGCCTTTTTCGCAAGATCGGGTGATGCCCAGACGTGATCGAGACGGCGGCCCCGGTCGGATGTCTCCCAATTGGGCGAGCGATAGCTCCACCAGGTGAAAAGCTTGTCTTGCGGCGGAACGATGGTCCGCATGACATCGGCCCACCCGCCGGCGGCGCGGACCTCCTCGAACCGCTGCGTTTCGACCGGCGTGTGGCTGACCACTTTCAAGAGCTGGCGGTGCGACCAGACATCGGTCTCCAGCGGCGCGATGTTGAGGTCGCCGACAAGCAGGGTGGACGGTGTTGCGCCTTCGCCCAGCCAGGCTTTCATTTCGTCGAGGAAATCCAGCTTGTGGGCGAATTTCCAGTTCTTTTCCGGGTCCGGCTCGTCACCACCGGCGGGAACGTAGAAATTATGCACGCGGATTGGGCGCCGGCCGTGACGGACGGACACGCCGATATGGCGGGTATCGTCGCGGCCGCAGAACTGGCGGCGATCGATATCGGACAGCGGGTGCCGTGAAATGACGGCGACGCCGTGATAACCCTTCTGGCCGTGAATCTCGATGTGCGGGTAGCCGGATTCCTTAAAAGCGCGGACCGGAAAGCTGTCATTGGGACATTTGGTTTCCTGCAGGCACAGGACGTCCGGCGCGGCGCGCTTGAGGAACCGCTGAACCAGGCCGATACGCAGCCTGACGGAATTGATGTTCCAGGTGGTGATTGAAAAAGCCATGACTCAAAGTGGCAAACCCGGCGCGTCCGCGAAAGGCCATCGGCAAATGGGTCCACAGATACGCCGTGCGGGCTGCTGCCAGAGAGAGTTAGCGCTCGTTCTTGGTGCGCCGCGCATTGGTGGCAGCGTTGTAATCGATGCGGAAGATCTTCTTCGACAATTTGTTGCCGATCTCGACATTGTAGATCGCCACGGTCGTCTCAAGACCCTGCTCGTCGGTCACTGTCCACTGGCGCAATTCGTTCGTCGCCGCGTCAAAGAACAAGGTCAGCCTGCCACCGCCGAACCTGGAATCGTCAACCACGACGACCCGGATCAGATCGGGCTCGATGGTGACCGATTCCACCCGCTCGGAGGATGCCAGATCGAGGGTCGAATCGAGCAGGAATTTCAGCGGCGTCTTCGATAGCGGCCAGATGTCATAGGTCTGCAGCCGCCTGTCGTGAACAAGCACGGATTTTCCGTCAGCAATGACGCTGATCGGCGTCGGCGGATCGTATTGGAACAGCACCTTGCCCGGCCGTGCCAGAAAGAATTTGCCTTCTGTGCGGTCGCCGGTGGGTCCGAACTGGACGAATTCGCCGTTCATCGTCCGCACAGCACCAAGCTTTGCGGAGATCGAACTGAGCGCGCTGTTCTCCTGCGGTGTGCGTGCGACGGCTTCGGCACCGCTTGTGGTCGCGGCGAGCACGGTGGTGAGCACGGCGATGCGAACCAGTTGAGTAATTTTCATGGCTTGGGTGCCTCTTTCAAATTCTGCCGTTTTACGCCCGGTTTCCAGCTAGTCATTCTTTGCGACGAAACAAGGGCCGATACAGGCATCAGGCGGCGACGCCGCCATTTTCGCCGACCAGGATTTCGCGCTTGCCGGCATGGTTGGCCGGCCCGATTACGCCTTCCTGCTCCATGCGCTCGATAATCGACGCGGCCCGGTTATAGCCGATCGACAAGCGCCGCTGGATGTAACTGGTGGAGACCTTGCGGTCGTGCAGGACGATGGCGACGGCGCGGTCGTAAAGGTCATTCGATTCATCGGAACCGCCGGCAAGCGGATCGAATCCGGCGCCCGGTTCGTCGAACTCGTCGGTGATCGATTCCAGATATTCAGGCGTACCCTGCTCCTTGAGATGGGCGACGATGTCCTCGACCTCACTGTCAGAGACGAACGGGCCGTGGACGCGCTGGATGCGTCCGCCGCCGGCCATGTAGAGCATGTCGCCCTGGCCGAGCAGCTGCTCGGCACCCTGCTCGCCCAGAATGGTGCGGCTGTCGATCTTGGATGTGACCTGGAAGGAAATGCGGGTCGGGAAATTGGCCTTGATGGTGCCGGTAATGACATCGACGGAAGGCCGCTGGGTGGCCATGACAACATGGATGCCGGCGGCGCGCGCCATCTGCGCCAGGCGCTGGACGGTGCCCTCGATGTCCTTGCCGGCGACCATCATCAGGTCGGCCATTTCGTCGATGACGACGACGATGAACGGCATCGGCTGCAGATCGAGTTCCTCGGTCTCGAAAATCGCCTCACCGGTGTCGTGGTCGAAGCCGGTCTGCACCGTGCGGGTGATCACCTCGCCCTTCTTTTTGGCCACGGCGACGCGCTGGTTGAAGCCGTCGATGTTTCGCACGCCGAGCTTCGACATCTGCTTGTAGCGCTCTTCCATTTCCCGCACGGACCATTTCAGTGCCACGACCGCCTTCTTCGGATCGGTGACGACCGGCGTCAGGAGATGCGGGATGCCGTCATAGACCGAAAGTTCAAGCATCTTCGGATCGATCATGATCAGCCGGCACTGCTCGGGCGTCAGCCGGTAGACGAGCGACAGAATCATGGTGTTGATGGAGACGGACTTGCCCGAGCCGGTGGTGCCGGCGACGAGCAGATGCGGCATTTTCGTCAGATCGACGACAACCGGTTCGCCGCCGATGGTCTTGCCGAGGGCAACCGCCAGCTTGGCGCGCGATTTCTCAAAATCGGTAGCGGCGAGCATTTCGCGCAGATAGACGATCTCGCGGCCGGCATTGGGCAATTCGATGCCGATGACATTGCGGCCGGGAATGACGGCGACACGGGCGGCGATGGCGCTCATGGAGCGGGCGATATCGTCGGCCAGGCCGACGACCCGGGATGACTTGATGCCGGGGGCCGGTTCCAGTTCGTAAAGGGTGACGACGGGACCGGGGCGAACATTGATGATCTCGCCGCGGACGCCGAAATCCTCAAGCACGCCCTCCAGAATGCGGGCATTCTGCTCCAGCGCCGCCGGGTTGAGGGCGCTGCCGCGGGCACGGGCCTTGGGTTCGCTCAACAGATGCAGGGGCGGCAGCTCATAGCCCTGCGTATCAAGCAGCGAGGGTTGCGATTCGCGGCGGGCGCGCTTGCCCGGCTTGGGCCGTGCCGCCGGCGCCGAGACGCGCGAATCCGGACCGGCGATGCCGACCGGTCTGAAATAATCCGATGCCGGGTCTGTGTCCATGCCGTCAAAAAAGGCAGGCTCCTGGCGGCCGTCCGCGGCTGGCGGCCAATCATCGGCCGGGCGGTGCAGGGTCCGGCGCCAGAACGATCGGGTGAACAACCGGGCGGGAAGGTTGCGCAAGGCCAGGTACCAGTGGGTGAATATGCCGGCAAGGACGGGCAAGCCGAATTCGTCGTCGAACCCGTCACCGGCCCGTTCTCCCGCAACGCCCTCCTCCCAGACCGCATGGTTGCGTTCAAATCCCGGTTCCTGCCGGGTTCTTGCGGTGCTGGCGCAGGCCGACACCAGCAGACCGAGCGCCGCGCCGGTGGCTATGATGGTCAGGGCAACGCGGATACCGGCTGACAGCGGACCGCCGGCAATTGCTTCGGGAATGCCGAGAATGACATCGCCGATGACGCCACCAAGACCGACCGGCAATGGCCAGCGGCCGAAGACGGGCAGGCAGGCGAGGGCAAAGCTTGCAAGCAGAATGCCAAAGAATCCGGCGGCGACCTGGCCAAGCGGATGGCGGAGCGGGCGCAGGCGCAACAGCGACCAGCCTATGGTGATCGCGGTGAGCACGAGGGCGATCGCGGCGAGACCAAGAAACTGCATGACAAGGTCGGCGATGATTGCGCCGGGCACACCGAGTATGTTGCTGACCGGGGCGTTGGTGGCAAAGCTCAGGCTCGGATCGTCCACGCGCCAGGTCATCAGGCTGGCGATCAGGGTGGCGGCAGCGATGAGAATCGCCGCGCCTGTGCCGGCAAGGCCGTAACGGCGAAAGACATGCCGGAGGGAGCCGAAGGGAGAAAAATAGTCGCTGGTCGGGCCGAAGCTCATGGACATAGGTCTGCCGGGGTCTGTTGATTGCCTTTTTGACAAATCCTCGGTTGCAGCTATTCGAAGCCGCCCCACAATCGCCGATTCACCGGCCATGCAAGCCTAAGCGCGCGGGGTTAAGAGCTCATTAACCAGAAACGCCGGCCGGGGCAGAAAATCGACGTGCCGAGGGCCGGTGTGGCGTGCCACGTTGCAATAGTCCGGATGGGTGAAAAAGCCCGGGCGAAAAGCCCGGGCTTGTGTGGTTGCAGCTTGGCGGGCTGCTGCGCAGGAGCGGCCTGATGGCGCGTCAGATTCGCTGACTGCCGGTTCCGAACTCCGGATAGGCCTCCACGCCAATCTCGACCTTGTCGAGACCGAGCGCTTCTTCTTCCTCGCCGACGCGGATTCCCAGGCTCGCCTTGAGAATGCCCCAGACAAGGCCGCTGGCGAGGAGCGTGAAGATGCCGATTGCGGCGATGCCGAAGATCTGGGTTGCGTAGCTGGCGCCGTCATTGGTCAGCGGAACGATGAGCGTGCCCCAGATGCCGGCCAGAAGGTGGACCGGGATGGCGCCGACAACGTCGTCGATCTTCAGCTTGTCGAGCAGCGGCACGGTGAAGACGACGATCACACCGCCGACCGCGCCGATGAACAAGGCCGCCGGTACGCTTGGCGTCAGCGGCTCCGCGGTAATTGAGACGAGACCGGCAAGGGCGCCGTTGAGTGCCATTGTGACGTCGACCTTTTTGTAGATGACTTGCGTCAGGACGATTGCGACGACAACGCCGGCGGCGGCCGCGAGATTGGTGTTGACGAAGATCCGCGCAACGTCGGCCGCATCGGAGACGGTGCCGATAGCAAGCTGCGAGGCGCCGTTGAAGCCGAACCAGCCGAGCCAGAGGATGAAGGTGCCAAGCGTGGCCAGCGGGATCGACGATCCGGGCATGGGATGAACCTCGCCGCCAGGACCATATTTGCCCTTTCGCGCGCCCAGAAGAATGGCGCCGGTCAAAGCCGCCCAACCGCCGACGGAATGAACGAGCGTGGAGCCGGCGAAATCGGAGAAGCCCCTTTCAGACAGCCAGCCGCCGCCCCACTGCCAGGCGCCGGTGATCGGATAGAGAATGCCGGTCAGGACGATGGTGAAGATAAGGAACGGCCAGAGCTTGATCCGCTCCGCCAGAGTGCCCGAAACGATCGAGGCAGTCGTTGCGCAAAAGACCATCTGGAAGAACCAGTCCGATGCCGCCGCATAATTGGCGTCCGGGTCGGCGGTCGCGGCGCCGGCTTCGGGGAAGCTGACCGGCGTCGGCGCGCCGAAAAAACCGCCATCGACGCCGGAATACATGAGGTTGTAGCCGATCAGCCAGTACATGATGCCGGCCACGGAATAGAGCCCGATATTCTTCACGCATTGCATGGAAACGTTCTTGGAGCGCACCAGCCCGGCTTCCAGCATGGCGAAGCCGGCAGCCATCCACATGACGAGGAAACCGCCGATCAGGAACAACAAGGTGTTGAAGATGTTCTGCACATCGACGCTGGCCTCCGTCGAGGCGGCGTCCTGCGCCATTGTCGGCTGCGCCGCCAGCAGCGATAGCGCGCCGATTGCAGCCGCCCCGGTGAAAATGTTTCTCAAACGCATGGTTTCGTCCTTTTTCGCATGTCTGTGAGGGTATCCGTCACCTGCGCCCTAAAGGGCGTCGGCATCGGTCTCGCCGGTGCGGATACGCACGGCATGGTCGATCGTCGTGACAAAAATCTTGCCGTCGCCGATCTGTCCGGTCTTGGCGGCAGCGATGATGGCCTCGACCACCTTGTCGGTGTCGGCTTCGGCAACGGCGATTTCGATTTTCAGCTTGGGCAGGAAATTGACGGCATATTCGGTGCCCCGATAGATTTCCGTGTGGCCTTTTTGCCGCCCGTAGCCCTTGACCTCGCTCACGGTCAGGCCCTCGACGCCCAGCCCGGTCAGCGCATCACGCACCTCGTCGAGCTTGAACGGCTTTATGATCGCCATGATCAGTTTCATTCGATTATCGGCTCCCCGCCCAGCGGCGTTTCCGGTGTGAAACGGCGGCATCCGCGCCACCGCCTGATGGGAGCCAATCAAATTGCGTGCCAGAATCCCGTGGAAGCTATAAGCTGTTGAATGATAATGATAATTTTTGGCGAGGCGAATCTACACCAATCTGCAAAGCCGCAGAGTTGCCTAATATTTCATCGCTAAATCGTGAATGATGAAAAAATCGGCAAATGTTATTTTCGCCGAAGCCGTACCAGACCTTCCTGCGTCGCGGAAGCGACGAGGTGACCGTCTTCGGAATAGATGCTGCCGCGGCAAAAGCCGCGTGAACCAAAGGTATTGGGGCTGTCCTGGGCATAAAGCAGCCACTGATCGGCACGGAATGGCCGGTGAAACCACATGGCGTGGTCGAGGCTGGCGACCTGCAAGTCGCGGTCGAAGATCGAGCGGCCATGGGCGAACAGCGCCGTGTCGAGCAAGGTCATGTCGGAGGCATAGGCCAGCACGCAATCGTGGATGGCCGCGATGTCGGGCAATTTGCCGGTGGCGCGGAACCAGATGTGCTGGACCGGCTCCAGCGGCTCGCGGCTGACATAATGCTTGAGCGTCACCGGGCGCATCTCGATCGGCCGCTCGCGTTGCCAATAGGCTTTGACGTTGTCGGGTGCGGTCGCCATGACCATCGCCTTCATCTCGTTATCCGACATCAGCTCGTCCGGCCGCGGCACGTCGGGCATTGGCAGCTGATGGTCCAGACCCTCCTCGGTGCGATGGAAGGAGGCCGACATGGAAAAGATGGCCTGGCCATGCTGGATGGCGACGACCCGCCGGGTGACGAAGCTCTTGCCGTCGCGGATCCGGTCGACTTCATAGATGATCGGCACGGCCGGATCGCCCGGCCGCATGAAATAACCGTGCAGGGAATGAGCCGACCGGTCGAGGTCAACAGTTCGCAAGGCGGCGACCAGCGCCTGTCCGATCACCTGGCCGCCGAAGACGCGCTGCCAGCCGACCTGGGGGCTGCGGCCGCGGAAAAGATTGTGTTCCAGTGTTTCCAGGTCGAGTATGGACAGCAAGTTGGCAACGGCATCGGTCATGGCAATCGCTTTCAAGGCGCTGTCGTCAGGACGGCAAAACGGAGACAGGCAATCGGGCGTGGTATTCGGCGTGGGCGCGATGCAAGTCAAGCCGTGCCGTAAAGGAAGGCCGCTTATGCGGGTGTAGGCCGGATGGGGTACGGAAAATGACAGGCAAAGCGCGCCATCGCGACATCGTCATTGCCGGCGGCGGCACGGCCGGGCTTGCCGCCGCTCTGGCTTTGCGCAAGGCGGCGCCGGACCTGGCGGTCACGGTGGTCGATATCCGGGTCATCGGCGGTAAATCGGGTGATGCGCCGGGGGACCAGCGAGCCTCGGCGATCGCTGCGGCGGCGCAGCGCATGCTGGCGGCGCTGGGCGTCTGGACGGCAGTCGCCGCCGAGGCGCAGCCGATCATTTCCATGGAAGTCACCGACAGCAAAACCGGCGACGCGGTGCGGCCGGTGTTCCTGACCTTCGATGGATCGGTGGAGGAGGGCGAGCCGTTTGCCCACATGGTGCCGAACAGCGTCCTGCTGGGCGCGCTCGCGCGGGCGGCAAAGGCGGCCGGCGTGGAGATGATCGCACCCGACAGCGTCGACCGGTTCGATGTCCTGCCGGAGCGCGTCGAAATCGACCTCGGCAGCGGCGGGACGATCCATGCGCGCCTGCTGGTCGCGGCCGACGGTGTTCGCTCCCGGCTCAGGGCGCTTGCCGGCATCAAGACGTCATCATGGCGCTATCCGCAAATGGCGATCGTCACCAATGTGCGGCACGAGCGCCCGCATGAGGGCGTGGCGATCGAGCATTTCCTGCCGGCCGGCCCGTTTGCGATCCTGCCGCTGACCGGAAACCGTTCGTCGATCGTGTGGACCGAGCAGGTCGATGATGCGCGACGGTTGTTAAAGAGCGATGATTTCGTCTTCCTGACGGAGCTGGAGCGGCGGTTCGGACATCGGTTTGGTGGCCTTGAACTCGATGGGCCGCGGCAGGGCTATCCGCTCGGTCTTATCTTGGCGCGCGATTTCGTGCAGTCGCGCCTGGCGCTTCTCGGCGATGCGGCGCACGCTATCCATCCGATTGCCGGCCAGGGTCTCAATCTCGGCTTCCGCGACGTTGCCGCGTTGGCCGAAACCGTGGTCGATGCGTACCGGCTCGGCCTCGATATTGGAGCCGTCGACGTGCTTGAGCGCTACCAGACCTGGCGGCGCTTCGACACCTGGCAGATGGGTGTGACGACCGATGTGTTGAACCGGCTTTTCTCCAACCGCAATCCGGTGTTGCGCGCCGCGCGCGATATCGGCCTTGGCCTTGTCGACAGGATGCCGGGGCTGAAATCGCGTTTCATCGGCGAGGCGGCCGGTTTTGGCGGCGAGTTGCCAAAGCTGATGCGCGGCGAAGCACTCTAGCTTTATAGTTTTACGCGCATTTTGTCCGAAAACCGGTTCCCACTTTTGCCGAATGCGCTTTAGGCGAAAATGACCGCAACCTGGCGGTTGAGTTCGGCGATCGCTTCATCAAGCACCGAGCGGTCGTTGCCGGCATGGGCAAGGGTGATCGCGCCCTGCCATGCCATCAGCCACTGCCTGGCCCTGCCGTGTGCCTCTTCAGATGACAGTTTTGTCTGCAACTGTTCGGCCAGCCAGTCGCCGATCCGGCCAAAAATCCGGCCGGCGCGCTCGGCGGCGTCCGGCGCGTCGTTACGGAAATCACGGCTGGCGCGGGCGATCGGGCAGCCGCGCTCCGTTCGCGCCGCGTTCGATGAGGAGAAAAGTACCAAAAGCGCCGCAAGCCGCTGGTCGGGGGCCGGATGAGCAGCATTGATGCCGGACAAAGCGGCGCGGGTTTCAGAATCCATCAGCCTGGCGACTGCATCGGCGAGCGCTGCCTTTGAGCGAAAGTAATAATAGACATTGCCGATCGGCACACCGGCCTCCGTCGCGATATCGGCCAGGCTGGTGCCGTCATAGCCGCACCGCCAGAACAGTTCGGCCGCGGCATTGACGAGGCGGTCGCGGTTGCGTTTGCTGCGGGCCTGTTCTGCCATCTCGCCAGTTATACCAAAGGTCCTCACTGTTGACCCATATGACCGGCATTTATCCAGCCTCCGGTGACCCGAAATCGCCCGCCTGACGGCGTTGCGTCCCTCTGACGATGCCCCGCATCACCGGTCGGGACGCGCCTAGTCGGCAGACGATTTTGGGTCATCATATGGGTCAACAGTGAGGACCTTTGGTATTAGCGCCGGTCGTCATCATCGCTCAATTGCCTGGCTTCTTCCTCCAGAAGGATCGGAATGCCGTCGCGGATCGGAAAAGCCAGCTTGGCGGCGCGGCTGACAAGTTCCTGCCGCGCGGCGTCATATTCAAGCGTCGTCTTGGTCAGCGGGCAGACGAGAATTTCCAGCAGCTTGCGATCGACCGTGCGGCCGCCTTGGCGGACGCTGTCAGCCTCATCGGGGCCAGCTTCATCCGGGCCGGGCTTGTCACCGGCTGTGTCGTCTAACGGGTCATCAGGTTTCATTGCAGGGACGAGGATGACTCACTTCCGCCGGCCAAGGCAATCTCCGTTATCGCAATCAGCAATTCAGCGCGGCTTTTGTGATCGCACGCTTCCAAGAGCGCCTGCTTCTCGGCGGGGCCGGCCGGGGCCATCATGGCCAGCGCTGTCACCAGGCTGGCATTGGACGCCTCGTTGACGCTTTCCCAGTCGGCCTCCAGATCGTTGGCGACGAGATAATTGCGAAATGCCTGCAGCAGCGCTTTGCGGTCGACGGCGTCTTCGCCCTTTTTCGGGTTGAAGTCATCGCCATAGGCGGCGGCGGAAACATTGCATTGGCGAAACGGCGTGTCGACGTCGGCCTCCTCAAGAATACGGAAACGGCAAATGCCGCCCAAGGTGATGAGATAGCGGCCGTCGCCGGTTTCAGCGAACTGGACGATACGCCCGGCGCAGCCAATATCAGCCATTTGCGCGATTGCCGAACGGTCCGACTGGTTGAGGCGCGGCTGAACCATGCCGATAATCCGGTCGGTCGCCATGGCGTGATCGATCATGGCCAGATAGCGCGGTTCGAAAATATTCAGCGGCATCTGGCCGGCCGGAAGAAGCAGAGCGCCGGACAGCGGAAACACCGGGATCCGGGCGGGGAGATCCGCCGGTTTCTCGTAACGCCCGTTTCCCGCCCGCATTGTCACGGCAGGTCCATCATTCCGGTTGCCGGTATCATTTCCCTAAAACTAGGAAAAAAGCACCGATGACAAGCGCTGGCGGCCATTTTGCGTTGCCGGGTCGTTTGAGCCCCAGGCTTCGAAGAATTGCAGCAACTGCTTGCGCGCCGCATCCTCGTTCCATTGGCGATCGCGGCTGAGGATCGTGACAAGCTGTTCCACGGCGCCGGACCGGTCGCCGCGGGCGTTCAGGGCGAGCCCAAGATCGAAGCGGGTCTGATGATCGTCCGGCTGCAATTCAAGCTTGCGCGCCAGATCGCCCGGATCGCCGAGATGGCTGGTCTTTTCGGCAAGATCAAGGGCAGCCAGCACCGCGGCAAGGGCCGGATCCGATCGTTTTGCGTCGGCGACAGCCGACAACAGCCCCTTTGCCTGGTCGAGATTGCCAAGGGCGATGTGGCATTGCGCCAGGCCGGCCAGCGCAACGAGATTCTCAGGCTCGCCTTGCAGCACAGTTGAATAAAGGCTGGCGGCGGTTGTGTAGTCATGGGCTTGCAGCGCCGCGTCCGCCGCTGCAATGGCCTGCTCGGTATCGGAGGGGCCGATCGGACCGGCGACACGCTCGATAAATGCCATGACCTGGCTTTCCGGCAATGCACCCATGAAACCGTCGAGCGGCTGGCCGTCCTTGAAGGCGATCACCGCCGGGATCGACTTGATGCCGAGCTGGCCGGGGATCTGCGGATGGTCGTCGATGTTCATCTTGACCAGCCTGACCTTGCCGCCGGCCTTGCCGATCGCGCCTTCCAGGATCGGGGTCAACTGCTTGCAGGGGCCGCACCAGGGCGCCCAGAAATCGACGAGAACCGGCGCCGCGCGTGAGGCATCAATGACGTCGGCGGCAAAGTCTGCCGTCGTCGTCTCCTTGATCAGCTCACCGGCGCCCGGGCCAGCGCCCTTAGCGCCCGCCTCGCCCGCTCCAGCTGGTTGCTGGCTGCCGATAATGAGATTTTCTGAACTCATCGAATATTCCCCTGCCCGGCGCATTGGCCGGCTGTCCGTCGCGTGGCTGATATCTTGCGTGATCGTGCTGCGCTGTGCATGTGGTAACGATCAGCCCTCCTGCAAAGCCTGAGTGGAAGCCTGATCTCCGTCGGCGCTCTGGCCGGCAACGGCGATGATCTTCGGCTCGTGCCCGGTGGCGCGCAAAAAGCCGATCATATCATTTGCGGCAATCGACGTGGTCGCGGTGTTTTCCAGAGGGTGAAAATTCAGGCGCTCATGGCGCATGAGACCCTCATCGAGAATGACGCTGACGCGGCCGGCCTCGTCGTTGATCGCGGCAAACGGCGTAACCGATCCCGGCAATATGCCAAGAACCTCCATCAACAGATCGGGCTTGCCGAAGGACAAGCGGGCCGAGCCGATCAGCTTGTGAAGGCCTTTCATGTCGATGACGGCATCCTCCTCGGCGACGACGAGAAACAGTGCGCCCTTCTTGTCCTTCAAAAACAGATTCTTGGTGTGGCCTCCGGCGATCTCGCCGCGCAATTTCTGTGAATCGGCGACGGTGAACAAGGCCGGATGGCTGACAGTCCGGGTGGCAATTTCCAGACTGTCCAGAAACGCCATGAGGTCGTCGGGCGTTGCTGCCATTGCATGCGATCTCCATTGCCTGGGATGGGCTTAGCGAATGGCGCGGCGATGCACAATGCTGTCCGGCTGCAATCGGTCTTGCTTTCAATCTGGCCATGCGCCATATACGGCGCGCCGCGTTTGACGGCGGCAAAAGCGGGCGTAGCTCAGGGGTAGAGCACAACCTTGCCAAGGTTGGGGTCGTGGGTTCGAATCCCATCGCCCGCTCCATTTTCCGATTTCACATCAATGGCATCGAACGACCGGGCTCCAGCGGTTCGTAACCTGGTTGAGTGGCGCGGGCTCGGTGCAATTCGCCGCAGGGCTGCGGCTCTTGCCCGCCACGGCTGATCTGGCTTACGTTGCGCTTGGGTCAGTCCTGCTGCCGGCCATTGGCTGTCCAGTTGCAATCGAGGAATTTGGACCTGCATTAGGCCAAAGGTTGATGCGTGCGAATGGCTCACGCCTGATGCTTGCGAAGCACAGCGATTTTCGCAAACGCAGATGGTGGACAAGAGGGGAAGTACGGGGTCTAAACGGCTCCTGTTCAACAAAAAATCAGGGAGTGATAAATCAAATGGATCGTCGTTCATTTATCAAGACAGCCGGCACGGCTTCGGCTGCAGCCGCAACCACGGCGCTTGCCGCACCGGCGCTGGCGCAAGCCAAGACGGAAATGGCCATCGTCTCCACCTGGCCGCGCGATTTTCCCGGCCTCGGTATTCCGGCCCAGCGCCTGGCGGCGCGCATTCAGGAGCTGACGGAAGGCCGGGTCAACGTGACCTACTTCGCGGCCGGCGAGAAAGTCGGCGCGTTCGATTCTTTCGATGAGGTTGCTTCCGGCAATTCGCAAGCCTACATCGCCGCGGATTACTACTGGAAAGGCAAGCATCCCGGCTGGGCCTATTTCACGGCTGTGCCGTTCGGCTTGACCTATACGGAGATCGACGCCTGGATCAAATACGCCGGCGGACAGGAGCTTTGGGACGAGATCGGCAAAGAGTTCGGCGTCATCAACTTCAACTGCGGCAATACCGGCGTGCAGATGGGCGGCTGGTTCAACAAGGAGATCGAATCAGCCGATGACCTGAAAGGTCTGAAAATGCGCATCCCCGGCCTCGGCGGCGATGTCATGGCCAAGCTCGGCGCCTCGCCGGTCTCGCTGCCCGGCGGCCAGATTTACGAGAACCTGGTCTCCGGCGCCATTGATGCCACAGAATGGGTCGGCCCCTTCAACGACTATTTCATGAAGTTTTACGAAGCGGCCAAGTATTACTACTGGCCAGGCATGCACGAGCCGGGCTCAATGATCTCCTTCGGTGTCAACCGGTCGTGGTGGGACGGCTTGTCGGCGATAGACCAGGCGATCATCATTGCTGCGTGCAACGAAGAAAACGCCCGGATGATGGCGGAGACCAACGCCAATAACGGCGCTTTCCTAACCCGGCTGGTCAACGATCACGGCGTTGAGTTGCGCCAGTTCAGCGACGAGATCTACGACAGCTTCGGCGAAGCGGCGCAAGAGGTCTTCGACGAGACCCGCCAGCACAGCGACCTGGCGGCGAAGATCCATGACAGTTTCGCCAAGGCGCGCGACGATATCGGCCGCTGGTCCGGCCTGTCCGACGCTGCCTTCATCAATCAGCGGAATCGGGTGCTGGGTCTTTAGGCTCGCCGGCAATCGCAAAGATGATGCGGGACGGGGCAATGCCCCGTCCCTTTCCAAGAGGCGCGTTGAAGATGACTGATACCGGTCAGGCGGTGGCGTCTGCAGCGCCCGGCGAAGCGGTGCCGGTCAATGTGGTGGCGCGCGCATTCGCTTGGTGTGGCGTCGCCGTGATGGCCGTCTTTCTCCTTAACAACTACCTGACCAATTGGCGGGATTGGCCGGGACCGTTGCTGCCTGGCGGTCCGGCCGCCGGCCAGCCGGCACTGGCCTGGATTCAGCTGCTTTTGTATGGCGCCGGAATCGCCGGCGCAGTCGGCTATGTGCTGGCGACCCCGGCCCGGCCACTGCGGCCCGACAGCAATGCCATGTATGCCGTGACCGCCTATTTGATCCGCGCGTCCTTTTGGGCGGTGCTGTTGATCGGTCTGGCCGATATGGTGGTGTCGTTTCTGCGGGTTGAGGGCCTGCTGCCCGGCTTGTTCGGAGCGGAGTTGGCCACCGATCTCGGCCGTTCCCAGTTCCGCGGCTTCTATGTGCATTTCCCGATGGCGGCGCTGGGGCTGGCGATCGCTGTCATCAATCGCGGGCTTGGCTTTCACTGGCTGGCGCTGTTGGTCGCCGCTGCCGAATTGCTGATTGTGCTGACCCGCTTCATCTTCTCCTATGAGCAGGCCTTTATGGGAGACTTGGTGCGCTTCTGGTATGCGGCGCTTTTCCTGTTCGCCAGCGCCTATACGTTGCTGGAGGAAGGCCATGTCCGGGTCGATGTGCTTTATTCGACATTTTCCGAGCGCACCAAGGGTGTGGTGAATGCCGCCGGTTCCGTTCTGCTTGGCATGACGCTTTGCTGGGTGATCATCGGTTTTGGCATGAGTGGCAAGTCCGCCGTGATCAACAGTGCCCTGCTTCGGTTTGAGGTCACCCAGACCGGTTTTGGCATGTATGTCAAATACTGGATGGCGGGCTTCCTAGGCATTTTCGCCATTTCGATGCTCATCCAGTTCACCGGCTATTTTCTGGAGGCCGTTGCCGATATTCGCGAAGAGCCAGGCAAACGCGCCGTGCAATCACATGGCGCGTTAGAGGGCTGACGGATCCATGGAGCTGTTATTTCTGTTTCTGCTGATCATGCTGATGGTCACGGCACTGGGCTCGGGATTTCCGGTGGCGTTCGCCCTGCCCGGTTCGGCCATCATCAGCGTCGGGCTTGCCGCACTTGCCGGATATCTCTTCACCGGTAGTCCGGACGCCTATTTTGCCCAGGCCGGTCCGTCTGAATGGCTGAATGCCGGCGTCACCAATTTTCGCGGCGTCTATTGGGAAGTGGAGCGCGACACGCTGATCGCCATTCCCTTGTTTGTTTTCATGGGCATCATGCTGCAACGCTCGCGCATCGCCGAAGATCTGCTGGTCACCATGGCGCAATTGTTCGGCCCGGTGCGCGGCGGTCTGGGCATGTCGGTGGTGTTTGTCGGCGCCCTGCTGGCGGCGACGACCGGCATTGTCGGCGCTACCGTCGTCGCCATGGGCCTGATTTCGTTGCCGGCGATGTTGCGCAACAACTACTCGCACCCGCTGGCGACCGGCACGATCGCGGCCTCCGGCACGCTGGGGCAGATCATTCCGCCGTCCATCGTGCTGATTATCCTCGCCGACCAGCTGGCCAGCGCCACCGACCAGGCCAGCAGCGCCCGCAAGGTGCTCCACAAGGCGACCACCGGCGAGTTGACGATGCCGTCGCAATTCGACGTGTCGTCGACCAGTGCTGGCGAGATGTTTCTGGGCGCCTTCGTGCCCGGACTGGTGCTCGTCGGCGTCTACATAGTGTTTATCGCCTTGCTGGCGTATTTCAGGCCCAGTTCGGCGCCCGCCGTGCCCTATGACGGCAAATATGACGCGCGCTTCGCCGGCCGCGTGGCGATGGCGCTGATCCCGCCGCTGGCGCTGATCTTCATCGTCCTGGGCTCGATCATCATGGGTATCGCCACGGTCAACCAGGCCGGCGCCATCGGCGCCGCCGGAGCGTTGATCATGGCCGGTTACCGGCTCTATGAGGGCCGCGCCCGCGCCTATTGGCCGGCCGGGCTCGCGGTTGTCTCCGTCACCGTCATTCTCGTCATTACCCAGGTCCATCCCATCAACGTCAAAAATGTCGCAACAAGCGCCGACGTTTCCTGGCTGGTGGTGGCGATTATCGCCGTCGTCTTTCTGCTGGCGGCGCTGATATGGAGCGGCCTGCGGGCCTACAAGACGGACAATACGCTGACCGGCGTCATGGTGGAGACGGCCAAGACGACCTCGCTTGTCTTCATCATCCTGCTCGGCGCCGCCATGCTCACCGCCGCATTCCGCGCTTTTGGCGGCGAAGTGCTTGTCAAAGATTTTCTCACCAGCCTGCCCGGCGGATTCTGGGGCCAGTTTATTATTGTCATGGCGGTCATCTTCATTCTCGGCTTCTTCCTTGATTTCATCGAAATTGCTGTCGTCGTCGTGCCGATCGTGGCGCCGATCCTGCTCGCCGATCCGTCCGCCAATATCACCGCGGTGTGGCTGGGCGTGATGATCGGGCTCAATATCCAGACGTCGTTCCTGACACCGCCCTTCGGCTTCGCGCTGTTCTATCTGCGTGGCGTCGCCCCTGCCGCGGTCAAGACCTTGTCGATGTACAAGGGCGTGATTGCCTTTATCTGCCTGCAGCTCCTGGCGCTGGTGGTCGTGGCCTACAACCCCAAGCTGGTAAACTATCTGCCGTTGCGCATTTCGCTGACGGCCGAAACCGCGCCGCCGCCAGTGAACCCGAAACTGCAGCTTTGCATGGAGGAGATCGTTTTTGCCCGATACGGCTCGCGCAGCAGCGAGATCGGCGCGGCGATCGGTCGGGCGCGTCAACTGGATATGAGCAGCCTGCCTGAAAAAATGCAGGACGAATTGGGCAAAAGCTTCGATCTGGCGGACAAAACGTTCACCCTGGTTGCCGATATCGGCACGGCCGAGGCGGCAATCGATGCGCGCACGACGGCCTACCGGCCCCTGCATAGGCAGGCCCGGCGGGTGCAGGCGGATATGGCGCGTCTCGATGCGCGTATCGCCGAAATGCGTACCGACCTCGGGCGCATTTCCGGTGACGATGCAAACGCCCAGCGGCGCAAACAAGCACTTGCCGACAGCGTGTCGAAACTGGAGGCGGAAAGAAAGGCGCTGGAGGCTTCAATTCCCGCTGCCTGGACCGACGAGCAAAAGCGATATTCGCAATTGCTCAATGTCGAGCAAAAGGCCCGCACGCTCTATCGCCGCAATGCCGATACGGCCTATGAACCGGTTCAGGAAGCCATAGCCATCATCGCCGGGGCCGGCGCATTTGCGGCGCTAAGAGATGAACTTGATGGGCTCGGCAAAATTATCGGAAGCCAACCGCCGGACGAAGCGGCAAATAAGATTGCAGCGGTCCGGACCCTGGTCGGCGATGTCGAGGGCACCAGCAAATTGCGATCCGAGCTCGGCAAAGTACGGCGTGCGCTGACCGGCCGCTCGCCGGATCCGGCAAAGGCGAGGCAAGCGCTTGCAACGGCCTTGCAGCTTTATGATGAAGAGCTGGCCTGGCGGCAAAAGGCCGAACAGGACCTGCTGCCGGGGCTCTCAGCCTATGAGGAAACGATCCGCGGCACGATCGGTCTGCGCAAGCAGCCGGAACTGCCCAAGGACGAGGCCATCGAGATCGCCAGTTGCATGGCCGCTCACAGGGATATTTCGCTGAATTTCTAGGCTGTGCACGGGCAGGCTCTAGAAGCCGGCCGCCGCACCATCGCTGCGCGGATCGCTTGCCGCTTCGATCACCCCGCTCGAATGGCGCACCAGCGCGCCGGCGTGCCCCATGACCTCATCAAAAGGACCGACCACCTCAACATCATGACCGGCCTTGGCAAGGGCATCGATCACTGACGGGTCGAAGCGGTTTTCAAGGCGAAGATTGGTTCGCGCCTCACCCCAGGTGCGTCCCAGCAGCCAGCGCGGTGCTCGCCGCCCATCGTGCCATAGGGCATGACCCGGCCGTCCTTGAACAGCGCCATTGCCGGCTGAATGGTGTGGAATGGCTTGCGGCCGGGCTTGAGCGCATTGACGGCTTTTTCGTTGAGCGAAAAACTGGTTCCGCGGTTTTGCCAAAGAACACCGGATTCCGGCAGCACCAGACCGGAGCCGAATTCCCAATAGATGCTCTGGATGAAGCTGACCGCACGACCGCCGCCGTCGATTGCGCCAAGCCAGACCGTATCGCCCGAATTTGCCGGCCGCGGCCAGGGCAATGCCTTGCCGGGGTCGATGTCGCGTCCAGCCGCGTCCAGCGTTTCCCCTTCAAGGAAGGTGCGGGGATCGACACTCATATAGGCGGGGTCGGTGATGTGGGCATCGCGTATCAGGAAGGCGCGTTTGGCCGCCTCGACAAGCCCATGCACATAGTCGAACGTTTCCGGCTTCTGGCAGCCAAGCCGCTCGAAGATCGCCAGCGTCATCAGCGAGGCCAGCCCCTGGGTCGGCGGCGGCATGTTATAAAGCCGAGCCGCGGCGAGCTCAACGGTCAGGGCCTCCACCTGATAGGCGTGATGGCCCTCCAGATCGGCGAACCGCAACGGGCTGCCGGATGCCTCAAGATCGCCGGCCATGGACCGGGCAAGGTCGCCACGATAAAAATCGTCAAGACCGACTTCGGCAAGGTGTTCTAGAATTGCGGCTAATTTTTCCTGGACGAAGCGCGCGCCAATTTCCGGCGGTGCGCCATCTGGCAAAAAGGCTTCCGCAAAGCCCGGGATACTCTCCAGTTCGCCACGTTTGTCTTCGGCATTTGCATTCAGCGTCCGGGTGACGGGCATGCCGTGGCGGGCATAATGGATGGCGTCGGCGAGCAGGCGCGACAGCGGCAACCGCCCGCCCCACGCTTCGCTCATCCGTAACGCTTCTTGCCAGCCGGAGACTGCGCCCGCGACGGTGAGGGCCGCTAGCGGGCCGCGCGCGGGGATCGCCGCATGGCCCTGGCTTGAATAAAAATCCGTGTCCGCC